>CAYGPQ010000008.1:0-61868 GCA_964351775.1 uncultured Kordia sp. | reverse complement strand
GGCGAGAGCGTGACCGCTTTTTTTAAGCGGGAACCCCCATACTTCGACTCCATAAATACCCTTGTAATTAATTGATTTACAAGGGTTTATTTTTATCAAGTGTCAGTATCGCTGATAGAAGTTGTATTTTAAGCTTTGTTTTCAATGTAACTATATACAGCATATTCTTTTTCCAATTTTCATTTTAAAATAGCAATCAAATAATCTAACGATTTGATGTCGTCATCTAATTTTTGATAATCATTCACATTGTGTAGTTGAATACTATTTTATACTCTATAATTTCTATACTATTATAGATTCTTATTGCTAACTATTGAATTTTTATTTTACGCTCACAGTTTATGCTGTTTTGTGATCATCTAGCACTAAAAATTACATTTAAAAAAACAATTACACTAATCAAATTCATAAAAAAAATACCTTTAAAGCACCAATCTTTAGCATATTTTTAAAAGATTTCAATACAACATTATCATTTTCGTAATAATTTCATCTTAGCATTACACTGTTAAAAAAAAATCATACTTTTGTCATGAAGATGACAATCTTCAATCTTTTCTAATACCCAAAAAAAACCTCCCCTATTTTTATTTACAAAAAAAGCATCCCATGTGACTGGGAGTAGCGTAGCTGTTTTTAAAATTTAAAATTTGTCGCAATTTCGATCGTAAATACCTTAGTAAGAATAGGATTTCCTATGTACTGAGTAATTCTCTAAAAATTAGTACATCTTACATTAATTTCAATAAAGTAACAATACAACATTATCAAAAATCATTATTAAAACTAATGATGGAAAAATGTTATAAACTTCTGCATAGAAAATTACAGAAGACACACATCAATTAGCTCAATTTCCAAAAAAAAAGATGGGAACACTACAACAATCTTTAGCAATAAAAAGCTCCAGTACAATTACATAACCAATATGATCAACTTATTTTGTTTTCCGTATGCAGGTGGATCTGTGTATGCTTTTGCTCCATGGAAAAAACTTTTAAGTGAAAATATCAATCTAAAATTGATAGAACTCGCAGGAAGAGGTGTGCGAATTGGAGAAGCATTATATCCTTCAATGAACGAAGTAATTGATGATTTATACAATAAAATAAAAAATGATGTAGGCGAACGTTTTGCCTTTTTCGGGCACAGTATGGGCGCATTAATTGCGTATGAATTAGCCATGAAATTTATAGAAGAAGATGCACTAATTCCTGAACATCTTTTTCTCTCAGGAAGAGGTTTTCCTAAAATTAAAGAAAGTGACTTTACGCATGAGCTTCCCGATGAAGAATTCAAAAATGTATTAATGAATTTAGAAGGAACGTCAATAGAAATTTTTCAAAATCCGACGTTAGCCAAACTGTTTTTACCTATCATTCGAAGCGATTACAAATTGGTTGAACGCTACATACCAAGGGGAAATATGCACCATAGTGTACCTACAAAAGTAAGTATTTTAAATGGTGTGAACGATGTTTTTACAGATGAACAATTAGAAGATTGGTGCAGCATAACTACTGAAAAATGCGTCATCAAACATTTCGATGGTGGTCATTTCTTTATCAACAATAGAAAAGAAGATGTAATTAATTATATCAACGAAGTATTACAATCTCATACAATTTAACACAGGTTTAAAAAATGGAATCAAAAATTATAGGCAAAGTAAACTTTGAAGAGCACTTATTAGACAAAGAGCTCAAATTAATCGATACTTTTGAGTTCAATGACTCTTACAGTGAATATGCCTCAGGTATTTGGAAAACATGTATGCTGTGGAATCGTTCAGGGTTAAAAGACGACCATTTATCCATTGAACATGATCAAGATGTAAAACCCACACAATACGGGGAACAATTATCATATATAAATGAAGTTGTAGAAAAACTTTTCAAAAAAGAACATATAAAAACAATTCGCCTTTTTCTGTGTATCAATGGATTAATCATTCCACATAAAGATTATTTAGAATTCAAAAAAGGGTTTACAAGAATCCATATTCCTTTAAAGATTAATGAACACGCACTTACTTCTGAAGAAAACGTTGTCTACAATATGCAAAAAGGGGAAATATGGTTTATAGAAGGTCGAAAAATTCACAGTGCCGCTAACTTTTCAAAAACAAAACGGATCAACTTGGTTATTGATTTCGCGCCAGATATTCCGTTTGAAGAATTATTTATAAACCCCGAAAATTACCAACCAAACCTCATTCCAAAAATTAACCAACGTGAGCATTTAAAAGATGACGAATTGAGCTATATCAAAGATTTCTCAAAAATCATTAATGAAATGAACTTTGATGATGTACTATCAATTCTCTCCAAAATACATTTCTACAGAAACGTATCTAGTGAACTTGTATTTGGTTGGCTCAATGAAATTGCTACTTCTTCAAACAATTATAAAATTCAACAGAGAGCACAAGAAGTTACCGATCTATTAATAAAAAAAGGGCCTGTAAACTGATTATTTTCAATACGCAACGGGTTTTATTTTCTCTTTCTCTACAAAACGAAACTTAGCGAATGCTAGCAAGTGCTGCAAAAAGTATTTTCACTAACATCTAAACATTAAATTTTATGAATCAAGAACAATCGTATTATGACATAGCTAATTTCCCGAAACTACATGAAATATGCAAAAAATGGGAAATTATTAGGGACGAATTTTATGAGCTAAATGCGCCTATAATGCCCATACATAGAATTAATAAATCACCTGAAGAAGTACTTTTAGAAGTTCATAAACATGTCGTTATGGAAGGAAACCAATATGGTTGGGTTTTAGGTTGGGGAGGAGAAAATGAAGGAAATCAAGATTGGACGCAATATGGTTTAGTCTTAAATGATCAAAAAGTACCTTTTACAAATGGGAAAATGAAGCAAACGATCGATTTGTTTAAAGATGTCAAAGGAATTATTGCCGTAGCACTTTTAAAACTAAAACCGAATGCCGTATTACATACGCATAGACATGCTGACATTAGAGAAAAGAATGCACTTCAATTACATCTTCCAATTGACACGGTAAAAGAACGCAACTATAATTACCTAAATGTTCAAGGAGAATTTCGTCAATACGAATGCGGAAAACCAATTGTTTTTGATGGAGCTTTAGACCATTTTGCGCTGAATGAATCGCACAAAGAAAGAACAACGTTGTATATAGAGTTTCATAAGGAAACACATCTGTCTTATTAAATTTTCAATAGCGAAAATCAAAAAATCAAAAAAACGCTTCTACAAAAAATCTCTCAAAAATGAGATACAATATACGTTCAACAAACCTTGTAAAAACACCAATAAAAATTAAAACCAATTAGAAATTATGGAAAACGTACAGCAAGAATACGATAAACTCCTAAAGGCGGAAACCATCGTAAAAGCAAAGTCTTTAATAGGAGATCATCCTGTTTTTAGCAATGATGCTTTCTCATGGACAGAAGAATTAGAAAAAAATACCGCAGTCATTACGGAAGAATATAAAAAATTCATCAAAGAGTTAGCTATTGAAAAATTACCAACACTTAGAGATTTAACAGAAGATAAAATTGAAGGTCATGAAGATTGGAGAATTATTGGATTAATGGCTTATGGCGAAACCAATACAAAAACCATCGCAAGAATGCCAAAAACATTCGAAATTATCTCGAAAATTCCAAATGTTATTACATGCTTCTTCTCTATTCTATCGCCCGGAAAACATATCAAACCACACAGAGGACCGTATGGCGGCGTTATAAAATGTCACTTACCAATCATTCTTCCACAAAATGGTGATGATTATTGGTTAAAAGTGGATGGTGTAAAACACCAATGGAAAATGAACGAAACACTCATCTTTGATGACAGTTACATTCATGAAGTACATAATAATACCGACGAAACAAGAGTCGTACTACTCGTAGAATTTTTAAGACCGCTTCCTGAAGAATTTGATCTACTAAACAAAGCTGTCGTAAAAGAAATCAGAGAATCAAGTCAAGTAAAAATTCCAAAAAAACTATACGAAGCTTGGGAAGAAAAAGAACTTAAATAGTCAATCTTAAAAATATGCTAGATACAAATCACGAAAAAAAAGCCGCTTTTTTTAAAGAAAATAGATACGCTGTCGTTGAAAAAGTTTTCAATGATGAATCCATTAAAGCATTTTCTGAATATTTTTTAATGAGTGAAAACAGACAAACCATAGACAGTCGTTTTTACAATTTAAATGCACGAAAAATAAAATACGGTAACGAACTAGGAGACAGTATTTTACTATCCTTAAAACCGATTGTAGAAAAGATTACAGGATACAATTTACATCCTATGTTTTCGCTGTCTTGCGTGTATAGAGAAGGTGCCGAACTCGGAAAACACAAAGACTCTGAAAGTTCAACTATAAGCGCGACATTAACTTTAGGGTGCAATCCGGAAACTGGCTGGAATATTTTGCTTGATGATAATGGAGTTACCAAAGAAGCTGTCATGGGAAGAGGAGATTTTTTAATCTTCAAAGGAAATGAAATGACACATTGGCGCGAACCTTTTACGGGAGAATACCAAATACAAGTATTTATGTTTTACACCGATGCAGACGGACCTTTTGCTGAAGAAGCAAAATATGATGGTCGTAAGCGATTGGGTACACCAAAATCATTAGCACAACTTTCAAAAAATGGGTTCAAAATAGTCAGTTTATTCATAAAAAGACTTTTTAGCAAATAAACATAAAATTCTCTCAAATATATAAATGGCAAATATCTGCTTCATAGTATTCAATCAACCAAGTCATTACAATGCAACCTTTGCTATTGCACGCGCCTTAGAAAAAAAAGGACATTCAATCACGTATCTAAGTCACAATGAATCACAAAAAGAATATGTGGAAAAGCAAGGTTTTCCGTTAAAACGAATCTTCAAAGATTGCTATTACAAACACGAAGGACAAACGGTTGCAGATGAAAATGATTACAGGAGACCTTTAACAATTTTAAAAGAACTTATAGCACAAACAAAACAGTTAAAGAAGATTTTTTTAGAAGGAATAGAAGTCAAACAACTTATTGACCGTGAACAACCTGACTTGTTTATTATTGACTATTCGTATGTGCAATATTACTTCAATCTTGAAAAATTCAACATTCCAATTGTGATGTTGGAAACTACGGTAAGTTCGGTAAGAACTCCAAAATACCCAGGTGTTTTTTCAACGTTAATGCCAGAAGATACATTCCTAGGAAATCTTAAAATTTCGCTCAGCTGGAATCAGTATTACTTTAAAAAATGGTTGCTAAACACTTGGTATAAATTACTCTTTAGAGGCTACGATCCAAGTTCGATGATCCAAATGATGATTAAAAAAACTAATTTCCCTAAACATAAAATTGACCGTTCAAGAGCTTTTTATGTAGGAATAAAAGGTGTAAAAGAGTTGGTTTTATGTGAAAGAGCCTTTGATTTTCCAAATAGAAACATTCCTGATCAATATCATCTGTGTCCAATTATAGATCAACAACGAACTGGAACCTTCACAAAAGTTGATCAAAATGAAGAAATAAACACAACCGAAGTTTTAAATTCGCTCGAAAATACGCCACATATTATTTATGGCTCGCTTGGAAGTTCTGCTTCTTTGTGGTTTCATGACCGAACTAATTTCTTCAAAAAACTGATTGACGCCGTTAGAAATATAAACGATTGTATGTTGATACTTTCTGTTGGAAAAAACTTCGATCAAAATTCATTAGGAAACATTCCGTCGCACGTTCACGTCTACGAAAGAGTACCACAATTAGAAGTGCTCAAAAAAACAAATCTGATGGTTACACATGGCGGACTCAACTCTGTAAACGAATGTATTTTCAATGGTGTACCTATGTTGGTTGATACCTTAGGATTGCCATACGATCAAAATGGAAATGCAGCAAGAGTTGCCTTTCACGGTATGGGATTACGCGCAAACATTAGAAAAGAAGCTACCGCGGAATTGTCAAAAAAAATACAACAAATTTTAAACGAAACCTCATTCAAAGAAAACATTCTAAAAATGCAAAAAGTATATATAAACGCGCAAGATGCAACAAAACACGCACACGTTATTGAACAATTTTTAGAAACAACACACTAATCAAAACAACATGAAAATAGTTCAAAGTTTTTGGTCAAAACCCATGCGAACACAATCTACTGATGTTGAAGGAAGATTTAGCGGCGGTTGGTTAGAAAAAAAATATCTATACATGAGTTGGGCATTAAGTTGCTTGCAATTCAGAAAATATTTTGACGATGTAGAATTGGTTACTGACGCATTTGGGAAAGAAATATTAATAGATATTTTAAAACTTCCATACACAAAAGTAACGGTGGTTTTAGATGAATTAGATAAGTATCCGCAAGACCTTTGGGCATTGGGAAAAATATTCGCATACAGCATTCAAAAAGAACCATTTATTCATGCAGATGGCGATGTTTTTATGTGGGAAAGTTTACATGAAAAAGTGAAAAATGCACCATTATATGTGCAAAGTCTTGAAGTAAATATGCCTGTATACCATGCACACTTTGCGGAAGTGCTGGACGCGTTTGAATACATTCCGGAAGTGCTGAAAGATTTAAAACCGAATGAAGATACTTTAACAGCAATTAATGCCGGATTATTTGGAGGACACGATTTAGATTTTATTCAAGAATACACAAAAAAGGCTTTCAAATTTGTAGACGAAAATCTGCACAATATGGACAAAATCACCAAAGGTCCATTCAACATGATATATGAACAAATGTTGTATTTCTATATGGCAAAACAAAAAGGGATACAGATCAAATCGTATTTTGATAAACCCAACAATTTTGACTTAGTACAATTTAGTAGTGTCCCAAGCAAAACAAAATACATTCACGCCATCGGAATCTTCAAAAAGTCATTAGAAGTCAATGAAAATGTAGCAAACAGACTTTTAACAGAACATCCCGAAGTCTATTTCCACATTGATGGATTGCTGAAAAATTTAGCCATCTAAAACATCTTTCCAAAAATAAAAGCACACGTTCGTAATGGATAATACCACTCAAAAAGAAATACAAAACAAAGCCATTTCCATAACAAATATGGTCATAGCAGCAACCGAATTTGGTAATGCTGCAATAGCAAAAAATATTCAATTACTCATCAAAGCACATGAAATTGTAGGTGAAGAAAAATATACAGCTATTCTATATACGTTGGCGGATAAATTAGCGAGCAATAGTGATCGTGTTGCTACTAAAAATTACAGTTTGTATCAAGGTCGTATGGAAACTGTTTATACGCTCATACAAGTTTCAAAAGTAGTCAACGATACAAAATATCTTGACAAAGCCTTAGAAATTGCAAAAGGATGCAATGCTGAATTTTTGCATTCTCCAGAAATCACCAACGGACTTTACAAAGGAAGAGCTGGAACCTTACTAACGCTATTACATTTATATGATGCAAGTCATCAAGAGTGGATTTTAGACTACATCAAAACATACGCTGAAAAAATAATTAAGGAAACAATTATTACAAACAACAGCGCATATTGGGATCATAGTGCGCAAACAATTAAAGGATTATGTGGTTTTGGCGAAGGAACTGCAGGAATTGCATTTGTATTTAGAGAATTAGCTTCGTATTTCAACAATGAAGCATTCAACATCGTTGCAGATTGGGCAACAACTTATGAAAATGCACAATGGAATACGGAACATAAAAATTGGGCGAATTACAAAAAGAAAATAACCGCTAAAGAAGAATTATTTCATTATATAGATGCTTATAAAAGTGGAGAAATGGAAGTATTTTCGCCCAACTACAACGACTTCTCATGGAAACATGGAAGCAGCGGCATGATACTTGGCGCACAAAAATCATCCAATTCACAACAAACAACAAACATTACAGAAATTACTAAAAAAATAGCAACAGAGAATGGTGCCTATGAAAATGACGATCAATTTTTTGGAAAAGTACGTGCGCTATTTTACGCGGGAACTCATCTAAAAAATAACGATTACAAAGAAAAAGCACAATCACTACTACTCGATCAGCTAAAAAATGTCAAAGATCAAGTATCTCTTGCTATCGTGTGTTTTGAAATTAGCAATGACGACCTACAATCTTCTCTATACTGTCCGCTTGTTGCAACTAACAATTCAGAAAAACAAACATTCGATTTAGATGACGCAAAAATAAAAAAAATGCTGCTTGAAAAAACGTTTTCAAAAAGTGTAGTATACCTAACCAACATTGCTCCAACAGAACTTGCAACAGTTCTTGACAAAGGAAAAAGCATTACAGACTTCACAACACTTTTATACAGCAAATATCTGGAAGTAGCTACGCTTGAAGATGTTTCCTTACAGATGGAAGTGCTCTTAGAAAAAGAACAATTTGAAATGTTTACACCAAACAGAAACAATGTACATAACTGGATTGAAAAAATTGTAATGCAACACTATTTCTCTGAAGCCTATGCAAAAGATGAAGCGGCAGTTTTTAACAGAGAACTCATCTTAAATACAAACACGATCAATATTGTCAAAATCTCTAACAAAGAAGACATTGACATTACAGACCATAGCGAACATCCGTTAGAATCGTTCATTACGTATGGTATGGATTCCTTCATGTTGCAAATGACAGACAAAGGAACCATTCACAGAACGTCTTTACAAATGATAAAACTCGTCTATGCGAGTTTCATGAAAAAAAACACAATTCGAAAAGTTGGAGACGAACTCATTCAATTTTTAAGTCATCAAAATCCACACATAATTCAAGGTGTACGCAGCACATTATTCATGAATGATGATGAAGATTTTGAAACAGGATTTAAAAAAGCGTTGACAAAAATTACCGTAGACATGGCATACAACGGAATTTTCAAACCTGCGGACGGAAAATTATGGGCTCACTAAAAAATGAAAAACAAGTAAAAAGTTGTACAATGAAATATACAAACTTGGTAAATGCGCTAATAGACAGAGGAAGTAATTCTGAAGCAAACATAGGAATCACTTACATTGGTGCTGGTGGAAAAGAAACCTATGTTTCCTATCCAGAGCTATTCAATCAAGCAAAAACTGTATTATTCAATCTGCAATCGCAAGGAATAAAAAAAGGAGATGAAGCCTTATTTCAAATTACTTCCAACGAACTATTTGTACCTATATTTTGGGGTTGTCTGCTTGGAGGAATCATTCCAGTTCCTTTGGCAAATGCTACTAATGAAAACCTAAAACAAAAATTTATCAATGTTTGGGGGAAACTTAACAATCCTTTTTTAATTGCTTCCGGAAAAGCAAAAGATAAGCTCCTAGATCATTTACACAGTGAAAAAGAACATAAAAAATATGGCGAAGTTGCTTCCCGCTGTATAAATGAAGACACCATATTTGAACTTTCTGGTCATGGAGAAATTTACCATCCTGATGAAAATGATATTGCCTTCATACAATTCTCTTCAGGCTCCACAGGAAAAGCAAAAGGTGTTGTATTAACGCATCAAAATTTAGTAACAAATGTATCCGCTATGTGCGATGCTATTGAGCCAAGACCAACTGGCGAACGTTTTTTAAGTTGGTTACCGCTTACGCATGACATGGGAATCATCGGATTTCACATAAGTCCTTTCTTTGTTGGCTGGAATCAATATATAATGCAAACAGAAGTCTTCACCAGAAGACCCAATATATGGCTCGATAAAGTATCGGAACACAACATATCAGCCACAGTTTCACCGAATTTCGGCTACAGCTATGTATTAAAATATTTCAAGCCAGAAGATCATACAAATTTAGATCTATCGTGCTTGCGCTACATTTTCAATGGCGCAGAACCAATATCATTTGATCTCAGTAAAAAATTCACGGAAGTCTTTGCTTCGTACGGTTTAAAAAAGTATGCAATAACTCCTGTATACGGTTTGGCAGAAGCGACCTTATGTGTGACTGTTTCCAAACTAGCAACACCAATGGAATGTGAATACATAGATAGAACATCGCTCATCATTGGAAAAGAAGTATCGCTAAATGCAGATCACAACTATGCAATAAAATTAGTAAAGCTCGGAAGACTTGTAAATAATTGTGAACTGAGAGCTGTGGGGAATGACGGAAAAACTGTGCCTAACAGAACCGTAGGGAAAATTCAAATTGCAGGAAAAAATGTTACAAAAAGGTATTACAACGATCCTGAAATCTCAGCGAAACTAATTGGTGAAGACGGTTGGGTTGAAACTGGCGATTTAGGATACATTGACCATGGCGAACTTGTCCTTACGGGAAGAGTCAAGGATGTAATATTCATCAACGGAATGAACTTTTACGGACATGACATTGAATTCAAACTTGCCGCGAAGAATGTAGAGTTAGAACTCGGAAAAGTTATTGCTTTCGGATTTTATGATGAAATAGAAAAGACACAAAAACTGGGTGTTTTCATTCAAACACGAAAAAAAGGCGAAGCATTACTGAATCTTGCTACGATTGCCAATGAAACAATTTCTGCTATATTCGGAATCAACATCTCTAAAATAATTCCTGTAAAGAAAATTCCAAAAACGACCAGCGGAAAAGTGCAACGTTTTGTATTAGAACAACAATTTCTGAACCATGAATTTACAGATCAAATCATTCAACTTGATGGCGCAACACCAAAAATGAATGTTGCAGAAATTGCTACGGAAAATGTTGACGAACCAGAAAATCCAAGTCGGCAACTCATCCCAAAAGTAACAAATGCTTGGAAGCAAATCATCGGTTTAAAAGACGTTGACACTTCAAAAACCTTTTTTGAATCGGGCGGATCTTCCCTAAAAGCGGCAGAATTAGCCATCAAACTATCGGACGAATTCAACATTCAATTACCCACAGAAATTGTATTTGAATATCCGCTAATTTCAGCATTATCATCACAAATCGACCGACTGATGAATGAAAACTCATCAACACATAGTGAAGCCGCAACCATAAACCACGAGGAGTTCTTTCCATTATCTTCTGCGCAAAAACGCTTGTATTATCTATACAAAAATAATCCAACTTCATTAGCGTACAACATACCGATTGCACTTTCAATTACCGGTAAATTGGACATTGAAAAAGCAGAAAACGTTCTAAAAAAAATCATACAAAGACATGTGTCGCTTAGGACAACTTTCGTTGAACAAGGCATGATTCCAACGCAAAAAATTCATGAAAATGTACCGTTTTCACTTTCCTATGAAGAAATACAAGAAAAAGATATCGCACAAAAAACAAAAGCATTTGTAAAACCATTCAATCTAAAAACAGCACCATTAATTAGATCAGGTGTATTCAAACATGAAAAAAATAAACATGTGTGGATTATAGACATTCCACACATGATTTCCGACGGATTATCCATCAGTATTTTATACAGAGAATTTGTAGAATTATACCATGGAAACCAACTCTCAGACGTACACTTTAGCATTCAAGAATATATTGCAAAAGAAGATGAATTTAGAAACACGGAAACCTACAAATCACAAGCTACGTATTGGAAAGAAAAATTTAACGATTCCATTCCATTACTCGATTTACCGTCAGATAAAGAACGCCCAACAGAAAAAAGTGAAAAAGGCGACCGAATTCCTTTTGAATTTGATGCAGCATTTACACAACAAATACGAACAGTTGCAAAAGAATACAACGTAACTGCACACACGTTATTACTAAGTGTCTATTACCTATTGCTTTCAAAATACAGTCAGCAAGAAGATATTGTAATTGGCGTGCCAGCTTCCATGCGAAATACGCAATCATCTCTAAACGGATTTGGAATGATGATCAATATTTTAGCATTGAGAACGCAACCAGGATCTAACAAAAAATTCACAGAGTTCTTAACTGAAGTCAGCGAACAAATAGCCGATGCCTATAAAAATAAAGAATACCTTTTTGAAGATTTGGTAGACACGGTGGTCAAACAACGAATCTTAAACAGACAACCAATTTTTGATGTTGTATTTACGTTTCAAGACATGAAACTTCCAAATTTTGAGGCAATATCTTGGGACGTTTCATTGCAACCATTGCATACAGGTTACAGTAAATTTGACCTTTGGTTAGAAATTATTGATCTGCAAGAAACATTACAAGGAAACTTTGAATATGCAACAGATTTGTTTTCAAAAGAAACGATGGTACAATTCAAAGTACATTTCAACACATTGTTAAAAAACATACTACAACAACCAACGCAAACACTCTCAAAACTTGAATGTCTTCAAAAAGAAGAAAAAACAGTTTTAACGTCATTACTAGATAATACAAATGTTGCATATCCGAGTAAAACGATTTGTGATATTTTTGAAACGATCGCTAAAGAAAAAGCCAAACATACAGCGATTGTATGGAATGACACAAAGCTATCCTATAAAGATTTAGATAAAAAATCAGATCAAGTAGCGGCTTTCTTAGCAAAAGAAAATATAGCGAAAAACCAACCGATTGCATTGCAGTTTGAACCTTCAACAGCGATGATTATTTCCATCATTGGAATCTTAAAATATGGTTGTTCTTATGTGCCGATTGATCCTTTACTTCCTGAAAAAAGAAAAACATTCATCTTAGAAGATAGTAAGTCTTCCATACTTTTGACAAGTGAAAATCTGGCAACTTTTAATGATGCTATCCAAACAATTACGATAGAAGAAATTGAAAAAGAAGTCATCACAAATTTTGAAAAAACATCCATCAATCCTAGTGATGAAGCGTATATTATTTACACTTCTGGAACCACAGGAAATCCAAAAGGAGTTTCCATATCACATGAAAATGTAGTTCGATTGTTCTTTAATGAAGCGAATCTATTCGATTTTAAAGATTCAGACGTTTGGACATTATTTCACGCGTACAATTTTGATTTCTCTATTTGGGAACTATTTGGCGCATTACTTTTTGGCGGAACGTTGGTGATTGTTCCACAAGAGATCCGAAAAGATACGCTGAAGTTTCATGACTTGTTAGTTGCTGAAAAAGTGACGGTACTAAACCAAACACCTTCTTCATTTTACAATATAATTACTATTGAAAACACAAAGGCAACTAAGGATCTTTCTATAAAAACTGTCATTTTTGGTGGCGAAGAACTTTCACCAAAACGATTGGCAGATTGGCATCAAAAATATCCTGAAACTGCTTTGATAAATATGTATGGAATTACCGAAACAACGGTACACGTTACCTACAAAAAAATTGAAAAAGCAGACATTGAAAACAATTCAAAAAGCATTGGAAAACCGATTCCGACGTTGAAAGCGATGATTTTGGATGCAAACTTAAACGTAGTTCCAAAAGGTGTAAAAGGCGAACTTTTCATCGGTGGAAAAGGATTGAGTAAAGGATATTTGAACAATGCTGAGCTTACCAATGAAAAATTTATTGATAATCCGTTTGGCGCGAATCAAAAACTATATCGCACTGGCGATTTGGCACGAATCAATGCAAACAATGAACTTGAATACTTTGGTCGATTGGATGAACAAGTACAAATTCGTGGTCATCGTGTAGAACTCAAAGAAATTGAAGAATGCTTACGCAACTATCCAACGGTAAATGATGTTGCAGTGGTGTCATTTTTGCTTGGTGGCGAATACGTATTAAGTGCTTACTACACTTCAGAAACTGACATTGACGCAAGTGAATTCAGAGCTTGGACATCTACACAATTACCAAATTATATGATTCCTGCTTTCTTCAATAAAATACTATCGATGCCCTTAACCAGGAATGGTAAAATTGATAAAAAACATTTTGAAAAACCTGAAACATTACTACAAGAAACAACAACTGTAAAACCCGCAAATAAAGTGGAAGCTTCGCTAGAGGAAATATGGTCAAACGTACTAGGCATTGAAAAACAATACATCAGTACCGATAAAAATTTCTTTGAATTGGGCGGTAGTTCTATCAAAATTGTCAACGTGGTCACTCAAATTTCAGAAGCAAATCTTGGAGAAATTTCAGTGGTAGATGCTTTTAAATATCCAACAATAAAAATGTTGGCTTCACACTTAACAAATGGCAACCAAACTTCTGAAAATCTAAAACGAGATGATCAAATTGTTGCCAAAGGAAAAGAACGACTCAAACAGCGATTTAAAAGAGCAAAAAAGTAAATAAAAATCCATCAAACTAACCAACAAAAACCGTAGTACAAACTTATGAATGGATTAGAAATAGCAGTCATTGGAATCAGTTGTAGATTCCCAAAATCTGAAAATCTTCAAACATATTGGAAAAACCTTATCGACGGAAATGAATTAATTTCATTTTTCTCCGATGAAGAATTGCGCAATTTAGGAATTGATGAAAGACGTATCAAAGATTCAAAATTCGTAAAAGCATCAGGCGTATTAAATGATATTGATTGTTTTGATGCTAATTTTTTCGATTACACACCAAAAGAAGTACTTCGAATGCATCCAAGCACGCGCATATTTCACGAATGTGTTTGGCACGTATTAGAAGATGCTGGTTACGATCCGTTTGCATACAAAGGACTCATTGGAATGTACGCAGGAAGTTCGCAAAGTTTTGATTGGAATATAGATGCTTTTCAAAACGCAACTAGTGATACTGAAAAATATCAAACATATATTCATTCGCCACAATTTATGGCATCGCGATTAGCGTATAAAATGAACTTAAAAGGACCAGTTTCATTAATAAATACAGCTTGTTCTACCTCATTAGTGGCCATACAGGAAGCGTGTAAAAGTTTATTAATTGGCGAATGCGATATGGCAATTGCGGGCGCGGTTTCCATTCACAAATCAATGACACCAGGATACGAATATCAAGAAGGAATGATTATGTCGGTTGACGGACATTGCAAAGCGTTTGATGAAAATGCTACTGGAACTGTTCCGGGTGATGGTGCAGGAACTGTACTCTTAAAGCGATTGGAAGAAGCCATTGAAGATGGTGATCGTGTGTACGCAGTTATAAAAGGTGGCGCTGTTAATAATGATGGAAACAGAAAAGTTGGCTATACAGCTCCAAGTATTGAAGGACAAATACAAGTGATTCAATCTGCCATTCAAGTCTCGGAAATTGAACCAGAAAGTGTTTCGTTTATTGAAACGCATGGTACAGGAACAAACATTGGCGATCCAATAGAAATAGAAGCCTTAAAAGCGGTGTATGGATTGCCCGACCGAGAAGAGTGTGTATTGGGTGCATCCAAAACAAATTTAGGTCATCTTGATGTTGCCGCAGGAATGGCAGGATTCATCAAAACAGTAATGGCATTGTATCACAAAAGCATTCCGCCTACATTACATCTAAAAACACCAAACAAAAAAATTCAACTTGAAAAAACACCGTTTCATATTAATACAAAAACTATTGACTGGAATGTACAACAAACACCATTGCGCGCAGGAATTAGTGCATTTGGAATAGGCGGAACCAATGCACATATTATTCTAGAAGAAGCACCTGAAAAAGTAATTGCAGCAGAAACACAAGAAAATTATATCATTCAAGTTTCGGCAAAATCTTCACAATCATTACAAAGGGTAAAAAAGGAATTAGCAGCATATATAGCTGAAAATACGAAAGCTTCTCTTGGCAATATTTCTTTTACACTCCACAAACGCGCTTCGCTTCCTATTCGGGAAAGTTACGTTTGCAAAAATCTAGAAGATTTACAAAAAGGATTGCAAAAAGAAAGTACGCCAACAATACCATCGCAGAAAGAGAAGTTAGTTTTTATGTTCTCAGGACAAGGCGCACAGTTTCTGAATATGGGAAAAGAACTGTATGAACAAAACTCTATCTTCCAACAGGAATTAGATACGTGTTTACAAACATTGCAGAACTACACAGGAATTGATCACAAAGAAATAGTATACCCAAAAGACCCTGAAAATAAGACGTCTAAAATAAACGAAACGCTATATACACAACCCCTTTTATTCTCTTTTGAATACGCGCTTACAAAATATTTACTACACATAGGTTTACAACCCGATTATATGATTGGGCATAGTTTGGGCGAATATGTAGCGGCTTGTATTTCGGGTGTGTTCTCACTAGAAGATACCTTAAAATTGATTGTTGACCGAGCAAAACTAATGCAATCTATGGAAACTGGAACCATGATAAGCGTGATGCTTTCTGCTTCCGAAGCCAACAAATATACCTCTGATGAAATTTCGTTGGCAGTCATAAATACACATAAAAGTTGTGTACTTTCAGGAACAGATGAAGCGATTCAGAAACTACAAACGACATTCAAAGAAGACGGAATTATTGCGATTCCTTTAAAAACATCACACGCTTTTCATTCACACATGATGGAAAGTATGTTGGAAGCATACGCAGGCAAACTACAAACGGTTTCAAAAGAAAACATTCAAATTCCATACATTTCGAATCTTACGGGTGAATTCATCACGCAAGAAATGGTAAACGATAATGCCTATTGGACGAATCATTTGAGAAACACCGTCAACTTTGCAAAAGGAGTCGATACCCTAAAAAATGAAGGCGCAACATTGTTTCTAGAAATTGGCCCTGGAAATACACTCACAAGTATTGTAAAATCACATCTAGGAAGAGCATACAAAAACATTGCTTGGAATACTAGTAAAAAAGTTGGTGAACTTATTAATGATAATGAGCTGCTTTTACAACGAATTGGAATGCTTTGGGAAAAAGATTTCATTGCAACATTTCCGTGGCAAGTTGAAAACGAAAAAAGGTCAATCATATCTTTACCAGCTTATCCGTTTGCGAAAACGAAGTTTGAAAAGAGATCGCAATCACAGCGTAACACAAGTAAAGAACTTCGGTATTACACACCAAATTGGATTCGTAGAAAATTACCAACGAATCCTATTATTGAAGCGAATTCAGATAAAATATGGGTGATTTTTACAGATAAAACTTCGCTTGGCGAATCACTTATACAAAACGAATTCTTTACCGATAAAAAAATACTATTTATTGGTCAATCGGAAACATTTCAACAACTAAGTGACACTGAAATAAGCATTAATGTAGATCAGGAAGCAGATTACAAACGTATTTTTGATCATATTGGCAAAACAAATTCGGCAGAAAATGAAGTGCAAATCATCTATTTGTGGAATTTAGAAAAGAATGAAACAGTCACTTCAAGCGAACATATTTACAATTCATTTTACAGTATTCACAAGCTTGTAAAAGCATATCATACGATCAACCCTACGTTGAAACTTCATATGGATGTGGTAACAGATTCGATTCACAATATTATTGGCGATGAAAATAAAAACTCATTGCAGACAATGCTACAATCAATCTTGGTAGCTATTTCCAAAGAATTTGAACACATTTCTACCAGAACAATAGACATTCAGCTGACAAACAATACTATTGATTCGCGTACCGCAATGGAACTTATCAAAGAATTTAAAGCTACCCAAAAAGAAATACACAGCGCCTACAGAAACGGACATCGTTGGATACAACGCTATGAAAACTACGAGGTTACTGACACAAATCTTTCAACAATAAAAAATAATCATACCTACATTATCACTGGCGGATTGGGCGCAATTGGTTTAGAAGTCGCACTAAGTATTGCCCATCAAGGAAATGCAAACATCATACTGATCAATCGAAGTAACAGAGGTATTGATCCAACGATCAGTTGGAAACAACAACTTGAAAATGTTACTGACGAAGTTACCAAACAGCAATTACAACAATTAATAACCATTGAAGCGCTTGGTTCAAAAGTTGAAGTGCAAATTGCAAATATTGCTATCAAAAAAGAGGTGGAAAGCGCCATTGCAAACATCAAAGAAAAATATAAAACGATTCATGGGGTACTTCATGCCGCTGGAATTGCCGATTACGGAGGCGTTTTAATTCACAGATCAACAGCGTCAATTCAAGAAGTACTTGCGCCAAAAATAGAAGGAACTTTACATCTAGCGGAAGCACTACACCATGAAGAACTAGACTTTTTTATAGTGTTTTCCTCATTAGCTTCTGTATTTGGAGCGTACGGACAAGCAGCATATATAGCGGCAAATAATTTCTTAGACGCTTTCGCGAAAGATAACAGCTACCTACAAAACTGCAAATTGGTTACAAGTGTCAATTGGACAACGTGGAGACACATGGGAATGGCAGCCCCAACGAAAAGAACAAATCAATCTATTGATGAAATAAGTATCACAAAAGAGCAAGGTGTAAAAGCATTGCAAACGATTCTGTCACTGCAAGAATCACAAGTAGTTGTATTAGATAGAACACACCAACAATTGCACGCAGAAAGTGCAAAGTTTTTCCAAAACCGATTAGACACAAAAGAAAATTCATCAAAAAATTCAAAACTGTCCAGAACCGAAATTGGAATTGATGGCGATTTTGTTGCTCCAAATGGTGAACTCGAATTGAAACTAGTACAACTCGTAGAAGATCAAGTTGGAATTTCAGGAGTTGGCGTACAAGACAACTTTTTTGAATTGGGATTAACGTCTTTAGATATTACAGAATTGAACGGGGAATTAAAAGGAATCACAGACGAAATAGTCACGGTTACAGACTTTTTTAATCATCCAACAATTCGAGAACTAGTGACAAAAATACAAGGAATCATTCCTAAAAAAGAAATCGTCGAACAAGAAGACAGTTTAGACATATTGAACAAATCATTATCTTTTTTTAACATGAATAATGAGCAAGAAAATGAATAAGAAAACGCAACTCACAGGAATGGAAATTGCCATCATTGGGATGCATGGTAAGTTTCCTGGCGCAAAAAATGTAGCTAGTTTTTGGGAAAACTTACGCGAAGGAAAAGAAACGATTTCGTTCTTCTCTGATGAAGAATCCAAACAAAAAAGTTTCCACAAAGACATCATCTCTTCAGACAATCATGTAAAAGCAAAAGGGGAATTAGAAAATGTAATGTGTTTCGATGCGCGCTTTTTTGGATATGCTGCCGCAGAAGCAAAAGTAATGCATCCACAAACACGATTATTTCATGAATGTTGCTGGTCTGCTTTGGAACATGCAGGAATGGATCCTGAAAATTTAAAAGAAAAAGTAGGTCTTTTTGGCGGAAGTTCGTCCAGTTATGAATGGAGAAAAGAACTCGCAAAAGGAAGCGCAAATGCTTTTGATGAATATGCAAATTCACTCTTGAGTGACAAAGATTTAATGATTTCAAGAGTGGCACACAAACTCAACTTAAAAGGTCCGGCAATTGCTGTGCAAACGGCTTGTTCTACTTCTTTAGTCGCGATTCATTTAGCGTGTAGATCATTATTAATGGGCGAATGTAAATCGGCGTTAGCTGGTGGCGTTTCTGTAAACTTACTAAACGAAGGCGGATATTTTCATGAAGAAGGCATGATTCTTTCGCCTGACGGACAATGCAGACCGTTTGACAAAACAGCCAGCGGGACTGTATTTAGTGATGGTGTTGGCGTTGTAGTGTTAAAACGTTACAGTGATGCAATTGCTGATAATGACACCATTCACGCAGTTATAAAAGGTTCTGCCATCAACAATGACGGGCATCAAAAAGTTGGGTATACCGCTCCAAGTTATCAAGGGCAACAAGAAGTCATCAAATCGGCACTTCACATGTCGAGAGTAAAAGCTGAAAGCATTGGATTGATAGAAACACATGGAACTGGAACATTTTTAGGCGATCCAATTGAAGCAAAAGCATTGACTGCTGTTTTTGAAAATCAAAAAGAACAATCGTGCGCGCTTGGTTTTGTGAAAGCAAATATTGGTCATTTAGATGCCGCTGCCGGAATTGCCGGAATGATCAAAACGATTTTGTCGCTCAAATACAAATCGATTCCACCACATCCGAATTTTAAAAATTTAAATCCTGAAATAGATTTCAAAAACAGTCCTTTTTTCATCAATGATAATTTGATTGATTGGAAAAACGAAGCGTTTCCATTGCGAGCTGGCATCAGTAGTTTCGGTATTGGTGGAACGAATGTTCATATAATTCTGGAAGAAAGTCCGCAAGAAAAAACAAGTCCGTCTCCTGAAAAAACTCAATTGCTTACCTTTTCTGCGAAGACTGCAAAAGCACTTCAAACACAACTAAAAAATCATACTGGTTTTTTCAAAAAACATCCAAATTTACATCTAGGAAATGTTGCGTATACACTTTCCAAAAGGTCACAATTTACACATAGAATCGCTCTTATTGCAACTAATTTAGCTGACGCGATCGAACAATTAGAGACCAAAAATTGGATCAGCAATCATCCTGAAACAGCTACTTCTTATAGTTCAAATTCGGCACATGATGTATTAAAAACACACGCGGAATCTTGGTGTGAAGGAAATACCTTAGATAGAAAAAACATCGATCTTGACGGAAACTATCAACTATGCGATTTACCTTCGTATCCGTTTGCAAAAACTGAATTTCCAATAAAAACTGAAGAAATTTCAGCAACGAAAGCAGCAACTGAAACAAGCGAAAAACCTTTAAAACAGAAAGTTCAAGATTGGTTTTACACTACCGAGTGGACACGCGATTTCACACCTTTAAAAATTGACTCATCACAGAAAAAATCACAAAAATGGTTGGTATTTTATCAAGAAAGCGCCTTCCATACAGACTTAATTCAAAACATACAAAAAACGAATGATTCGCTAATTCTTGTACAAAAAGGAACAGCGTTTATAAAAAATGATTCCAACTCATATACACTTTCAAATGCAATTGAAGATCATACAAACTTAGTGAACAACTTGGTTGCAGATACATATAAAATTGACAACGTTTTATACTTATGGAACGATACCACCGATGATTTTATAAATTACATTCAGCTACTGAAAATCTTTATAGCAAATCACATATTCAATGAACGTACAACTGTAACAACAGCTTCTCAAAATGCTTTTGATGTTATTGGAATAGAAAACAACATCGCGCCGAAACAAAGTACGTATAGCGGACTTTCCAAAGTGATAAATAATGAATTTATCAACATCCAAGCGAAACATATTGACATTGGATCATTTGAACATTTTCAAACGCTAAATCATTCAGGTGTATATGCTGAAAAAGTAATCGCGGAAATAAAAAGTACTGCTTCAGATGCGCTCATTGCGTATCGTGGACAACATCGCTGGATTCAGAAAGTTGCCAAAATTCATCTTGAAAACTCAAAAACAACGCCAATTCAACTCAAAGAAAATGGCGCTTATATCATTACTGGAGGATTAGGTGGCGTTGGATTGACGATGGCTTCGTACTTGGCTGAGAAAAGTAAATGCAGACTGATATTAACTACACGTCGTTCGTTTCCAGAAAAAAGTGATTGGGAAAAAATGCTACAAGATGCAACCATTGCTACCTCGCAAAAAGAAACCATCCTTAAACTGAAAGCAATAGAAGCAGCTGGATCAGAAGTTCTCATCTCCAAAGTAAATGTTGCTGACGAAATTGGCATGAGCAGTCTTTTCGGCGCTGTAAAATCTGAATTTTCAAGAATTAATGGTGTCATTCATGCAGCAGGAATTGCAGATGGAAGCTTATTACGATTCAAAGAAACGGATCAAATACGAAATGTATTAGAAGCCAAAGTTGAAGGAACAATCATCCTCAATCATCTGATAGAAAAAGAGAACTTAGATTTTGTAATTCTATGTTCTTCACTAAGCTCCATTTTGGGAGAAATTGGGCAAGCCGCGTATGTTGCCGCAAATGCTTTTATGGATCATTATGCGCAATCTAAATACAATTCAGGAACTACAAGAGTTGTGTCTGTGAATTGGGATCGTTGGCTGGAAACTGGAATGGCAAAGAAAACAGATGGACTATATGATGATGAATCTGAGAATGATTTGATTGGTTTGACGGCTTCGGAAAGCATGATGGCTTTTGAGGAAATTCTTTCGCTATACATACCCACAATTGCAGTATCTGTGATCGATTTGAATCAACGAATTATATCAGAATCTCAACGCTTACAATCGTTTATCGTGGAAACTTCAACGGATACAACGAATATACTTTTAGACAAGTCGGAAGTAGAAAATGGCGTGACAGCTATTTTTGAAAAAGTATTGGGCGAACGTCCTCAGTTTCAGGATGATTTTTTTGAATTAGGTGGCGATTCATTAAACGCACTTCGATTGCTTTCCATGATTCAAAAGGAATACAAAACCGAACTTTCCTTGGAAGTGTTCATGGTGAATTCGTCTGTAGCAGCGATTACGGAACGAATTATAACGCATCAGACGTCATTCCGCTCCAGCGAAATTCCTGCAATTGAAAAAAACACACACTACCAAGTTTCTTCTGCACAAAAAAGAATTTACATTCTTCAAGAACTAGATAGAACAAATTTTTCCTATAATATGTTGCAAGTATTACGCTGTACTAATATCAACATTGAACGCTTGCAAAATGCTTTTCAAAAGTTACTAGAACGACACGAACTACTTCGCTCCTATTATGTTATAGATCAAGGAACGCCTGTCATGAAAATACAAGATTCTTCGGAACTTGAGATCGAAAAATATGAACTTGACAGCGAAAATTTAGCCAAAACAATCCAACAATTTATACGTCCTTTCAACTTAAACATTCCTTCATTAATTCGTGTTGGCTTACTTCAAAATGAACACGAAACCATGCTTTTAGTAGATATGCACCATATTATTTCTGATGGAGTTTCGCTAAATATTTTGATTCGAGATTTGATCACTTTTTATGATGAAGAATCGTTGGAACCATTAACCGTACAATACAAGGATATCACAGCTTGGCAATCGCGAGAAGCATATACAAAAAGTTTAGTTACACAGCGGAACTTTTGGAAACAGAAAGAACTCACCACAATTTCGCCGTTGGAATTACCAATTGACAAATCAAGAAAAAAGAAAAATACTAATGGGAAGATTTTTCAGTTTGAGCTTTCTAAAGAACAGGAACTAAAATTACAGGAATTTACTAAAAAGTACGAATTCACAAACTTTAATGTATTCATCAGTACTTTCTATGTATTGCTCTCCAAATTATCCAATCAGAAAGAAATCATTGTCGGAACTTCTGTGGTGGGAAGAGCGCATCCTGACATGGAAAAATTGGTAGGATTGTTCGCAAATACCATTCCGCTAAAAGCGAACGTAATCAGAACTGAAAATTGTATTGATTTCATTAAAAATGTCCAGCAAGAAAACGAACGTTGTTTTGAAAATCAGGAACTTCCTTTTGAAGAATTGGTGGCAGATGTATCGCTTCAATGGGCAACAGATCGAAATCCGTTGTTTGACGTCATGTTCGATTTCAAGAAACAATCAAGTATTTTAAAAAGTGATACTAGCGACTTAATTATCGAAAGAATTACAGCATTTGAAGACCAACAAACGACTTCTAAATTTGATCTTTCGCTCACAGGTTTTGAAAGTGACAACGGTATCCGATTCAACTTGGAATATGCAACCGATCTTTTTTTGGATGCAACGATGGAACGATATGCGCATTATTTCATTGAAATTCTGAATACATTTTTAGAAACGCCCACTTCAGACATTGCATCACTTTTTACACTTAGTGAATCAGAAGAAGCGTTTTTACAAACGTATAATTCAACTGCAAAGCCTAAATATTTAGGGAAAACGGTGTTGGACGAATTCCAAAAACAAGTCCTTCGCGCACCAAATGAAATTGCCATTGTACATGAAAGTACAAAAATGACCTATCAAGAATTGGATGAAAAATCGAATCAATTAGCAAATTATTTAATTGATGAATTACACATACAATCGGGCGATTTAGTGGCAACCTTAGCTGACAGAAGTATTCATTTGATCGTTGGAATTTTGGGAATTCTAAAATCGGGAGCTGCGTTTGTTCCAATTGATCCAAATTATCCGGAAGAACGAATCAATCTAATTTTAAAAAATGCTGCTGTTCATACCGTTTTAACGGAAACTGCATATTTGTTTGAAATGACGATAAATGTAGAAAATATTTTTGCGTTAGATGCCGAATTAAACGCTATGACGCAACCAATTAGTTCGCCATCAATTCAGTTGAAGGCAACTAATTTGGCATACATTATTCATACCTCAGGAACTACTGGAATTCCAAAAGGCGCCATGATTTCTCATGAAAATCTATGCAATTATGCATTATGGGGAACGGAAACATACTTAACAGACAAGCCAATTCGTTTTGCGTTTTTCACGTCTATATCTTTTGATTTAACATTAACTTCCATTTTTGTTCCGCTTGTCAGTGGAAATACAATTGAAGTCTATTCAGACAGCCGAACGCCGACGGAATTAATCACAAAAATAATTACAGACGATCGTGTAAATGTACTAAAATTAACACCTTCGCACTTAAAAATTATTGTCAACTATTTTCAAGAACGTGGAATTTCAAACACGAATTTGGAAACCGTGATTGTTGGTGGCGAAGCATTTTCAGTGGCAATTGCATCCAAAATGTATCAATTATTTAATGGAGATATTACATTGTATAACGAATATGGACCGACAGAAACCACCATTGGTTGTTCGGTGCAACAATATGATGTTCAAAAACATCGTAGTCATTCCGTTCCGATTGGAAAACCTGTTGCCAATACAAAAATTTACATTCTTAATGATTCATTAACACCTGTTTCATTAGGCGTTTTCGGAGAAGTATATATTTCTGGAAACAGTGTTGGTTTGGGTTATGTAAACAATCCAGAAGAAACAAATAAACGTTTTTTACCCGATCCTTTTCAAGCAAATTCCACCATGTATAAAACTGGCGATATTGCGAAATTTAATTCGAATGGCGAATTGGTCTATCACGGAAGAAACGATGAACAAGTGAAAATTCATGGTTTTAGAATTGAAACCGGCGCAATTGAAAAAGAATTGAGCAACTTATATCCACAGTTTCAAAATGTATTGGCTGTGGCGAAAGAAGATGCTTTGGGCGATCCTATTTTGTATGCGTATTATATTTCTGCAGAAGAAATAAAGGAAAAAGAATTGCGCGAAAAATTAGCTACACGACTTCCATCATATATGATTCCGAACCATTTTATAAAAATCTCGGAAATTCCAATTACCATAAATGGAAAAGTAAAGCTGAGCGAATTGCCAAGCGTTTCCAATCAAAAAGGAGAAGATTACGAACAACCAATTTCAACAACAGAAATTGAACTGACAAAAATTTTCGCTAAAATTCTGGATCAAAAATCGGATTCGATTGGTGCAACAAGTGACTTTTTTGATCTTGGCGGACAATCGTTAAAAGCCGTCAATCTTAGTACGGACATTTACGAAGCTTTCAAGGTAGATATTAGTTTACACGAAATCTTTAAACAACCAACGGTTCGCGCGTTAGCAACTTATATTGATTGTGAAGAAAATAGTGTGGAACAATCACAAATTTTGAAAGTTGCTACAAAAGAATTTTACACCATTTCAAACGCACAGAGAAGAATCTTTTTAGAGCAACAATTACATCCAAACAGTACGATGTATAATACTGCGTTGAAAATTCCTTTGCAACATATAGATGCGGAAAAACTAGCAATCGCGTTTCACACGTTAGTGTTAAAACATGAAGCATTGCGAACTTCTTTTCATATTGTAGACAATGAAATTGTTCAGAAAATTCATATAGAAAACGCAATTTCATTTCAAACAAAACAATTTCATTCGCTGGAAGCCATTCAGGAAATGGAGGCCACTTTTTTAACGCCTTTTCAGCTAGATCAACCTAATTTAATACATCTCTTTTTAGCACAATTACCTGAACATAAAAACATATTATATTTTGATATTCATCATATTATTTCTGATGCAGTTTCTGCTAAATTATTAATTCACAATCTTCTTGATTTGTATCACGGAAAATCAATTCCAACATCGACAATTACTTATAAAGATTATGCCGAATGGGAAACAACGCAAGTGGAAGCACAACCAGCAACTGATTTTTGGACACAACGCCTTTTAGATACAAAAGCAGTCAGTTTACCCTATGACACGCTATTAGAAAACAGTTCAGAATCCTTAGCCGGAAACGAAGTTGCTATTGTTTTCGATACTGTAAAAACAATACAATTAAGAGCTTTTTGTCATCGTAAAAAACTAACAGAATCCACCGTGCTTTTGGGTGCATTTGGAATTTTACTTGCAAAAATTAGCGGACAAGAAGATGTGGTTCTTGCAACGCCTTTTTCGGAACGATTTAAAGAAGTAACAAAAAATGTGGTCGGGATTTTCATCAAAACATTCCCCATTAGAATGTTTCCAAAAAATGAACACACCATTCTTAATTTCTTCAAAGAAATACAGACGGAAGTTTGGAGCATTTTGGAGCATCAAAAACAATCGATTGGTAGTTCAACAGACATTCCAACGAATGATTTCTTATATGATATTTTATTCTCGTATCAAGAAAATGAAGGCTTGGCGGAAGCTTTACAACAAAGTGGATTTTATGACGAATCACAACCCATTGAAATGATTTTTGATGAAGTAAAATCTAAACTAATCTTTATGATTGACGATCAAGGAGCAGAAATATTGTTGAAAGCAGCCTACAGAAAAGAACTATTTTTAGAAGAAACCATCATTCGATTGACCACCTATTACCAAGAAATTATCGATGCAATTACTTCGGATAAAGCCATACAAATACAGGACATTGAACTTCAAAATGAATTGAGCGAAGCGAGTAAAGAATTGCCTAATATGGACTTTGATTTTTAATCGTTGAAGACACAAAAATAAAAATGAAAGATCAATTACACATCATAGCATCCCAAAAGAAAAAGGAAAACGCATTTTGGTCGTCTCAGTTTGAAAATTTTTCAAACACAGGTGTACTTTCCGAAGTATTGCTAGCGCGCGCTTCAAAATCAAATGTGCCTTACCAAAAAAAATCTTTTGCAATTGAGGAGAATGATTATAAGGAATTGATGCGAATTTGCAAAAACTCAGATCATGTATTGCATCTATTCTTACATACGGCGTTACAAGTGTTATTATACAAATACACAGGAACCGCCACGCAAACTATTGGTACCACCATTTATACACAACAAAACGATCAGGAAAAATTGATCAATACAATATTGCCGTTGCAGCAACAACTTGTTCCGAAAGCTTCTATCAAAAAAACATTGATACATACGCGTGCGGTATTATCAGCGGCTATTGAGCATCAAAATTTCCCGCTCGAAGTTATAAAGCAACAATTACAACCAAAAGCAACCAACGAAGATCCTGTATTTTTTGAAGTGGCATTACTATTGGAAAATATTCATAGTAAAAGTTATTTTGGCGAATTACAGCCATTAGTATTATTTGCTTTTCAGAATAAAAAAACACACTTAAGTGGCGAACTTAATTACCAAAAAGGCAGGATTTCAACAGAAACGATTTCGGCAATTTCAAAGCATTTTAAATATGTATTACACCAAATCATTTGGAAATTAGATCGTAGTATTTCTGAAATTTCAATATTGTCGCCAACGGAAAAGCAATTGCTAGCAAATGGGTACAACGCAAGCACAAGTACTATTTCTTTAAGTAACACAATTCACAAACAATTTGAAGATCAGACTCTTAAAACTCCACATAACAATGCCGTCGTTTTTGAAAACAAGGCACTCACCTATACAAAACTCAATGAAAAGGCAAATTCATTCGCACGTATCTTGCAACAAAAAGAAATTGCAAAAGGCGAAGTGATTGCCGTGATGACTCCCACTTCCATAGAAATGATCATTGCGTTATTTGCAGTGTTAAAAGCTGGCGGATGCTTTCTTCCAATTGATCCCGTAAACCCTACTAAACGTATCAATGCAATATTAAAAGATAGTAACGTTCGATTTCTACTTACCAACGGAATTGAAACTGAAAATTTGAATCCTGAAGTCGCAATCATTGAAATGAACGATAAAGCATTTACCGAAACTGATGTAACGTTTACATCGCATGTTGGTAATTCTTCAGAGATTTGTTATGTAATTTATACTTCTGGCTCTACAGGAATTCCAAATGGCGTGCAAGTTTCGCATAGCGCATTGACCAACCTTTGTGCTTGGCATAACGATTATTTTGAAGTAACGGCAGAATCGCGTTCGACAAAAATTGCAGGTTTTGGTTTTGATGCGTCTGTTTGGGAAATATTTCCATACTTGCTTCAAGGTGGCACACTATTTTTGACAGCAGATGCAATAAAATACGACATTCACCAACTGCATCACTTTTTGGAAAAAAATCACATCACACATTCCTTTTTACCAACAAAACTAGGAGAAGCGTATGTACAACGATATGATTCATCTACGCTAAAACAGTTACTATTAGGTGGTGAAAAATTATCAAGAATCAAAAAACGTTCATACACAATTACCAATGCTTATGGACCATCTGAAAACGCGGTGGTTGCCACTGCTTTTAGAGTTACAAAAGATACCTACAAAAATATTCCGATAGGAAAACCAATTACAAATACTAAAGCATATATAATCAATCCGAAAACCTTGGAATTATTACCCATAGGAATGTGTGGCGAATTGTGCATTTCGGGCGCAAGTTTAGCTGACGGATATATTTCTAATGAAAAACTCACCGCGCAACGCTTTTGTAAAGATTTAATTAATAATGGTGAAATTGCTTATAGAACGGGTGATTTGGTCAGATGGAATGCGGAAGGAGATCTTGAATTTATTGGTAGAATTGATACACAAATTAGCATTAGAGGTTTTCGAATAGAGCCACAAGAAATAGAAACTGCTATTTTAAAAACCATTGATGCAACGCATTGTGTCGTGGTAAAAAAGATGCTCAACGAAACGGAAAGCGCCATTTGTGCATTTATTGAAACATCTCAGAAAATTGACCTTGACAAACTCAAGAACGATTTAAAAGATCGTTTACCTGAATATATGATTCCGTTACATATTGTTTCGCTTGAAAAACTTCCGCTAACGACGAATGGAAAAATTGATGTCAAAAAATTTCAACTTCCGAAACAAGGAACGCAAGAAATTGTGTTGCCAACTACAGAAATTGAGGAAAAGTTGCTACAAATTTGGAGTCGTGTGTTGAAACTAGAAACCGAAAAAATTAGTACCACAGCTAGTTTTTTAGAATTGGGTGGAAATTCACTAAGTGTTACCCTTTTAAGTGCCAACATTCAAGATACATTTCAGAAACATTTTCCTGTAAAAAAAATGTTTCAGGAAGCAACGATCCAAAAACAAGCTATGTATATTGAAACTGCTGAAATTTCTATAACGATTCAGATTCCGAAAGCAGTCTCTAAAAAAAGTTATGCACTATCATCTGCGCAAAAACGAATCTTTTTTCATCAAAAACTAAATCCTTCAAGTACTATATATAATGTTCCAAATGTATTTGAACTGACAAATTATGAACTAAAAACACTGGAAGAAGCGTTCAAAAAATTAATTGTGCGACATGAAATTTTACGAACTTCTTTTCAGATTGAAGATAAAAAACCGGTACAAATTATTCACGATACAATTGACTTTTCCATTGCGGTAATTCAGGTACAAAATGAATCGCTTGAAACTGCTTTGCAAAACTTGGTACAACCGTTTCAGTTAGAAACTGGAAAACTATTCAAGGTAACAATTATAGAAACGGACGACGCACAACGTTTTCTATACATCGACATTCATCACATGATTTGCGATGGTGTTTCTATTTTAATTTTATTGAATGAATTAGTGTCGCTTTACAGCGGAAACACACTTGCTACACCCAACATACAATACCGTGATTTTTCAGAATGGGAACATTCAACTGCGCAACAATTGCGTAAAAAAGCACAGGAAAAATTCTGGTTAACAGCATTACACAAACCATTACCACCGCTTGATTTAATTACAGATTTCAAGCGGCAAAATGAAGTTTCGTATGAAGGAAATACGCTGCATTTCAAATTAGATGCTTCTGATTTTGAAAACATCAAAAAAATCACGAATGCTAACAATACTACATTGTTCGTAGTGCTGCTGACGGCTTTTAAAATTCTTCTATCAAAAATTACGACACAAAAAGATATCATCATTGGAACGGCAGTTACAGGACGTGAACATTCGCAACTTCTAAATACCATTGGAAACTTTGTAAATACCGTTTGTGTTCGAAGTCAAGTTGATGAAAATGAACGCGTAACAGATTATATTAAAAGGCTGAAACCAACAGTACTTGAAGTCTTTGAAAACCAAACATTTCCTTTTGAAGAAATTGTAGAAAAACTAAACATTGACCGAGAAGCTTCTCGAAATCCTGTATTTGACATTGCGTTTGTGCTTCAAAATATTGCAAATGAACAAGTACATACGATTGAAGAAAACAGTCTTTCCATCAAAAAAATAGCACAACTTGCTTTTACTGAAAATACGGCAAAAGTTGACATTGTATGTACCGCCATTTTAGATGGAGATCAATTAGCATTTACCATTGGTTACAAAACAACATTATTCAAAGAAAGCACAATAAATCAACTCTTTGAACATTACAAGCACATTCTAAACGAGACTATCAAAAATGACCATATTTTAATAAAGGAAATCCATCTTCCCATAAAAATAAAGGAAGTAAAAGCCATAGAAATTGACAATTTTAAAGAAGATTTCAATTTCTAAAAACCCTACTAATCAGCATAATTACCATAAAAATGAACGATAGAAAACTAGCGTTAAATATAAAGAAAAAAGAACGAAGTTATTGGGAACACAAACTTACCGATGTGCCACAATCAGCTGCGTTTCCTTCAGACTTTCCATCTGCAAAAAATGATGTCAGCACACAAGAGCATATCCCTTTTGACGTACCACAGGCGCTTTTCGAAAAAATATACAAGCTAAGCGAAGGTTCGGATTCTAAGTTATATATGATTCTGACAAGTGGATTATTAGCATTACTCCATAGATATACGGGAGATGAAGATGCAATGCTGGAAACGATGTTATTTTCGAACACAGAAGAAAGTGATCTGTTGAATGAACGCTTAATTTTAAGAACATCAGTAAACGCTGCGCACAATTTCAAAAATATTTTGATGGCGGTACGAGATGAAGTCGTGAATGCTATTGAACATCAAAATTATCCGTTGGATCTTTGGATTGCCGAAAAAGAAGCAGCAAATGAAGGAAGTAAACACGCGTTTGTGCAAACAGGATTGCGCTTAACAAACCTGCAATCAATTCAACCAAAAACTCCGTATGCCCTATTCTTTGAGTTTACGGAAAAAAACAACTGCTTAAAATGTGAAGTGACCTATGATGCTGCGAAATACAAAAAAGCAAGTATTGAGCGAATCATAAAAAATTATCAAGACATTCTATCTTTACTACTTTCAAATCCTGACCAAGCAATTGGATCATTCGACATTTTGAATGTTAGAGAAAAGAAAGCCATATTCAACTTTAATAGCTCCAAAAAATATGATGGAAACCAGGCAACTCATGAAATATTTGAAGCGCAAGCACAAAAATATCCTGAAAAAATTGCGGTTGCTAACGAAGATGAATCGCTTACCTATAAAGAATTAAACGAACTCTCCAATCAAGTAGCACGAAGTTTGGTTGCAGAATACGGAATTAAAAAAGGAGACATCGTTGCTGTTTTACACGAACGATCTCCAAAAATGATTGTTGCCCTATTGGCGATTTTAAAAGCTGGCGGCGCATACGTTCCGATTGATGTAAACTATCCGAAAGATCGAATTCAATACATATTAGAAGACACAAAAAGTAAAGTCTTATTTACGTCTTCAAACTTCTTATTTGATTTAGATTTCTACAAAGGAAAATTTTTCGCATTAGACTTACAATTGGAAGATCTTACCGAATCCAAGGAAAATTTACACACAAAAATAGCACTTGAAGATACTGTATATGTAGTCTATACTTCAGGTTCTACTGGTCGTCCAAAAGGCGTTGAAATCAGGCATAAATCGTTAGTTAACTTAGTAAAAACCTACAAAGATCAATTTAATATTACTGAAAGTGATCGCTTAACGCAAGTCGCGAGCGCAGGATTTGACGCGATGGGATTTGAAATTTGGCCAAGTTTATTAAATGCTTGTTCATTACATATCATTGACGATTTAACACGATTAGATCAAACACAACTCAAAAAATATCTCGTAGAAAAAGAAATTACGGTTTCCTTTCAGCCAACGGTTTTAGCGAAACAATTATTAGAACTTCCTTGGGGAAAAGGAACGTTGCGTGCCTTGATTTCGGCAGGAGAAAAATTACAAATAGATACACTTCCCGAAATTCCATTTGATTTATACAACCTTTATGGGCCAACGGAAGATACGGTTTGGACTACCTGGAAAAAAATAACTTCCAAAAGTATCCGTCCGTACTATTCTATTGGAAAACCAATTGCAAATCATGATGTATATGTGCTGAATGAAATGCATAAACTACAACCAATTGGTGCGAAAGGTGAAATTTGTATTGGCGGTATTGGCGTTGCAAAAGGATATGTAAACAATGAAGTGCTTACCGCAGAAAAATTTATCAAAAATCCTTTCATAAAAGGAGCATATCTATACAAAACTGGCGATGTAGGTATATGGCATGATGAAGGTGAACTGGAATTCATTGGTCGTGTGGATGATCAAGTGAAGATCAGAGGTCAACGTGTTGAAGTCAAAGAAATTGAGCAAGTCATACTGAAAAACTTGGAAATTACGGAAGCTGTTGTGATTCCGAAAGAAGATGCAAACCATCAAATCTACTTGACTGCTTTTTGTGTGGTTTCGGATGCGAACATCATTCATTCGCTTAAAAAAGAATTGGCGAAGGAATTGCCCGATTATATGATTCCTACTGAAATTGTTCAACTAAACGAATTGCCATTAACCGTTAACGGAAAAGTAGATAAAAAAGCATTACTGCTACAAAAAGTTGAAACACCTAAAAGTGAAAATCATATAGCGCCTGAAAGTGAAACAGCGATTACGTTGACAAAACTTTGGGCAGAAATTTTAACTGTCGATTTTGAAAGCATTAGTATTGAAAGTAACTTTTTTGACATTGGCGGACATTCACTCAAAGCAACCATTTTAATCACGTTGATGAATGAAGAATTTCATACAACATTTACGCTAAGTGATATTTTTAAACACAATACAATTGCACAACAAGCAGAATATATTGACTCGCTAGAGAGAGAAACCACTTTAGAAACAAAGATTCCATTGGTAGAAACGCAAGAACATTATCCGTTGTCTTCTACGCAAAAAAGATTATTCTTTGTCAATCACTTTGGTGGAATTGGGATTACATACAACACACCATTAATTGTGGAAACAGTAGGAATTGTTGACATTCCTCGGATGGAAGCAGCGCTGAATAAGTTAATTGCTAGACATGAAATTTTAAGAACTTCATTTGAATTAAAAGACGAAGTTCCTGCTCAAATTATTCATGCGGAATTAACATGTGAAATTGACGTACTTGAAAGAAATGATGCAACGCTAAACGATCAAATTAGAGACTTAATTACGCCTTTTCAATTAGATACGCTTCCACTACTTCGCGTATTTTTCATCAAACAAGAACAAGGAAAAGGTGTCTTAATATTTGATACACATCACATGATTTCGGATGGAACTTCGTTAGGAATCATCATCAAAGACCTTTTAAAATTATACAACAAAGAAGAATTACCAAGTTTGGCATTGCAATACAAAGATTATGCAAGTTGGCAACAAAGTGAAGCGTATACTGAATTTCTTCAACCACAAGAAGACTTTTGGTTAGAAAAACTATCCAATGAATTGCCTGTGTTAAAGCTTCCGCTAGATTATGCTCGGAAAAATGTAGAAGAATATGATGGAAGCAAATTTGAATTCTTGCTAGATGCAAAAACCACTAACGAGTTAAAGCAAGTTTGTGCAGCCGAAAAAACAACACTTTTTACAACGCTATTCAGTGTTTTTAGTGTCTTTCTATCCAAAATTACGGGACAACATGACATGATTATTGGAACGCCTGTTTTTGGGAGAACACACGCAGGTTTACAAAACTTAATCGGAATGTTTGTAAACACGCTAGCCATTAGAATTGCTTCTGATAACTCCATGACGTTGCAAACATTTATGCAATCGGTAAAAACCGAAGTTTTAGATGCGTTGGCTGCGCAAGACTATCCTTTTGAAAGTTTGGTTGATAAACTTTCTGTGGAAAGAGACATGAGTCGAAATCCACTATTTGATGTGTGTTTAGTGATGCAAAATATGGACATTCCTGATATAGAATTTCCAAATTTAACATTGCGTCAACTTGATTTTCATGGCAATACGTCAAAATTTGATTTGACACTTTTTATTGTAGAAACTCCTGAAGGAATTATATGTAGCTTTGAATACAAAACAGGAATATTCAAACCAACAACCATTGAAAAATTTGCTGGTTACTTTGAAGAAATCACGCGTGCGTTTGTCAACAATCCACAACAGGAAATAAAAGACTTACAACTTATTTCAGATACTGAAAAAAGAATATTGTTGAAAGAATTCAACGCAACCAATTTTGAATATCCACATGTTAATAATGTGATGGAGGTATTCAAAAAACAAGTTGCAGAAACACCCAACGCAACTGCAATAAACTTTGAAGGCAAAACACTCACATTTGAAGAATTAAATGTGCGCTCGGAAGCCATTGCAAACTATTTAGTGCATGAAGAAAATACTAAGCAAGAACAAGCTGTTGGTGTCTTAATGCCACGAGGTATAGATCTTTTCCCTGTCATTTATGGAATTCTAAAAGCAGGCGGCGTATATGTTCCATTAGGAATTGGATTGCCTGAAAAAAGATTGAGACAAACCATTGAAGATGCAGAAATTGCAACCATTTTAAGTGTCAAAAGTGAATTGAAAATCTTGAATAGACTGCAATGGGAATGTGTCAAACTTCGCAGTTATGTGTGTTTGGATAGTGATGCTATTTTCAATGAAAAAGAAGCACAAGAAAACCTGCTGATGGACGAACAAATTTGGGATCATGTCGGCGAAACGAGTGAAAATGAAATTGAAGGTGGCGGATGGCAAAGCAGTTACACAGGACTTGCTTTTTCAAAGGAAGAAATGCAGGAATATGCCGAAAACGTAACAAAAAAGGTATTACCAGTTTTACATAAAAACAGCAAAGTCTTAGAAATTGGTTGTGCTTCCGGAATTACGATGTATTCATTGGCGCCGAAAGTTGCTTTGTATTATGGAACGGATTTATCAAGCGTTATTATTGAGAAAAATAAAGAAAAAGTTCGTGCGGAAGGAATTGAAAATATAGAATTAACGTCACTTCCTGCGGATCAAATTGATACGATATCAGAAGGTAATTTTGACGTAATTATTATCAATAGTGTGATTCATTTGTTTCACGGACACAATTATTTCCAAGATGTGTTGAAAAAAGCAATTGCTAAAATACACGACAAAGGATATATTTTTGTGGGAGATATTATGGATCACGATCGTAAAGATGTAATGATGGAAGATTTTGAACACTTCAAAAACGAAAACCCAAATTACAGAACGAAAGTAGATTGGTCGCAAGAATTATTTGTGGCAAAAGATTGGTTTCATGATTTGAGAAGTTCGTTAACAGCCTTCAAAACATTGCAATTCTCAGACAAAATCAGAACGATTGAAAATGAATTGACAAAGTATCGATATGACTTGCTCATTGAAATTGACAAAAGCAATGTTTCGCATCAAGCAATGGAAAAGAAAAAACAACAATTTGATCGTTCCATTCTAGAAAAATACGCAACGGGAACATTCGTGAATGCTACACAACCGAACAATTTAGCCTACATAATTTACACTTCTGGATCTACTGGAATTCCAAAAGGCGTCATGATTGAACACGCTTCGTTACTGAACAGAATTCATTGGATGCAACGAAAATATCCACTAAGTTCTGAAGACGTTATTTTACAAAAAACTACACTTACGTTTGATGTTTCCATCTGGGAATTATTTTGGGGCGCATTTACAGGCGCGTCCGTTTCTTTATTGCCTATAGACGCAGAAAAAGATCCGCATCAAATTATAGACAATATTCAAGAAAATAAAGTGACGGTATTGCATTTTGTGCCTTCCATGTTTAGCGCTTTTCTTGATTATATTGAATGGAATCATGCTATTGAAAAGTTAACAACACTCAAATATATTTTCTGTAGTGGAGAAGCCTTAGGCCGCGATCAAATTCGCAGATTCCACCAATTGTTCAGCAATCATACATCGACAAAACTTATCAATTTATACGGTCCGACAGAAGCAACTGTTGATGTTTCATATCATGAATGTACAGATGAAGCAGCGCAAAAAGTAGTTCCGATTGGTGCACCAATTGATAATATTCAGCTATTTATTGTAGATCAAAATTTGAACTTACTACCAATTGGCTTGGAAGGTCAAATCTGTATTGGCGGCGTTGGTGTTGCAAGAGGTTATATAAACCGAGAAGAACTTACAAAAGAAAAATTTGTGTCAGCTCCATTTTTGGACAATCAAACCATATATCTAACTGGAGATTCAGGGAAATGGCTGCCAAATGGCGAAATTGAATTTTTGGGCAGAATAGATCATCAAGTAAAAATTCGCGGATATCGCATTGAATTACAAGAAATTGAAAATCAATTAGCAAACATTCCAGATGTAGGAACCGCAATTGTAATAGCGCGAGAAAGTGCTACCACTGAAAATGATGTTGCTACGAAAAATTCGTATTTAGCGGCTTATGTTACAAGTGCGCAACGCATAAAATATGACGACAACGCTTCAAAGTTGTTGAAAGAAGTAGCATTGCCAACTGAATATTTGCACAAACTCGCCAATGGAATGCCTTTATTTCACGTCAATAAACGGGAAGCAGATTTTATGTATGGCGAAATATTTGAACAAAATTCGTATCTAAAAAATGGAATTCAGTTAGCAGAAGGCGCCTGCGTATTTGATGTCGGAGCCAATATTGGTGTTTTTGCGGTGTGCATGTCACAATTGCACAACGACATTACGATACACGCTTTTGAACCTATTGCGCCTTTGTATGAGAAACTCAACTTAAACGGTCAATTATATGGCAACGGAAGCATAAAAGCGCACGCCATTGGAATTTCTGATTCAGAGAGTAACGCTACTTTTAATTATTACCCGAATGCGTCCATTATGTCTGGACAATATGGAGATGTAAAAGAAGAATCGAGTTTGGTGGATACGTATATGAAAAATCAATTGTCGGGCACGATGACTGAAGAAGAACGCGCTACCATTCTTCAAGAACGTTTCAAAGATGTGGAAACTTATGATTGTAAACTAAAAACGATCTCTCAAATTATTGAAGAAGAAAACGTTGAGATCATAGATTTATTAAAAATTGACGTTGAAAAAAGTGAATGGGAAGTTTTAAATGGGATTCAAGAAAAAGATTGGGCAATTATACAACAAATTGTTATTGAAGTGCATGATGTAAATGACGGATTGAAATTGATTCAAGAAAAAATATCAGCACACGGATTTACCATTATTACAGAACAAGACGCCAATTTTACAGATACACACATTTATAACATATATGCAACGCGAATTCCGGATGCAATTAGTCCAACTACGTTGCAATTACACTGGAAATCGGATCATGAATTGATCACAGATATTGTTGCAAAACTAGGAAATGTATTGCCTGATTATATGATTCCTGCACAAAGCGCGATCGTAATTCTTAATGAAATTCCAACACATGGAAATGGTAAAATCAACCGAAAATTATTACCTGATCCTTTGCAATTACAGAATTTGAATCAGGCAGCACATGTTACGCCAACAACCGATTTAGAAAGTTTAGTTTTAGAAGTTTGGCAAAAAGTAATTGGTAGAGAACGCATCAGTACGAAAGATGATTTTTTCCATATTGGTGGCGATTCTATCAAATCAATTCAAATAGTTTCAAGGTTGAATACCAAAGGATATAGTATAAAGATGAAAGATGTCTTTGAAAATCCTACGATTGAAAAAATAGCCAAAGTATTGACCAAAAATGAAATCGTTCGCGATCAATCAGTTATCACTGGAGAAATCGCGTTGACGCCAATTAAAAAAGCATTTTTTGAAAATGATGTGGAATATGCAGATCATTTTCATCAAGCCGTTTTACTATTTAAAAAAGAAGGATTTGATACTCCAATACTAGAAAGCGCAATCCATGAACTGGTCAAACATCATGATGGACTTCGCTCGGTTTTCTATCAAAATTCAGCAGCACAATTCATACAAGAAATACGCGATGTTGATCATCAAATAGCATTTACAACTCATGATATCCGTGAAGATTCAGCTACTGAAAGTGCGATGAAAGCGATCATGCACCAACTATCGTCAAGTTTTTCACTCACCAATGGCCCGTTGATTAAATTTGTTGTGTTTCAGACTAAAAAAGGAGCTTATTTATATATCGTCAGTCATCATTTACTCATTGATGGAATGTCGTGGCGTATTTTAATTGAAGACTTACACACACTTTTAGTACAAGCCAAAGAAGAGCAAGCGTTTCAATTGCCACAGAAAGTTTCTTCTCTAAAAGAATGGTCTGACGAACTCTATTCAAACTATACGCAAAGTTCAAAATTTGAAAAAGAACTGAATTTTTGGCAATCGTACCAAGATCGAGAATTTGCTGAAATTCCAATCTTAACAAACCATAAAGCATTGGTAAGTGATGTTGCGTTTGCCGAATTTTCTTTAAGCAAAACACAAACAATCGATCTTATTCAAGAAGCAAATACGGTTTTCAATACCAAAGTGGATGATTTGCTAATTGCAGCACTCACGCTCAGTGTTCGCGGAACGTTTTCCATCGCAAATGAAATTCCCATCTTGTTGGAAAGTCACGGAAGAGAACCTTTTAACGACAGGGTTGATGTAAGCAGAACATTGGGTTGGTTTACAACTTTATATCCTGTTATTGTTGGTGCGCCGAACGATTACGATGTAAGGCAACATATCAAATATGTAAAAGAAAAAGTGCATCAAGCTGCTGAACACAAATTGGGCTATGCAATTGGGCGTTATATACTTGCACAAGAAAACACCAAACTAAATCACATCAATCCGCAGATACTTTTCAATTATTTAGGGCAATTTGATGCAGATATCAATAATATCAGTGAGCTTGAAACGACTGATATGGTACTTGAAAACATGGAACATCCGCAACGAACACGTTTGTACGACCTAGAAGTGACAAGTGTTGTGATGAATGGGCAGTTATCTGTTCGCATCTCCTATAGTACTAACAAATTTGAAGAAGCAACTATGAATGCTTTTTTGGAAAAATTCAAACAAAATTTAACAACTATTATTGAATTCTGCTTAGGTCGTGAAGAAACAGAAATCACGCCTAGCGATCTTACATTTACAGACATATCATTAGAAGAATTAGATGCTTTGGAATCTTTCTTTGAGGAATAAAAATACGACACCACCAGAATGAAAAAAAACGGAAATATAGAAGATGTATATACATTATCTCCTTTGCAGGAAGGTATGTTATTTCACGCGTTACACGATACAGAAGCAACTGCTTATTTTGAGCAAATTTCGTATCGCATCAAAGCGGATTTACACATTGCTACGGTAAAAGAAGCTGTGACAACGTTGTTTGCAAGACACGATGTGCTAAGAACGTCTTTTCTAGATCATTTAGAAAAACCAGTACAAGTGGTTTTAAAAAAACGACTGCCTGATTTTTTCCACGAAACACTAGATGTTTCCTTGGAAAAAGAAGCCATTGATGCAGAAATTTCAAAATTTAAAATTGCAGATCGCGCTAAAGGATTTGATTTGAAAAGAGGAAGTTTAATGCGCTTGTCAATGCTCCAGATTGATGCTACTACATTTGAATTTATTTGGAGTTATCATCACATCATTATTGATGGCTGGAGCATGGGAATTTTGATTGAAGAATTTTTTGAAATCTATAACGGATTGCACAACAAACGCCCAATTCGCCTAGAAGAACCACAACCGTACAAACGATATATTTCATGGTTAACGAATAAAGATGAAAAGTTATCTAAGAATTTTTGGGCAGCTTATTTAGCGAATATTTCAACGCCATCACACATTCCGCCAACGAACGTATATGCAACAGATGCTACGTATAAAAATGAACGACACATTTTAGAATTTTCGGAAGAAGAAACCAATCAGCTCAATTACTTTGTAAAAGAACAACAGTTGACGCTGAACAATTTTGTGCATACGATTTGGGGAATTGTGCTATCAAAATATACCCAACAAGAAGAAGCTATTTTCGGAATGGTTACTTCTGGAAGACCACCAGAAATCAGATCTATAGAAGCAATGGTGGGACTTTTTATCAACACAATTCCGGTACGAATTAAGGTTGATAAAACAAGTACAATTTCCGCACTTTTCAAAGAAGTGCAAAGTAATGCGTTGCAACAAGAAGTGCATCAATATTTTCCATTGGCGGACATTCAAAGTGCAACTCCTTTAAAAAACAATCTATTTGATCATATTTTAGTGCTGGAAAACTTCCCGATTGCAGATCAGTTAGAAGCCTTTTCAAACACTGATACAGCAGAAGAAAAGTTAGTGTGTACCATTGAAGATATTGACGTTTTTGAGCAAACTAATTACAACTTGAGTTTACTGATTCAGCCTACAAAAAAGCTAATCATTGATTTTCTTTTCAATAGAAATATACACGATTCTGCATTTATCGAATTGATAGCATCCGATTTTAAACGACTCATGTTACAATCGATCAAAAATATCGATCAAACTGTTGCTACACTTTTTCAACTTTCGGAAACGGAAGTACAACAACTAGCACCATTTCATTCGCAAAAAAAGCAAGATCCATTACCAAAAGAATCCTTATTAACTGCGTTTGCGAAAAATGTTCAACATTCACCTGAACGCATTGCTTTACATTTTGAAGGAAAAACGATGACGTATCAACAATTAGATGAAGCCGCTAATACGGTTGCCATGTATTTGTTACAAAAAGGCGTTCAACATGGCGATATCGTAGGAATTATTGATGATAGAACGGAAATGTCAATTGTATCTATTTGGGCAATTCTAAAAGCTGGTGGTGCGTATGTAATATTGGATAGTTTGTATCCAATTGAACGAATTCAATATATGTTGGATGATAGCAAACCAACCTGTACACTTATCGCGAAAGCAAATCCCTTAAAAGAACACTTACAAGAAAACAAGTTGCTATGTTATGAAGATGCCTTTACAACAGCACTTGAAGAAGGTAAGCTTCCTGAAGTCAAAGCGGAAGATACTGTGTATATCATTTATACATCTGGTTCAACGGGCGTTCCGAAAGGAATTGAAGTTTCGCATGAAAATGTAGTGTATTTAGTTGACAATTTATTCGAAAGTGTCTATGCGCAGCACACCACTGATGATGCTTTGAAAATAGCCTTATTGGCTTCTTTTTCGTTTGATCCTTCTGTGCAACAAGTATTTGGTTGTTTTGTTTTAGGGCACAGTTTATATCTCGTTCCTGAAGATACCCGCAAAGACGGTTACAAACTCATGGAATATTTTACAACTCATAAAATTGACATTACCGACGGAACGCCATCACATTTGAGAATTATGGCGGAAGTATTGGATACGTTGATAGAAATGCCGCGTTTAAAACATTTACTCATTGGTGGTGAACAATTGGATTTGCCTGCATTGAAAAAAATATATGCACGTTATTGCGAAAATGCTCCCAAAACCATCAATTTATATGGTCCGGCCGAATGTACGGTAGATAGTATCACATTTAATATTGACAAAGAAAATATTCAGGAATTAACCTTTGCTCCTATTGGAAAACCTATGAAACACGCAGAAGTCTATCTTCTGGATGCGCATAAAAACCAAGTTCCCATTGGCGCGCAAGGCGAAATTTGTATTGCTGGAAAAGGCGTTTCTAAAGGATACATCAATACAGCATTAGAAGTTTCAAACCGATTTACACAACATCCTTTTGATGCTTCTCAACAAATCTATTGTTCAGGCGATTTTGGACGTTGGTTGCCTGATGGAAATATTCAATTCATCGGGCGAAATGACGATCAAATTAAAATACGTGGTTTCCGGGTAGAAGTACAAGAAGTTACTACGCAAATAGGCAAAATAGCTGGTATTCAGTCAGCGTATGTAATTCCTTTTCAACAAGAACACGATTATGTATTGTGCGCTTATATCATTCTTGAAAAAGAAACGTACGACATTGAACAGCTCAAAGCAGCATTAATGAACATTTTACCATCGTATATGATTCCTTCTTTTTTTATCAAAATGGAAGCATTTCCAATGACGGTAAACGGTAAAATTGATGCTTCCAAATTTCCAAATCCAATGGAAACGATGTCTGTGAAAGGTATTCAAAAACCCACCAATGAAACAGAAGAAACGCTGGTAAAAATATGGAATCAATTGCTGAAAATTCCTGTGGAAAATATTGGCGTAACACATTCCTTTTTTGAATTGGGCGGACATTCTGTAAAAGCCATGATGCTCGCTTCGCGAATTCAAAAACAATTCAACGCTAAAGTATCGGTTTCTGAAATTTTCAAACTACAAAGCATTCGAGCATTGGCAAATTATATGACGCAGCTTTCAGAAGAAAAAGCACAACAAATTCCTATGATTGACAGGCAATCTGAATATCCGTTATCGCCAGCGCAAAAGCGAATGTACCTTTTGTATGAATTGGAACGAAACAATATCGCTTACAATATGACGCAAGTCATTGAGATGGAACCGCTAGATAAGAAAAAGCTACAACTAGTTGCAGATCAATTAATAGCGCGTCATGAAAGCTTACGAACGGTTTTCTTTATGAAAAATGGAAATATGTATCAGAAAGTACTAGATACAATTGATTTTACGATAGAGTATCACACCTTAGATCGTTTTGAAAGTGTCGAAATCAACAAAAAAGTAGCCGCTTTTAAACAACCTTTCAACCTCAACAATGGACCATTATTCAGAATTGGTTATATTGAAACACCCACAAATTCCATCGTATTGGTTGATATTCATCACATCATTTCGGATGCTTCTTCTACAGAAATTCTTCGAAAAGATTTTATATCGCTCTACCAAGGAACTGAATTACAACCATTGCGAATCCACTATAAAGATTATGTCGTTTGGACAGAAAGTGAAGATCAAAAGAAACAGAAAGAAGCACAAAAATCATATTGGGTACAACAACTTAGTGGTGAATTACCTGTGTTAGATTTACCAATAGATTATACACGACCTGCCATTAAAAGTTTTGAAGGCGATAGTTATGTGTTTAATATTTCCGAATCAGATTCAAATGCTTTACTTGCGTTATCCAATCGGTATAAAGTTTCCTTAAACACCACATTAACGGCAATTTTCAATATCTTCTTGCATAAAATCACAAAGGCAGAAGACATTATTGTGGGTGTACCTATTAATGGACGAAAAGATGCAGAACTTGAAAAAATCATTGGATTATTCTTAAATACACTTCCCATACGAAGTTTTCCAACTCCTGAAAAAACATTTGAATCTTTTTTACAAGAATTATCAGCCACTATGTTGGAATCATTTGACCATCAAGATTATCCTTTTGATGAATTGGTTAATGCCTTACATATCAAAAGAGAATTGAGCAGATCGCCCATTTTTGATGTATTATTCAACGCCATTTCCATAGATGTTAGTAAAGAAGAAATGCGATCTAATATAGACTTAGCAAGTGAAACACATGCAAAGTTTGACTTGAATGTTGCGGTTATCAAACTACACAAAGAAATTAGTTTCCATTTTGATTATTGCAGTGCGTTATTCTCGAAAGAAACCATCAAACGTTTTGCCACATTTATACAACAAATCGCTAGAGAAGTAATCCAATCGCCCACCATAAAGTTGAACGATATTTCTATTTTGGATGCGCAAGAAAAGCAAAAAGTATTAACGATTTCCAGAGGTGCAGAAGCAAATTTTGAAAATAATATCACTATCAATGAATTGTTTGAAAAGCAAGTGGTAAAAACGCCTCATCATCCCGCATTGATATTTGGTGACGAAAAAATGACCTATACAGAAGTAAACGCAAAAGCAAATCAATTAGCGCACGTATTGCGGAGAAAAGGCGTTGCTTCGGATGTTCCGGTAGCACTTTTATGTGGTCGTTCATTTGAATTGATTATTGCGGTGATTGCCATTCTAAAAGCTGGCGGTGTGTATATGCCAATTGACGTGAGTTTGCCTAACGAACGAAAACGACAAATGCTTGATAATGCTGATGCCAACTTAATTTTGACCAATTTAGACAGTGGTTTGGAGAGTTTACATGATTTTGACATTCAAGATATACGAGATGAAGCGTTGCAACAAGAAGATACTTCCAACTTACCAATTACAAATTCGGTAGCAGATTTACTCTATATCATTCACACTTCTGGTTCTACAGGCGTGCCAAAAGGCGTGATGTTGGAACAGCGAAACTTATTGAATTTATTATTACATCAAACGTATCATACCGATTTGACATTCAAAAATGTATTGCAATTTCATGCCATTAGTTTTGATGTTTCTGCACAAGAAATTTTCTCTGCGTTGTTAGAAGGTGGAAGTTTAATTTTGATTGAAGAAAAACATACCAAAAACATTTTTGAATTGTTTGAAATCATAGAAAAAGAAGAAATTGAAAGTATATTTTTCCCAGCATCATTCTTGAAATTTGTATTGAATACTAAAATTTATTTAGAACGATTGCCAAAATGTATTCATCATATTTTAACGGCTGGAGAACACGTAATTGTCACGGATAATTTTAGAAATTATATGCGCGAAAACAATGTTTGGTTGCACAATCATTGTGGTCCGTCAGAAACGCATTCGGCAGCGTACAATCATATGTCGCCAACAGGTCATGTGCCCGATATTCCACCGATAGGATTTCCAATTGCAGCGACCGATTTGTATGTGTTGAATGATCAAAAAGAACTCCTACCAATTGGTGTAGAAGGCGATTGGTATATTGCTGGAGCTTGTGTTGGTCGCGGTTATATCAACGATAGTATATTGACTGAAACTAAATATATGCCCGATCCTTTTACAAAAGGACAAACCATGTATTATACAGGCGATATTGCAAAATGGCATCCGAATGGAATGTTAGAAATTGTTGGTCGAAAAGATTTTCAAGTAAAAATTAGAGGTTTTAGAGTAGAAATTGGCGAAGTAGAAAGTAAATTCCTGTCCGTACCGTATGTGACCGAAGTTGCCGTTTTAGAACGATTGGACGAACAAGGAATTAATCATTTGGTAGCATTTGTAGTACAGAATGATGAGAAAACCGAAAAACAACTTCGAAAAGATATTGCCAAGAAACTTCCAGAATATATGGTGCCAACGTATCTAATTCGCTTGGCCGAAATTCCGCTAAATACCAACGGAAAAGTAGATCGAAAAGTGTTACTTCAACGTTTTGATAAAACAGCTTCGGAAGCAGCCGATGCACCATTAAGCTCTAACGAAATGCTTAAAAAATTATGGTCAGAATTATTAATGATGGATGCAAAAGAGATTGAAGAAGATGATAATTTCTTTGAGATTGGAGGTAATTCCATGACTGCTTTAAGCATGATTGCAAGATTGAAGGAAAGTTTTGAGATTGACATTGAATTGATGGCATTTTTTGAAGATCCAACAATTTCAAACTTACTTACATACGTTCAAGATCATTCAGCAAAAAATGAGTTGCTTTTATTAAATACAGATCATAAAAATAAAGTGTTTTTCTTTCCACCACGTATTGGATATGGTTTTGTGTATAAACCGCTTGCCGAACACATCGATAACGCCGCCATTTATGCGTTTGATTTTATTGATGATGAAAACCGAATTGAGCAATATGTAACTTCCATACTTTCCATTAGCAATGGTGAGCCGATCGTTTTAGCAGGTTGGTCATTAGGTGGCAATTTAGCTTTTGAAGTTGCCAAAGCTATTGAGGAAAAAGGTGTTTCCGTTGCGGATGTATTGATTATGGATTCGTTGCGAATGTTGACCAAAATTGAGGGCATTGACGATATTATTGAAAAAGATGAATTCGATAAAAAAATATTTTCCATTATTGATAAATATCCTGAGTTAACACATCTTAAAGAAACTGTTGTAGGCAAAAGTGATGCGTATTTTAGGTATCATTTAAACACTATAAATTCAGGGAAAATTAACGGAACTATTCAATTTTTAAAAGCTGAAAAAACCAAAAAAGAAGCGATTGAAGAATGGAATGATATCACCGTACAAAATATACAAACACATCATTTGTATGGAGATCATGAAGAATTATTTTCACCAAATACCACCGCTCTCACAAACAATAGAGAGACACTGAAAATGGTGTTACAAACGATTTTCAATAACTAAACAGTACCAATCCATTTATAGAATCAAGTGCTTCCTTATGAACAATTCAAACATAGAATTACTCTTATTAATATCCATTTCCATTTTAGTATCAGCCGTTGCATACTTTATCGTAAAAACGATTTTGCAAATAGCTAAAAAGCAACGAATATATGTTCGGCCAACGAAGAAAACATATACCAACTATGCTGTGTTTCTTGCTTTCATTGCGCTACTATTGTACGGTATTTTCTCGTTACCGCGATTACTAGAAGAAGAAACTGTAGTAAAAGAAATCGTCTTTAGTGATTCGATGTATGTACAAGTTTCAAAATACCTACTCTTAGCGTTCATTGCAACTACAAGTTTATTGTTTTTTCTGGCTACATTATTTCCTGCGGAAGAGCGGAAATATAGATACTTAATTATTATTGCATTGCTTACCATCCTTACGGGAATTACCAATGCCGGTTGTATTTTCATCCTGATTAAAGCATTAGATGCTGACGTAAATAATATATATGGTTTTTACTTCCTAGTCACGCTTTTTGTATTTGTCGTAACCAAAAAAATAACGGAATCGTATTTAATCCGAACTGCCAATAAGTTGATTCAGGAAATTAGAACCAATCTTATTCAGAATATTTTAGAAACAACGTACGAACGTTTTGAGCAATTGGAAAAGGGACGGATTTTTGCAACACTTAGTGGCGATACTATAAAAATTTCGTCTTCGGTAGCAATCGTCTTAAAACTAATTACAAGTTCTATAACCATTATTGTAGCGTTTATTTATTTATGGGTTATAGCACATTGGGCAACTATTTCCATGATTTTTATTGTCTTTCTCTTGGTATCTCTCTATTATTTTGTTGCCAAAAAAGCGACCGTTTATATTGAAAAAGCAAGAACTATCAACGATAAATATTATGCTTTTTTAGAAGGTTTAGTAGAAGGTTATCCTGAATTAAGTATCAATACTGCTAAGAAACGAATGTATGAAAAAGATATGTACGTGTTAAATAAGGATTTGTGTGATACAAACTCTACAGCGCAAATACAATATTTGAATGCACGAATTCTTAGTGACACGTCTATTATTATGGTTTTAGGCGCTATTTGTTTTATAGCACCTATCTATTTTCCTTCACTTGAAAGTAACGTATTGTTGAGTTTTTTGATGGTTATCTTGTACTTATTTGCTCCAATATCTGATGTCATCACCATCGCTCCAACATTGAACGAAATAAAAATCTCTTGGGATCGTATCAATGAATTCCTGAAAGAATTAGAACTAGAAAAAGGGCAAAAGAAAGCGTTGCAAGAATTCGCCTCTGTTGATACTTTTGCGCTCGAAAATATTCAGTTTAACTATAAAAATAAAGCTTCCGAGAAAAAATTTAAGATTGGTCCTATTGATCTTAATTTAAATAAAGGAGAAATTCTATTCATTATAGGTGGAAATGGTAGTGGTAAATCAACACTTGCAAAAGTGATTGCAGGTTTGTACAAAGCTGATAAAGGAACGTTAAAAATAAATGGTAAAGAAATAGATAATGATAGTTTAGGAGAACTCTTTTCCATTGTGTTTAATGACTCTTACCTGTTTAAAAAACTGTATGGAATTGATGTTGAGAAAGAAAAAGAACGTATTGATTCGTATTTAAGTTTACTCAAATTAGACAAAAAAGTCCGTTTGATGAATTCAGAATTTGATACCATAAAACTATCAAGCGGTCAAAAGAAAAGACTTGCTTTACTGAAATGTTTTATAGAAGATTCTCCAATTTATTTATTTGATGAATGGGCGGCTGAGCAAGATCCTGAATTTAGAAAATTCTTCTACAGAACGTTACTTCAAAAGATGAAAGCAGAAGGCAAAATAATCATCGCCATTACACATGATGACAATTACTATGACGTGGCAGATAAAATTATAAAGCTCGATTATGGAACTGTGGTACAATAGTACAATTCCTTCATACACGATACAAACCATTTTAAATTTCCCTACCTGTTACTTACAAAATAACACCTAAAACATACCGCATGATTCCTAAAGTTTCCATCGTTATTCCTGTGTACAATACGGAAAAGTATCTGAGAAAGAGTTTAAACTCTGCCATCAATCAAACCTTCACAGCATTAGATATTGTAATTGTAGATGATAAATCAACGGATAATTCACTTCAAATTATAAGGGAATTTCAGAAAAAAGACGATCGTATCAAAGTAATTGCTTTAGAAAAAAATAAAGGAAATGGTTTTGGACGAAATAGTGCCATTCAAAAAGCCTCTGCGCCATATATCATGTTTTTAGATTCAGACGATTGGTTAGCGCCAAATGCTGTTGAAATACTTTATAAAGAAGCCCACAAAAAGCAAAGTGAGGTATTACTATTTGGTTACTTTGAAGTAAAATGTGATAAAAAAGGAAACATCTTAAACACCTATCCTATTCTCCCAACGCTTAACGATGGAGCTATAGATTTTATTTCGTACTATTTAAGTAATAGAAAAGGGTTTTCTTCCGCGGCTTGGAGTTATATTTTTTCTAGAGATCATATTATAAATAACCAAGTTAAATTTACAGAAGATATCTTTTTTGAAGACATCGAATTTGTAAGCAAAGCTGTTATTAGAGCCAAAAGAGTAGATGTTTACAAAGCGCAAGCTTTATATAGTTATTTGCGCCGTCCGAGTTCTATTACCTCTTCGTTTTCAAAAAAAAAAATAAAAAACCTCTACCAAGCCAATCATCTTTTATCAGAATTCTTAAAAGGCGAAGGAATATACAAAACCTATGAAAAAGATTATATGCTGCGCTTTATTATTGAATGTGTGCATTGGAGTTTTTTAGATTATATGCACATGCCAAGTCGTCTGTTGGATAGAGAAGTGAGAACTTTCATGAAAAATGTAAAAGACGAGTTTATCACCGATGAAAATCTCGCACTAGTCAAAAGTAAAATTGATACCATGCAGACTGATGAAATCATTGTTAAAACTACGTATCAAAATATGTATGACACCTTATTATTGATAAAAAATAATCCGATCTATTTTAAATTTCGTTTGTTTAACACGCTGAAATGGATGAGTTATTATAGGTTTTTCACCAAGTATAATAAAATAATTAAAAAGGCTGAAGAGAAATTAGTTGAATGATAAAAGAATCCGTTAGTAAGCAAATAGCTGCTTTCAAAAAGTTCGAACTCCTTCGCTCCGACTCCAAAATAAACGCTCTAAAGCATTGATTTTAGGGCGTTTGTTTTTTTAGGTGTCAGTATCGTTGACAGAAATTGTGTTTTCAATGTAACTATATATATTCTTTTTCCAATTTTCATTTTTAATATCAATCAAATAATCTAACAATTTGATCTAGTAATCTTCTTTTTGATAGTTATTCGCTTTGCTATATTGTGTAGTATTTCATTGCCTATAATTTCTACCTCATAGTCTGTTATCGCTACTCGTTGAGGTCTTTTACTTTCAAAGCCTGTCCCGCTTTGTACTAATGTATCGAGAAAAAACCAACTTATCAATTAATAAAAAACAAATTCTCAACTATTAATCAAAATTACTAAGTTGGATAAGTTGGCTGTTCTACTATTTTTATTTCACGTTTAGATAAAAAAACCTATTACATTTTGTAAAACTAGGTTTAAATACTAATCTCTATGTGCTAAAGAAGTTCAAAAATTATTTTATAAAGTTCAGTCTCTCTTATTAGATAATAATTTTATTATTTCTTGAGCAACGCTATATGAAGATGCAGGGTTCTGTCCTGTGATAAGATTTTTTTCGACTACAACATAAGGAGTAAAATCATCTCCTTTACTATAGATACTCCCAAATTCTTTCAACTTAGATTCTAAAGAAAAGGGAACCACATTTTCTGCTCTAACAGCAACTTCTTCAGAATCTGCAAAAGAGGTAAGTTTCTTTCCTTTTACAAAAGCATTACCCTCTAAATCTATAGCATCAATAAGAACTGCAACTCCATGACACATGGCTGCAATTGGTTTGTCTTGAGCAATAAATTCTTGTAAAAACTGGTTTAACATCTGATTGTTTACAAAATCCCACATAGGGCCATGCCCACCAGGAAAATAAACCAAATCATAATCGGACCCAATTAAATCACTCAGCTTTAAGCTATTTTTCATGAGGCTAATTGCTGTTGAATCACTTTTAAATTTAATAGTGTCTTCTGTTTCCCAATCCTTTAATTCACTTGTTGGGTCGATGGGAATAACTCCTCCTTTAATTGAGGCAATTTCAACATGGATATTCTCCTTCTTTAATTCAAAATAAGGCGTAGCCACCTCTTCTAACCAAACTCCAGTTTGCAATCCTGACTCCCCTAATCTATTGTGTGACGTTGTAATAAATACGACTTTTTTCATTTCTTAATTATGCTTTATATTAATTAATTTTATCATTTCGATCGCAACACCAGAAGCAGATGCCGGGTTTTGTCCTGTTATTAAATTATCATCAACAACTACATATGGTTTAAATGGACTCGTACTTGAAAACAATGCCCCTTGATTCTTTAATTCAGCATCCAACATAAAAGGAATAACATCCACTAAAGTGTGGCCATCTTCGTCTTCCTCTGCCTTTGTAAATGAGTTAACTTTTTTACCACTTAATAAGTTACTGCCATCAGACAAACTCACATTTAACAAAGCAACTGGCCCATGGCATACTGCACCGACAACTCTACCACTTTCATAAACATCTCTTATTACTTTTTTTACTAAAGAATTATTAACCATATCTACCATTGGACCTAGTCCGCCTGGAAAGAAAATGGCATCGTAAGCTTCAATATTAATATCACTAAGTTTATGACTAAAATTAAGTCGCTTAAAACCGTTGCCATTTCTAAACTCCTTGCTGTTCTCATTTACAGAATCATAACCAGTCTCTGGAGGAATCCCTCCTAATATACTTGCGAAGTCAACGGTATAGCCTTTGTTAATAAACTCAAAATATGGATCTGCCACTTCAGAAAATTCATATCCTGTACTTCGGTTACTGTTGCCAATTACATTAGTACTTGTAATAATAAAAAGTACGTGTTTCATAATTATTATATTCTTTTTTAAAATACAAAACATGAAACTTAACCAGAAGATCAGTTTTCATGTTTCGCATTTACAATTAATTTTTATATCTCAAATTTGATTTAACTTACAGCTATTTTATTGATTGCTTTTCCTAAATTTTCAGGACCTGTAACCAGAGGAACATGACCGTCTTCTAGAGTAACGACTTCACTAATACCCGTTTCATTTTGAACAAGTCTTTGAGTCTCCAATGAAATAACTCTATCTTTAGTCGTCTCAACATAAGCTTTGGCAACTTTTTTAAAGTTGTCACCAGTATTGATGACTTCAAAGAATGGCTTGGTAGCTTGCTTCACAAATTTTGGCAATGCATAATCTACCTGCTCATCAGTTGCGCCTGTCATTATTACATCTTTAATAGCTTGTCTACCCAAGGTAGCATAACTCTCATCTTCAGACATTATCATACTAGCTAATAACTCACTTCCCTCGTCTTCCTGAAAAATTTGAATTGCTGGTTTTCCGTCGTAAGGCACAGCTGATGCAACAAAAACAAGTTTTTCTATATACTCCGGTGAATCCTCTGCAGTTTGAGAAATTATATATCCTGCAAAACTGTGCCCCGCTACTATAACTGGCTCGGCAATTTTATCAAGTTCCTCTCTAACCGAATCCGCATATAGCTGAAGTGAAATGTCTGAAATTGGTGTTTTATCTTCGCCGTGTCCAGGTAAATCAAAGGTAATTACCTTATGCCCTTCAGCTTCTAAAAAAGGGACTGTTTCTCCCCATGACCATGCACCTTCCCATGCACCATGAACTAATAATATGGTTTTATTTGAATGTTTCATTTTTATTTATTTTTATAGTGATTTGATTTATTTCAAAAGTTAGAAACTTTTGAAATGTAAATGTTGTCATATAACAACGCTTCTAATAGACAGAAACAAGCTCAAACATTTATCTATTCGAGATTGCTAAGTTTTAATTAACCTTTTGAGATTGCATCTAGTAACTCGTCGTTGCTCATTGCAAGCCCGTCTAAATTCCATCCACCATCTACAGCGTGCAATACATTTACGTAAATGTTATCTTTAGGTTGTTTACCTCCAGATAATTGATAAATTATCTCGGTTACTTCAGCAAAATGTTGTTTAATAACCTCTTTGTCTGACAATGCAAATGATGGCACCTTCCACTCTGCCCAGGCTCCTGAGAAGTCTTCTCCTCCTGAAAACGAATGACCTTTTTGAACGATATGTACATTTGCAGTTATGTTTGGCGTCATCACTGAATTCCCAGTTAAACCATGCGTTTTTAATAGTGATGCTGTAATTTGTTGAACGGCATCTTTTTCCTTACCGACAGGCAAAACACCCTCAGTTAATGTTAATGTTAAAGGCATAATATATGTGTTTTAAGTTGTGAACTTCATTGTTCAATACAACACCACAAATATTAGATATGAAGACGATTTAAAAGTTGTCCTATGACAACGCTTTAGATAATTTTGAAGACCTTTTTTTTACTAATAAGTAAACCAAATCCAATACATAAACCTCCTATTAAGTGAAATTGATGTAAATTCTCTCCAAACACAACAGCAAATAAAGCTGTAGATAAAGGAATAATATTTGTAAAAACACCTGCTTTATCTGCACCTTTAATCTGGACCCCTTTTTGCCATAAAAAATAGGCTAAAGCAGTCCCTAAAATTCCTATTCCAATTGAAGCCAACCAAAAATTAGAAGTATATATCGTTACTTTAGGAACACCATTTATTGGCAATAAAAAGATAAAACCTATGAGGCAGCATAAACTAGTTAAAAACGTGAAATTTAAATTTGAAATAGCTGAGTTATATTTTCTCACCCAAACATGATGCAATGCAAAAAACACATTTGCTATAAGGATTAGAATATCTCCTGAATTAAATTGAATATGTATAAGATTAGTGATATTGCCTTTTAAAATTAAATAAGTAACTCCAAAAAGCGCTATGATTATACCAATTATTTGAATCTTATCTATTGATGTTTTTAATATGAGCTTTGAAAATACAATTGTTAGTGCAGGGTTAAGACTAACAATAAGTGCCGCATTTAATGCGGACGTATGAAGCAATCCTAAAAAGAAAAAGAAATTAAACCCGAAAAGACCAATAAAACCAGTTAGTAAAATACCTTTTAAACTAGGTCTAATGATTTTAAAATTCGGTAAGTTCTTAAAACCTAAAACAATTAACGTTAAAACCCCAAACAAGAAACGCCAAAAGCCAGCTTCTAAAAAATCAACTTCTTTTAATATTACTTTAGCTAAATGAAAATTTAGCCCTAACAATATAGTAGAGGCTATCAAATAATTTGTGGCTTTCATAAAAACTACCTACAATTTTGCTCTTAATTTACTCAGAGTAGAATTTGTCATACCCAAATAAGAAGCGACAGCTTTACTTGAAATACGAGATAATAATTTAGGTTCATGTTCCATAACCCATCTCAATTTATCAATCCCTTCCATTCCCAGAAAACTGTAAATGCGCATTTGAGAGTGAATAAAGGCAAACTCCAAAAATTTATGAAAAACAGTTGCAAATTGAGGAACCGTTTTAATCAATTCATAGAAATCACTATGATGAATTACTAATAGTTCAGAAGGCTCTAATGAAACTAAACAATCTCTAGATGGTTTTTGTAGCATGAAACTAGTATTGGCCGAAATAATACTGTTCTCTAAAGCAAAGTAGCCTGTAACCTCGTTTCCTTTGTCGTCGATTTCATAGAGTCTCAAACATCCTTTATTTATGAAATAAAAGTGCTTACATGTCTGACCAATATTGCATAGCATTTCCTTTCTAGCCGTAGTTCTAGATTTGAATTTTGAAATGATTTTCTTCAAGTCTTTTCGATCAATCTCTCCGTGTTTTTCTATATAATTTTCTAATTGGTTAAACATATCTACTAGTTTATTGAGATGGTCGCAAAGTTATTATTATCACGCTAGATGATCATTGTCTTATGACAATGATTTTATTTGCAAAGCCAAAACCCCTAATTAATTAAAGCCATTGTTGCAAGAGATTATTTTTTCAAATACTCAAGTACCAAGTCAATTACATGTTCAGTTCTCAGTATTCTAAAATGTCCCGTTCCGCTTATTGCTTTAAATTCGGATGCGCTCCAATTTTTATGAACATTCATTGAGCGTGAAATGGGTACGACTTTGTCATTCTTGTCATGGATTATTATGGATTGCTTAACGTTAATTGATTTTACAAATTCACTCACATTAAGAGTTCTAACATTAATATTTGTTTCTTCCTCCAACTTTCTAATCAGTTTACTTTTTACCTTCTCAGTAATGCCTACCATTTCAGAAACATCATCTATTCGCTCTGTAAATTTATCTAGAGTTGTAAGCAAAACGTATTTTTCAATTTCTAAGTCTTTATTATTAAAAAGTGCATAGGTAGTTGCAACACCACCAAACGAGTGGCTTACCAAATTACGTACCTTATATTTACTTATCAAAATGCCAACTAATTCTGAAAATTCAAAAAAACTTGTTCTTCCTTTAGAGCTAAATCCGTGTGATGGTGCGTCAAAAGAATAGACTGTATATCTGCTTTCTAAAAGACGCTCAATTATATCTGAAAAATTTCCTGCTTGACCTTCCCAACCATGAATAAGTAATACTTTATTGTCTCCTCCTTTCCATGTATAAAGTTGAATTTTAAAACTTTTGAAAACATATTTTTCTTTATCTGCCCTTTCCAATATAGCCAATTCATTTTCTCGAAGTTTTCGGACTTGTGGATTTGTTAACTGATTGTAAGCAAATGACGTTATTTGGTTTGGAAATAGATTTGAAGCAATTCGCACTAAGAGTTTTTTCATATTCAGATTTTTTACATTAAAGCTAACGGTTCGACTATGAGTAGTACGGTAATTAATAGCAATAAACTTTCGACTAAGCACTTAACCAAAACTTTTTATTTTGTTTTATCTTTTCTGTTTTAAAGTCGAATCAAAAGATTTGGTGGACAATATCACGGGAAGTTTAGAATCAACCCCAAATAAGTTACCATAAATTGTTAAACCATCTTTAGCTATAATTGTTACAGGTTTAAAAGGAAATTTTTCGGCTAGAACTCCTGGGCTTGGTTTTGGCACACTGCGCCCATTCTCCATGTCTCTCTCAAGGACTTTTTCAATTAATTCGATTCTAGTGATTTTTCCTGCTGTATCAAAATAAAGTTTTGATTCTGTTCCTCTAGAACCTTCAAAATAGTATTTTACTAGCGCATACTTTTCCTCCATTTTAATAGTTTGAAGTGAATTGAGTTTAGGGAAGTTTTCAAAAACTTTAGATCGTAAAAATTGTGTCTTATTAGCTGGTAAAGGCGGAAATTTTAAGTCATCACTTAAAAACTTAAGCAAACCACTGACTTTCTTTGCATGAAATGCTTGCCCAATTGCCGTAATTTGATCGCTATAATCAAACTCTTGGGCAATAGATTTATTAAATGAAAATAATAAAAATGTAATATATAAAATGAATGAACAGTTTTTCATTAGAATAGTTTTTGATAATTAATTACTTTTATACGAAATACAGAATGATTGCTCCATGTTTGAAACAACCAATTAATTTAGTCCGTTAACATGAAGATGTCTTCAACAGGAACTTTAAAATGACGTGCTATTCTCAAAGCAATAACTGTAGAAGGAATAAATTTCCCAACTTCTATTGTACTAATCGTTTTTCTTGATACACCTATTAACTCAGCTAAATCACTTTGACTTAACCTATGCTCTGCTCTCAGCACACGGATGCGGTTCTCTAATATTGGATTCATAACTTAAAAGTTTTATATATTAGATTCCTTTTCCCACAATCGGAAATAATAAAAGAAGCTTACACTAAATACAGCAAGCATACAGAACAATGTTAAATCGATATAAAATCGTACTGGAAAGAGATTTCCATTACCATCTTTTATATTCGTAACAAAGAGAAGCAATAAAAAAGTTAAAACCCATGAAGTTCTACATGCTTGATCAAATTTCTCATTAACGAAACTTCCCATAGAAAGGAATTGATATTGTTTCCCTTTTGGAACATACTTAATTCTCCAAAAAATTAAAACTACCAAAGTTATTAAAAGCAATACAAATACAACATTCCCAATTATTGGTAAATAACTTCTAAACTCCTCGCTTAATAAATGATAGCTTGATTTGACTAAAAAAACTAATGACAATAGAAACATCGATAGAAAAAGAAGAATTCTATGATTATCTATTTGGTTAGCTCCTGATACTTTTTTCATATTTATCTAAATTTAATTGAAACTTTTATTTATCAAAAAGAAACCTTAAGTTATCTTTTTGAAACCTTTAGGTAGCAAATATATTGAAAGAAATGATTTCCAGTATTATTTAAAAAAATAAAAGCGAACAAAAGATAAATTTGTCCGCTCTTATGGTTTATGCTTTTGTTTTATTCAGAAACCCAAATTGGAGCATAGGTTGATCTATATTCTTCCCACATACTTTTCGTAAAAGGAGTTGTTATCTGTGAAGTGTAAGTTCCATTAGTTAGTTCCCACCAACGATCCATATAATCAAATAAAGGTTGATGATTCCAAGTAGGAGTTTGCTCCATTATATGCGCTGCTAATACAAAACCACTGTTTGCAACTCCATTAATATGTCTATAGGTTGCATCCCAATTAAGCGCATCACGTGTAGGCTGTGTAGCATGTCTAATTCCCCATTCAGGTAGGCCTAAATTTGACTGTGAATATGGCTGAGGGTTATTAATTCGTGAATCAGGATTCCATAAATTGCTATTGGTAATATCTATTTCTGCTTGCGATACATAAAAGGTTTGTGCATCTTCTTGAAATACTGTTGACCAATTTCCAACATTTTTCATGTGGTCATCTTCAAGCATTATTCCAGCAAAAAGGATAGGCCATTTTCTTCCCATATGAAATCCTCCATTCGGTGGCCAACTTCCTCCATTGTCTGCAATTCCTGCAAAATCAATACCCAATTGTATGAATTCATATAATAATACATCTTTAGATGGACTTCCTGGTAAAGATGAAAAGTCAAGGTTTAAAATTAAGGCAGCATCACCTATATCCTTTGCAAGATCTCGTCCATAATGCCTCATGTTTTCACTAGGATGTAAGTAAGCTCCGAATGATTGATAAACATGATCTAACCAAACTCGTTGAAATTGCCTTTCAATTTGTGCTACGTCAGGAATACTTGTAATATTTGAAGGACTTAAGTTCTTCAACAAAGACATTTTGATTTTATTCTTATTATACTTAATTGATTTATCAGAACCACAATATGGAGGTCTAAAACTTCCTTCAGGAGGAGCTTCACTCAAGCACGTTAGTATAGCTGCAGTTCTTAAAACAGGCCTTGGTGTATTGGTACCTCTATTAAATCTTGGAGTACCAGTTTCTTTATCCGTTTCAGAATTATAAAGCCAACTAACTGAAGTAACCAAAGATTCATTTACTCCTAAAAGCAAGACATTATCTCTGGAAATAATTTGATCATTAGGGTAATTTACATTTAGAGTTGGGTTATATGAATTTAATGTTCCATCATATCCTTGATTGCTATTTGTGCCAGGGTTAATCATAGATCCATCTTGCTTTTGAGATGGAGTAAACCCTTCGTTATGATAGTTATTACTGATGTTTATAATTTTAACTGGACCTACAACCCAATAATCTCCATTAGCGAATTGCCCATATTGTTGTTCACTAGCAAAACTCCAAGTAATACCATGCTGCTCAATTGAGTAAGCATATACTTCTGGAGGTAGCACTTTAGCAAAACTGGTTTGATTTTCAGGTATAAAATTCTCCTTTTCACAAGAGGTAAGCGCAATACCTATAATAAAAATGACAAATACATTTATTTTTTCCATAAGAAAAGTTTGATTTGGAATTAGTAATTACTTTATGATTAACTCAATTTAGAGTAAATCTTACAGCAAAAGTATTTAAGAGTAATTCTTATGGACACTAAAAAAAGACCAAATATTGTGTGTAAAAGTCCAATTCCTCTTTTCATGCTCTCTTCCCATCGTTTCATCAAACTATTTTATAGTCTGGAGCAGATGCATATAAGATTCAATTTATCAATAGTAACTTCGTATTGATATATAAACAATCATTTACAGGAACAGTCGAGAGTATGACCGCTTTTTTTAAGCGGGAACCCAACTTCGACAGGCTCAGTGGACTCACTATGTTGATTTGTGGATTTGTTTACTTGTTGTTTGTTAATGTGTGGATTAGTTCGTTAGTATGCTTATGGCTATTGTATTGCATGTTTTTTGAAATATAGTATACATATATATTGTACAGGTTTTTGGTTCGTGCTATCTTTGCAGGCTTAATATTTATTTTTGTATGATAAAAATTACATTGCCAGACGGCTCCGTTAGAGAATTTGATTCGAACGTAACTCCTATGGATGTTGCAAAGAATATTAGTGAAGGTTTTGCACGAAATGTTATTTCGGCAAAGTTTAATCATGTGATTGTAGAAACCACCACTCCACTTACCGAAGATGGAGCACTTGTTTTGTATACCTGGAATGACGATGAAGGAAAGAAAGCTTTTTGGCATTCTTCCGCACATATTTTAGCGCAAGCTATTTTGGAATTGTACCCAAATGCTAAGTTATGGGTTGGTCCAGCAGTAGACAACGGTTTTTATTATGATGTTGATATGGGCGAAATCTCTATTACCGATAAAGATTTTAAGACTATTGAAGATAAGATGCTTACGATTGCCAGAGGAAAGCATGATTTTAAAATGCGTTCTGCAACAAAAGAGGAAGCACTGACCTATTATAAAGGCAGAAATGATTATAAAGTAGAACTGGTTGAAGGCTTGGAAGACGGAACGATTACTTTTTGTGATCATGATACGTTTACTGATTTATGCCGTGGTGGACATATACCAAATACAGGTATTGTGAAAGCGGTAAAGATTATGAGTGTTGCCGGAGCTTATTACAAAGGTGACGAGAATAATAAACAGTTGACTCGTATTTATGGAACTTCTTTCCCGAAACAGAAAGATTTAAAGGAATATTTAGAGTTACTAGAAGAAGCTAAGAAACGTGATCATAGAAAATTAGGAAAAGAGTTAGAATTGTTTACTTTTTCTCAGAAAGTTGGACAAGGATTGCCTTTGTGGTTGCCAAAAGGAACTGCATTACGCGCTCAATTGGAAAGTTTCTTGAAGAAAGCACAACAGAAAGCTGGCTACGAAATGGTCATTACACCACATATTGGACAGAAAGAGTTGTATATTACTTCTGGTCATTATGAAAAGTATGGTGCTGATAGTTTCCAAGCGATAAACACACCAAAAGAAGGTGAAGAGTTTTTGTTGAAACCTATGAATTGTCCGCATCACTGCGAGATTTACAATTCGAAACCTTGGAGTTATAAAGATTTACCAAAGCGTTTTGCAGAATTTGGGACTGTATATAGATATGAACAAAGTGGAGAATTACATGGATTGACACGTGTTCGTGGATTTACACAAGATGATGCACACATTTTCTGTATGCCAGATCAATTAGATGATGAGTTTAAAAAAGTGATTGACTTGGTAATGTATGTTTTTGGTTCGTTAGGATTTGAAAACTTTACAGCACAAGTTTCATTACGTGACCCGGAGAAGCCAGAAAAGTATATTGGTTCTGATGAAAACTGGGAAAAAGCAGAAACTGCCATCATTAATGCGGCAAATGAAAAAAAACTTAATTATGTGATTGAATATGGTGAAGCGGCCTTTTATGGCCCTAAGCTCGATTTCATGGTGAAAGATGCGTTGGGAAGAAGTTGGCAACTTGGAACCATTCAAGTAGATTACAACTTGCCTGAACGCTTTGAATTGACCTACAAAGGAAGTGATAATGAGCTTCATAGACCTGTAATGATTCACCGTGCACCATTTGGAAGTATGGAACGATTCATCGCTATTTTATTAGAACATACAGGCGGAAATTTCCCATTATGGCTCACTACAGAACAAGCAATTCTGTTGCCTGTCAGTGAAAAATATGAGAATTACGGGAAAAAAGTTTTAAATTTGTTAGAAAATCACGAAATTCGCGCCCAAATCGACAATCGAAACGAGACTGTTGGGAAGAAAATCCGTGAAGCAGAAATGAGCAAAGTACCTTTTATGCTTATCATTGGCGAGCAAGAAGAGAAAGACGGCACAGTTTCTGTACGAAGACACGGAGTTGGTGATATTGGAACTTTATCCATGGAAGCTTTTGCGGAAATGGTAAAAAAAGAAATAAATAGTAGCTTGAAGCCATTTAATGTTTAACCTAAAATTATAGAACCATAGCAATACGAAGAAAAAGAAGTAGAGCTCCTAGACGCGAGGAAAAGGTAGATCTACACCGAATTAACAGAAAAATCATTGCTCCTGAAGTACGTCTTGTAGGAGACAATGTAGAAATAGGTGTTTATCCAACAAGAAAAGCGCTTGCCATAGCAGAAGAACAAGAATTAGATTTAGTTGAAATTTCTCCTAAAGCTGTTCCTCCTGTTTGTAAAGTAATGGATTATAAAAAATTCCTTTACGAACAAAAAAAACGTGATAAATCGTTAAAATCTAAGGCAACGAAAGTAACTGTTAAGGAGATTCGTTTTGGTCCACAAACAGATGATCATGATTATGAGTTCAAAAAGAAGCATGCAGAAAAGTTCCTGAAAGAAGGGTCTAAATTAAAAGCGTATGTTTTCTTTAAAGGACGTTCTATTATCTATAAAGATCAAGGTCAAATTTTGTTACTAAAGCTAGCGCAAGAACTTGAAGAGTTTGGGAAAGTGGAGCAAATGCCAAAATTAGAAGGGAAGCGAATGATTATGTTCATCGCCCCAAAAAAGAAATAAAAATAATAAGCGAAGTATTTTAAATAACTTAGGAATTATGCCTAAAATGAAAACGAAATCCAGTGCTAAAAAGCGTTTTAAGCTTACAGGTTCTGGTAAAATTAAAAGAAAGCACGCCTTCAAAAGTCACATCTTAACAAAGAAGTCTAAGAAGCGTAAGCTTGCATTAACTCATAGTACGTTAGTACATAAAAATGATGTTAAGAGTATTAAAGAACAATTACGTTTAACGTAATCCGTTCTTTCGGTTAAAAACAATTTATAAACCCTGGAGTTAGGCAATTAAAGAATTCAAAATTTAGAATTCAGAATTCTGAATTATTGAAT
>CAYGPQ010000007.1:0-63036 GCA_964351775.1 uncultured Kordia sp. | reverse complement strand
ATCCCTTCTTTTTATGGATATTATATGAAAGGTGGCGCATTGGAAGTTGGAAAAGCTAGTACAACTTCGTTCGTTTGGACGAGTGTTATTATTATTTTGATAAATTACCTCATCACGCAATTATTACTGACCTAATGATCGAAGTACAAAACATAAAAAAATCTTTTGATGGTGTTGAAATTTTAAAAGGAATTTCGACCACCTTCGAGAAAGGAAAAACCAACTTGATTATAGGTCAAAGTGGTTCCGGAAAAACCGTGTTTTTAAAATCGCTATTAGGTTTATTTACGCCAGAAGAAGGTGCTATTATATTTGACGGAAGAGATTATAATACGCTTTCAACCGAAGAAAAAAGAGAACTCCGAACAGAAATTGGAATGGTGTTCCAAGGAAGTGCTTTGTTCGATTCTATGACGGTTTCTGAAAATGTAATGTTTCCGTTGCGTATGTTTTCCAATCAACCTTTGAGTGAAATGCAAGATCGGGTAGATTTTGTATTGAAACGTGTGGATTTAATTGATGCGCATCATAAATATCCAGCCGAAACTTCTGGAGGAATGCAAAAACGTGTCGCCATTGCCAGAGCCATAGTTATGAATCCAAAATATTTGTTTTGTGATGAACCCAATTCTGGACTCGATCCAAAAACGGCCATTGTTATTGACAATTTGATTCAAGAAATTACAGACGAATACAACATTACAACGGTTGTAAACACACACGATATGAATTCTGTGATGGAAATTGGCGAAAAAATTGTATTCTTAAAAAATGGTGTCAAAGCTTGGGAAGGTACGAACAAAGAAATCTTTAAAACCGATAATGTAGCCGTAACCGATTTTGTCTACTCTTCTGATTTATTTAAAAAAGTGAGACAAGTGTATTTAAAGGAATTAGAAGAATAGTATTAAACACAATACACATCGGGAAGCAGCACTATCGAAATATCCTAAACTTTCAAAATCAGCTCATTTTCAAATTATCTCATTGCAAAATTTTCAAATTGATACATTGATACACTGTTACATTCACACATTGTTACATTAAAAAAATAGTTGCCTCAATTTTGGTTCATTTTTTGTAATTTGTTCCCCATGAAATCTATGATTCTTTATTTTTTACTGTGTTGTACTGTTTCGGTTTACGGGCAAAAAACAATTTCAGCAACCTTGCAACAACAAGATAGCTTGTCGGTAGATCGATTTGTAGCCATGGATAATTTTGGCGCTTCATACACGATTAAAGATAATATTTTGATCAAGAAACAAGATAAGAAATCATGGCAATACACTAATTTTCAAATGGGCGATATTACTTCCGTAGATATTCTGAATCCGCTGAAAATCACCCTTTTTTACGAAGACTTCAATACCGTAATTATTCTCGATAATACCCTAAATGAAATCAAACGTATTGATTTTAATGTTACAAGCGAATTCAAAAATCTGGCAGCAGCCACCACAGCAAACGATCGAAATTTGTGGATTTTTGACACCAATACACAACAATTGGAAGTGTTTAATTACGTTCAGGAAAAAACGCCTGTTCAAAATCTTCCAATTTCAGAAAAAGTGGTCACCATCAAAAGTAATTACAATTATTGTAGAGTGCTTTCAGAAACTACGTTATACACCTATAATATCTATGGAAGTTTATTGTCGCAACAAGAATTACAAGGCGTTACCGATTTTTCTATGAATAATACCGATGTTATTTTTTTAAAGGACAAACAGCTTTATTTTACCAATAGTGAAGACGTTTATCTTATAAATGTACCATCTGACAGAATTGCTATAAAACAGTTTTCGCTTCACGATGATATCTTGTATATTTACGACGGAATTGTATTGTATCAGTTTCAACTCAAAAAACCAACAAAAGAATAAATAGAACGAATATTTTTAGAATATAGCTCAAAATCCAGCAGTTGTATTGTAAAGCAAACACCTAATCACAGATCACATGCACGTTGCAATTGCAGGAAACATTGGCGCAGGAAAAACAACTTTAACAAAGTTATTAGCAAAACATTACCGTTGGGAACCACATTTTGAAGATGTCGTAGACAATCCGTATTTGGATGATTTTTATACACAAATGGAACGTTGGAGTTTTAATCTTCAAATTTATTTCTTGAACAGTCGTTTTAGACAAGTATTGCAAATTCGCGAAAGTGGAAAAAAGATCATTCAAGATCGCACCATTTATGAAGATGCGCACATTTTTGCACCCAACCTTCACGCTATGGGCTTGATGACGAATCGCGATTATGAAAATTACCAATCACTTTTTGAGTTGATGCAGAAATTGGTAGATCCGCCCGATTTACTAATTTATTTACGTGCTGACATTTCAACGTTGGTAGCGCAAATTCACAAGCGTGGACGCGATTATGAAAACTCCATTAGTATTGATTATTTGAGCAGATTAAACGAGCGTTATGAAGCTTGGATTTCTACCTACGATCAAGGAAAATTATTGGTTGTCGATGTTGATAATTTAGATTTTGTAGACGAACCTGAAGACTTAGGAAGCGTTATCAACAAAATTGATGCAGAAATACACGGATTGTTTTAACATTTACATATAAAAATACAAAAGCCATTCTCGATAGAATGGCTTTTTTTATGCTTTTCTAGCAAGCGTCATGGCATGTTCTACAATGAATTGGGTCACTCACAGGATGATTGTTTGTAATACAATATCCACAGGTTTGTCCACTACAATTATTGGTGTATGTTCCGCCGCCGCAATTTCCAGTTCCACAATTTCCAGTTCCACATATAGCAGGTGCTGTTACATACCCTCCTGTAATAGAACCTAAGTTAGAAACTTGATTTTTTCCTAATGATAATTTGGTGTTTAATTTCTTTTTTTTCATGATTAAATTGTTTTGTTTGTTAATAATTCCATTAAAGTTACTCTCTCACCTTACTGATTATCAAAATTTAACCATACAATTTATACGTGTATACACGAAAAAACAGGAGTTCTGCCAAAAATTGTTTAATTTTCTATTCTAAAAAGTTATTTCCATAGATATATGCTCCACTTTTTTAAAGGTTCAAAAGATAAAGCCGAAAAAACCATTGCTAAACTGTATGTTTCCGATCATTTTTCGATGACCGATTTAAAAACATCGTTGACTACTTTTTTTGAAAAAAATCCAGAAAGCAAGCTTACCTTTAAGAAAATCACCAATGGTTTTACGGTCGATACCGAAGTTACTACGGATGAAAAGAAAGGTGTCGTAACTACTACACGATTACAATTTATACAGAATAAAACCATTGTATATGTCATTGCAGAAAACGTGGAAATTGATCTTTCTTCATATAAAGAAACGAAGCAAGCGGCGAATTTTGATTTGAAAAAACAAGTATTTTTTATACACTTACAACAGTATTTAGTAACACTTCAAGACGATCATTTGTATGCGCTCAAAAATGAAGAAATGATTTCGTATGTACAAGAGCTAGACTTGGAAACGCAGAATTTTATTTTTCATCAGTTGCAACTGAAAGAATGTATATTGAGTATTTTAGGAATTAGCGAAGTAACGCTTCAAGATGTAGAAAAGGAACTTCCAAAATATGCTTCATGGCATTTTGTACTGACTTCCAAACGAACGTTTTTAGTTGGAAAAATACCAGATGATAGTATGCTATTGCTTGACATTTCTAGCGAAAGCTTTACACTTGAAGATAAAACAGGAAAAGATTTAATTACTACAGATTCACTGTCTTTTTACACAGAATTCATGAACGATACGTTGTATCATGAAATTTTGCCTGTGCTTGAAAATACAAGAAATCGCTTGGGAATTTTTGGAGATGTTTTCGTTAAAAAATACAATAAGAAAGAAGCACATTTGCAATTAGCTTCACGTTTTTTTCAATTGCAAAGTACGACGGCAGATTTGTTACTCAATGAATTGAAAGCCGATTTGATACTGCTTTTAAAGCGATTAAAAGTTGATTCCGAAAAGCCTGAAATGCTGTTGAACCTTTTTACAAAACACGCAAACGCGCATGAAACTTTTGGCGAAAATTTAGTCATGATTGTGAACGATTGGCAACTTTCGTACAACGAACAAATAAAGTTTTTGACCATTTTACAACCGCTTCAACAAAAGGTAACCGCCAAACATACGATTGCTTTTCACGATCATCTGCATCCACTATTTCTTGAAAAAGAAAAGAAAGCGGAAACTGTGTTTGAGTTCAATTTGAATTATGCTAAACATTTAACCAATTCGGAGCGATTTACTAAAGCAATTTCTTTATACAGAACGATTTACGAATCGCTTCCCGATGATAGTATTGCAGATTTGTTACCGACAAATACCACGAATCTTTTAGAAGGCGAAGGCGGACAACAACTGAAAATTACGATTTTGGAAGCTATTTTGACAATTCAAAAACAGCTCGATGAAAGTGTCTCGGAAACCATTCACAAACTTGCGGAATTACAACCGTTGTTTCCTGCACGAATCAGCGCGTTAGCATTGCATGAAAAGTATCAGCAAAAAGCAAAAACCATTCAAGAAATACTTCGCGCAAAAGATTTAACCACCAGTGAAACCCCAATTTCAATCGATTATCAACCATTGGAAAAGAAAGATGTTTTAAAAGAAGTGGTGCCGAGTTGTTTTCAAAATGCCAAAGGATTTTTTGATTCGTTGAACAATTTTATTGCGGCTTTGAATCCGCCAGATTATGAATCGGTGATTTCGTTTTCAGATCGATTAAATTCAGACAATCATCCAGAAATAATAAAGCGCATTACTGCCATTTGTTATGCCTTGCAATTAGAAGTTCCTGAATGTTATATCGGGCGCGGATCATACGCAAATTCTGTGATTGGCGTGGAAGGAAAACCATCTTTTCTCATGGTTGGAATTGATTTTTTAGACCCAAAAAATGTTCGCTATTTAGAAGTGAATGCGCTTACGTTTTTAATTGCTATTGAGTTGGCACATATCTATTTTGAGCATTCAAAAATTACCTCCACCGATGTTTGGCGTGGTGCGGCAGATAAAGGATTTACGGTGGTAAGCATGTTGTTAACGGTATTGCCGTTTGTGGGGAATATTGGAACTATTTTTGGAAATGTTGCCAATGTTGAAAAGTATGGAAAAATTATCAGTCGCGTGGAACAAGTTGCCAACGTTGCTGACAAAGGAAAAGGAATTCTAGAAGTGGGCGAAAAGTTTAAAATCAATCCTTTTAGCAAGGAAAAATCGCAAGCAAACGATTCGCAAAATTTACTAATTACTTCCCGATTGATGGAAATTGTGGCTGATAAGGTAGCGTTACTCTTTGCGGATGATTTAAAAGCGGCTGTAAAGGGTTTGCTGACAGGGACAAATACTTTTGAGCAAGATTCTCTTATCATAGAAAAGCATGGCGTAGCAGTCTTTTTAGCACGTACCAACGAAGCAGGCGAGTTTGTCCATCAAGAATTAATCATTAGACTGAAAAGCATGTGTTCTTTTTACTTATCGGATACTTTTGAAGCTTTGAAGAAGCAATTGTATTTGTAGATGCGCTTTGCTCTTGGACTCTTTTCCCGCATAGGCGGAAATCTCCAAGAAACGCTTCGCTCTTAGACTATTTGGATCGCTTCGCTTTTTGTGTGTTCATTTCGATTGTGATGGATGTAGCAAAAAAAAAGCTGCAATGTTTCCATTACAGCCTTTTGAATATTTGAGTTTGATTTTTTTATAAATTCTCTTCTTTCATCGTGATCACGTTCAATGCTACATTACTTTCTGTAGTTTCTTGAACATTCACTTGAATTACATTTTTGTTTACTTCTTCTGCTGTTTGTGTATCCTCAGCATGTCCACCTAAGATTGGTGCAATGACTAATCCGATTAAACATGTTAATTTGATTAAGATGTTCATCGATGGGCCTGATGTGTCTTTGAATGGATCTCCAACAGTATCTCCAGTTACGGCTGCTTTGTGTGCATCAGAACCTTTGAAGGTCATTTCTCCGTTGATTTCAACACCCGCTTCAAATGATTTTTTAGCGTTGTCCCAAGCACCACCAGCATTGTTTTGGAAGATTGCCCAAAGTACACCGCTTACGGTTACTCCTGCCATATATCCACCTAACATTTCCGCGATTGCTAAATGATCCATTCCAAAAATCATTGGAACAAAAGCAATGGCTAATGGGAAACCAATCGTTAGTAATCCTGGTAACATCATTTCTTTTAAAGATGCTTTGGTAGAAATTGCCACACATTTGTCGTATTCTGGCTTTCCTGTTCCTTCCATAATTCCTGGAATGTCTCTAAATTGACGTCTAACTTCTTCCACCATTTCCATCGCTGCTTTTCCTACCGCATTCATTGCTAACGCAGAGAATACTACCGGAATCATTCCTCCCACAAATAACATGGCTAAAACTGGTGCCTTGTAGATGTTGATTCCATCAATTCCTGTAAATGTTACATACGCTGCAAATAATGCTAAAGATGTCAATGCTGCAGAAGCAATGGCAAATCCTTTTCCTGTTGCTGCTGTTGTGTTACCAACTGAATCTAAGATATCGGTACGTTCGCGTACGATTGGATCTTGCTCACTCATTTCAGCAATTCCACCTGCGTTATCAGATATTGGTCCGAACGCATCAATAGCTAACTGCATTGCTGTGGTTGCCATCATTGCCGAAGCCGCTAAAGCCACTCCGTAAAATCCTGCTAACGCATACGATGACCATATTGCCGCTGCAAATAATAATACGGACGGAAATGTAGAAATCATTCCAGTTGCCAACCCTGCAATAATGTTTGTTCCTGCTCCTGTACTTGATTGTTGTACAATTTTTAAGATTGGTTTTTTACCTAATCCTGTGTAGTATTCTGTGATGGATGAAATAACTCCACCCACAAATAATCCCACTAAGGTTGCATAGAATACACGAATAGAATCGATAGCTACTGGCATAGATTTTCCTGCATCGTTTAGGTTTTCACCAAAGAATTTCATTGAAATTGTTTCTGGCAACATGTATGTGATTAAACCGAAACAAGCTCCTGCTACTAATACAATTGATGTCCAGTTTCCAATATTTAATGCGCCCATTACTTGCGCTTCTTTTGCTTCGTTGCTTTTTATTTTTACCAACATCGTTCCGATTACAGAAATGATAATTCCTGCTCCTGCAATTGCCATTGGTAATAATACTGGTCCAATTCCGCCGAATCCTTCATTTACAATATTTCCACCCATATCTTTGATGATATAGTTTCCTAATACCATAGCTGCTAATACGGTCGCAACATACGAACCAAATAAATCGGCTCCCATCCCTGCTACATCTCCAACATTGTCTCCTACATTATCCGCAATGGTTGCTGGGTTACGTGGATCATCTTCAGGAATTCCTGCTTCTACTTTCCCTACTAAATCAGCTCCTACATCAGCCGCTTTTGTATAGATTCCTCCACCAACACGTGCAAAAAGTGCAATAGATTCCGCTCCAAGAGAGAATCCTGCAAGCGTTTCTAGTACGACTGTCATGTCTTTCGTTCCATTAGGTGTCCAAGCGCCACCCATAAAGTATTGGTAGAATAAGATAAAGAATCCTGTGAGTCCTAAGACTGCCAAACCAGCTACTCCAAGCCCCATCACCGTTCCACCACCAAAAGATACTTTTAGTGCATTTGGCAAACTTGTGCGTGCTGCTTGTGTGGTACGCACGTTGGTTTTGGTTGCTATTTTCATTCCAATATTTCCTGCATACGCAGAGAATATAGCTCCGAAGATAAATGCGATTACTATTAACCAGTGTGTAGTGTCTACAAAGACAGATACAGCAAATAAGGCGATACTCACAATTACTACAAATATTGCTAGTAAGCGATATTCTGCATTTAGGAAAGCCAACGCGCCTTCATATATATAATCGGATATCTCTTTCATTTTACCGTCGCCGGCATCTTGCTTCATTACCCAAGATTTTTTGATAAGCATGTAGATTAAACCTAATACAGCCAATGCTATTGGCATGTAAATCATCATTGATTCCATATTTTTATTTGATTTGTTATTTAGCGGCGTAAATGTAACAAAATCAAGTAGAAAAAAAAACCTTCTAAATCGCTTTAGAAGGTTTTTTTTTAAATTTTAAGGTGTAATCTTTTTTTATATTGTGAAGTCTCCCTTTATTTTGTGCTCGCTAGACTCGTAACGTTCAATACATTTATCAACGATATCGTAGGCTTCTTCGGCATTTCCCCAACCACCAACATCAACTTTTTTCTTTTCTAAATCTTTATAGACTTGAAAGAAATGTGTAATTTCTTTGATTCTGTGTGGATTTAAATCCTCAATATCTGTGTAACTATTCCAAATTGGATCACTTACAGGCACACATACTATTTTTTCATCGGGTCCTTTTTCATCTGCCATGTGAAAAACTCCGATGGGTTTTACTTCCATCACGCACATTGGAAAAGTTGGTTCTGTTCCTAATACTAATACATCTAACGGATCGCCATCTAGCGCAAGCGTTTCAGGAATAAAGCCATAATCACCAGGATACATCATGGATGAGAATAACATTCTATCGAATCGAATTTTCTTTAATTCAAAATCATATTCATATTTGTTTCTACTTCCTTTTGGAATTTCAATCAGTGCATCAAATGTTTTTTTCTCTTTAGCTGTCATATCGTCTTTTCGTATTCGGTTTTCTAAAATCGGGTGCAAATCTACATAAAACGTTCAGACTGACCAATTGACGAACACTATTATTTTATTAGATTTTACAATCATTGATGTAACAATATAAACTTACTTACCACTAATATTTTACGGCTTTAAAATTTAGTTTTACTATATTTTGTTAGATTTGTATGATTCTTTGCCTAATTTATAACTTTTTCTATTGTTAGTAACACTCGTTACCATTAATCGATTATTCATATTTTATAGTTACACTTTTTATGCGCTTTATAATTCCTCCACTTTATTTAAAGTTATTATTGCTTTTTTGCATATATACCTCAACTCAAACCTTTTATGCCCAAGAACAAGAAATTGATTCGCTAGCCAAGTATTCTTATAAAGAACTAGATAAATTATTCTTAGAGCATCTATATGAAGAATCTAGTAGATCTGAAGCATATGCTGATAAACTTTTTGAAAATGCTCAAAAAAAAGATGATTCATTAGGCATATTTCACGCTTTTAGACGTTATGCTATTTTACAAAATGAAAAAGGAAATCATGAAAAAGCATTTGAATATATTGATATTGCTAAAAATATTGCTTTAAAAAGCCTAAAAAAAAAGAAACTAGAAGCATTAGCTATTTTCATGAAAGGAAAGTTTTTCTATGATTATGGAAAATATGAAGAAGCCTTTGAAAACTACAAAACTGCTTATGACTTTTATAAAGACAGGAGTAAACGCATGTCATACATGGTCACTTATAATATAGCATTAATCAAAAATGTTTTAGGAGATCAAGAAGCCGCTTTAAAAATTCTATTAGAGAATTATAATGATTATAAAAATGCTTCAGATAAAAAACGAAATACTAATTTCAATCGCTATTCATATTCAAATATCTTGATGGCAATATCTGATACTTACATAAAGTATTCAACGAATGAAAAAGATTTAAAAAACAGCTTGTTAGATTCTGCTGAAATATATAATAAAATTGGATTAAAAGAAACTAAGTCCATCAAAGACGATAGTGGGCACACTTATTTTTTAGTTCAAAAAGGAATAATTAGTTACGAAAGAGAAAACTACCTAAAAGCCATTTCTGAGTTATCTATTGCAGAGTCAAAAGCTATTGAGCAAAACAACAACGCGAACTTACCAAGCATTTATTATTATACTGGGGTTAGTTATAAAAATCTTAATCAAGAAGAAAATGCAATTAAGTTCTTGAAGAAAACCGATTCTATTGCTAAAAAAAATGCCTTCAATTATTTACTCTTAGATGAAGCATATTATTCGTTAACAGATTTTTACAGCAAAAAAGGAGACGGAAAAAACACTTCTAAATATTGGGATTTATATAAAGAGAACAGGAAAATTAATGAGCATGTTAGCAAAAGTGTAAAAAGTGCTATTCGAGATCATGACATTGAAAATCTGGAAGATCAAATAAAAAGATTAATAGTAGATCAAGAAAAAAAAGAAAATAACTATACTGTAGCTCTAATTATAATTATCGTTCTTATTTTCCTTTTTTTACTATTTCTAGTATATAGTAAAAGTAAACAACGTCAAAATGAAGCTAAGTTTCAAAATCTTTTAAATGAGTTAAAGACAAAGAAAGAAATTGTTCAGATAAAAAAAGAAAAGTCAAAACCTACCTTAACCATTGACGAAGAAAAAATACAACAAATTCTTGCTGCATTAGACAAGTTTGAAAAAAAGGAACAATTTTTAGATGTGAATTGTGATTTAGCATTTGTCGCAAAAAAAGTAAAAACAAATAAAGCGTATTTATCAAAAGTAATTCATTCGGAAAAACAACAGAAATTTATCCAATACATTACAAATTTGCGGATTACTTTTGCCTTAGAAAAATTAAAAGAAGACAAGCTGTTTCGATCGTATGATATCAAATCTATCGCATCAGAATTAGGGTTTAAATCACCAGATTCGTTCTCTAGAGCCTTTAAAAACAAAACTGGCATCTACCCTTCTTATTATATCAAAAACATCAATAAAATCAATAACTCAGAGAACTTTTAAGAACCCTTAATTCGATAATTACAGGGCATTTTCTTTTGTTTTCAGATATTTCCCAACTACTTTCGAACCCACTAAAACATTTTGTCATGAAGAAACAAAAAAAATTAAACTTAGGAAAAATTAAAATTGCAGGAATCAACAATACTCATTCAATTATTGGAGGAGTAGATAGTATCGTTGGCATGAACACTTGTAGCAATTGCAATACCAACGAACCTGAATGTGCTACTGAGCGCTATTGCGATACAGATGTAGCTAACACTTGTGTAACAACGCAACATACAAGATCTGAGAGTAATGCTTGTGGTAGCGAGAAAGAAAGCCAAGTAGGAGAAATTTGCTAAAACAACCTCTCCTAAATAAAATTATAAAAGCGCATAAAGAAATTTATGCGCTTTTTTTGTCGTTCGAGTTTATTCCCCCAAATTATAACGAACGACATGTATGTTTGTAATCGTTAAATAATGTGGTAAAGCTATGCTGAAAAAGCGACTTTCGCAATCAATACGAACCGTAATTCGATAATTACAGGCACGTAAAACCAATCTAAAATTAAGGTTTACAAGTAGCTGCAAAAAAAAGCCGCAATCATAGATTGCAGCTTTCATATATTTAAAAAACGCTGTTAGAAGTGAAATCCGAAGGCACCTGTGACTCCAAATTGTCGTGCGTCAATATTGTTTTTGTAGTTTCCACGGAAGTTAAAATCAATTCTAAAGACTTTAAAGATGTTTCCAACACCGAGTGAATATTCCCAATAGATTTCGTTGTTTGGTGCAATACCTTCTGGCGTAATGCTACTAAACGGCAAGCTTTGAAATGCTGGAACATTCATCGCAACATTTTCATCCGATATTTGTCCCCAAACACCGCGAATTCCTACGATTTCTCGCAAATTCAATTTACGCAAAAACGGAATTCTCGAAAATATACGTCCATTAAAGTTATGCTCAATATGTAATGACGCGTAGGTGTCAGTTACAAATTCATAAAAATTCAATTGAGAAAATGTATTGTGAATAGAGAAATATGCTTGGTTTCCAGGCACTACATTTAATAAACTTAACGGTACAGTTCCGAATGTTTTTCCAACTTCCAACGTTGTATAAGTACGTCCAAAACCACCAACTTGAAAGGGTTGTCTGTAAAATAATTGTAGTCGTGAATAATTAAAGTCACTATTAAATAATCCTTCTACTCCTCTAGCATAATTTAGATAAATTCGAGGAAAATCGTCGTTGACTACTTTTCGTTCTACACCGTGACGAATGGTTTTTCTTCCGGGTGTCATATCAATTGAAAAGTTCACTTCCGATTGCACCAATCGATCGTTAATTCCGTTGGGCGCTTGCGGATCAAGATACGATAGACTGAATGTGGTTGGCGAAGCAGAGCGCATGGTTTTGTAGGAACTTCCCAAACGCATGGTGATATTTTTCCAAGGCTCAAGTTCTACCGATAAAGTTGATAGATTAATGTTCGTCAGTCGGTCACTATTTCCAGAAGCAAATAATGCAGATGATGCAAAACTTCGTCCTAAAACATTGTCATTTACTGTTAAACTCACACCTGTCTGTTCTACATCGCGGCGATTTCCTGCGGAAATTATCAATCTATTTTTTGGGTTTAGCAACCACTTTCCTGAAATTCCATATTTGAATCTGTTGTCTTTAAAACCATACGCGCCGTAACCTTCAATTCTCCATTTGTCGTTTGGTCCAAAATAAGTTCTTCCTCCTGCTCGTACTCTTATTCCTTCTACATCATTGAATCCAAAGGTTGAGAAAATAGGTCCGTAATCAAGATTGTATTTGTCAAATTCTACATATCCAGAAGCCAAAATAGACGCCAAACTATACAAACGTTTGAATTTTGGAACTGTTTTCAGCGTATCTAACATTTTATAGACACCTATTTCGTCTTTGTTTAGTTTTTCCATTCTATTTTCAGCCCAAAAATCATCACTTCGTTCATAAATTTCTTCATTAAACGGATTGATTTCTTGATTGTAAAATTCAGATGGTTTTTCTTGATCAAACACATAATTCTCATATAAAGTGGTACGTTTTCCATACACACCTTTTGATTTTTCTTTTTTGTTTAAAGCGAAATCAGATAACATATAATCACGTTTCAACAAGAATACTGAATCATTGACCACTTCAAATTCTTGCTCAATGTAAATTTCTTTTACCCAGTTGATATTGGCACTTTTACTTGCTTGAAGGTTTATTTTTTTGATCGCAAACGTAGAATCATTTACCCAAAAATCTCCTTTAAAGGTCAATTCATTTTTTCGTCTCGGATAGAATATAATGTTGTAACAAAGTTTGTTATCAATATATGCGGTATCTGTTAACACATAATTATAGGTACTGATTCCTGTTCGAGATAACGGACTTGTAAAACTCTTATCAAAGAATTTTAAGTAGTTATCATAAATATCATAATCGGCATATAAATCTTTGATAAAAGCGGTAATGGTTTCATTACTACTAAATCCTGAGTTTTTGTTCCCAATAAGATCTTCTTTTTCTTTGTTTTTGACATTATCGCCATATACTTTAGAAACCGCTTCATTGATAAATATGGGCAAGTATGTTTTCCCGGTAATACTTGACGTATCTATTTCACTGAAGATGAATTCCATTCCACGAAACAGTCTGCTTTTCATCATGGCGCTGTCAATCGTATTCAAATCAAACTCCACTTTTTCGTACTTATCATACGCGTATTGTTTGAACTGATTGACACCATTGAAACGTTTTCGACTCCAAATTTTTCGAAGGATATCAATGGCCGGATTGTTCTTTTTGGGTTGTTTTCCCGAGACAATTACAACGGCTTTCAGTTTTTCTCCTTCTTCGAGAACAACTTCCATTTTGTAATTAACCTTTTTTGTTAATGTAATTTCTTTGGTAGTATATCCCACAAAAGAAAACACAACTACGTCATAGGTTTTATCTGATTCTAGATAAAATCGTCCATCTTCGTTACTGATAGTTCCTACAATAGAATTTTTAAATACAACATTGGCAAATGGTACAGGTTCTCCTTCGGCATCTTTAATTAATCCACTTACTTTCGTTTGAGAATATCCTGCATAACAGAAAAATAGGGCTAAAAAACAATAGAATGTAGTCTTCAAATTTTTATATTTTTAAAAACAAAAACTTCATCAACAAACATGCCGATGAAGCTTTTACTATGTTAAAAGTACATTTTTACTTGTACATCACTTTCTTTACAGCTTTGATCACATCATTTTTATTTGGCAACCATTCTTCAAATAAAGCTGGAGAATAAGGTGCAGGTGTATCTGCTGTATTTATTTTTTGAATTGGCGCATCCAAGTAATCAAAAGCTTGTGCTTGTACTTGATATACAATTTCCGTAGAAACATTTCCAAAAGGCCATGCTTCTTCTAAAATTACCAATCTGTTTGTTTTCTTTACTGATTTTATAATGGTTTCCGAATCCATTGGACGAACTGTGCGTAAATCAATCACTTCACAAGAAATTCCTTCTTTTGCTAATTCATCCGCTGCTTTGTAAGCTTCTTTGATGATTTTTCCAAAAGAAACAATCGTTACATCGCTTCCTTCTCTTTTTATCTCAGCAACACCAATTGGAATGGTATATTCTCCTTCCGGAACTTCTCCTTTGTCTCCATACATTTGCTCAGATTCCATAAAGATAACAGGATCGTCATCTCTAATAGCAGCTTTTAACAAACCTTTTGCATCATAAGGATTGGAAGGAACAATTACTTTTAAACCTGGACAGTTTGCAAACCAACTTTCAAATGCTTGTGAATGCGTTGCTGCTAACTGACCTGCCGAAGCTGTCGGTCCACGAAATACGATAGGAATATTCAATTGCCCTCCTGACATTTGACGCATTTTAGCTGCGTTATTGATAATTTGGTCAATTCCTACTAATGCAAAGTTGAACGTCATAAACTCAATGATAGGACGGTTTCCGCCCATCGCAGAACCAACTCCAATACCTGCAAAACCTAATTCTGCAATTGGCGTATCAATAACTCTATCAGCACCAAACTCATCGAGCATTCCTTTTGATGCTTTGTATGCTCCATTATATTCGGCAACTTCTTCTCCCATTAAATAAATGGTGTCGTCAGTTCTCATTTCCTCGCTCATAGCTTCAGCTACCGCTTCTCTAAACTGTATTGTTCTCATACAATTGTTATTGTTTTAAAAAAGTGAAAAACAAATGTACTAATTAATTCCAAAAATGAGAATTACGACAACAAACATTTCTTAAAGATGAGCGTTTTTATGATTTCTTTGGCAAATTCATGTATTCATTGCCGATCTAATTCATTTTCAATGATGAAAACTGTAGAATTCATTTGGTTCTGGTTCTAAATTTACTTCTACTTTAAAAAATCGTTCAAAAACTTCGAGAAGCGGCATTCAATGTACATCTTTTAAATTTGAAAGCAACTGCTGACAATGGTCAAAGAAACATTGAAAAAGTCGGATGAAACAGCTCTTAAAGATGGATGTATTTCTAGAAAAGATTCTAATACTACTATTTGTAAGTTGCAATATAATAGTAATATTTTTCTAAAAGCAACCGCAAGCTGTTGACTGATAAAACATATAAAATTGCAGATAATTAAATAATTGCTTCTAAAAATATCAAATTGACAAAAATTTATTATGCACGCATAGCATTTTTAAAGAAATTATCAGTATCTTCGTAAAAATTTAAAAAACACTAAAAATATATAATACCAATGAAGATATTAGTATGTATTAGTCACGTGCCTGACACTACCTCAAAGATCAACTTTACGGAAGGAGATACTAAATTTGATACCAACGGCGTACAATTTGTGATTAACCCAAATGATGAATTTGGATTGACACGTGCGATGTGGTTCAAAGAAAAACAAGGAGCATCCGTAGATGTTGTAAATGTTGGCGGTGCAGAAACCGAACCTACATTGCGTAAAGCATTGGCCATTGGAGCTGATGGAGCCATCCGTGTGAACGCTGAAGCGACAGACGGATTTTTTGTTGCAAAGCAATTAGCAGCCGTAGCAAAAAATGGCGGGTACGATTTAATAATTGCAGGAAGAGAATCTATTGATTATAATGGAGGAATGGTTCCTGGAATGGTAGCCGAATTACTAGGTGCAAATTTTGTAAACAATTGTATCAGTCTAGAAATAGACGGAACAACTGCCACAGCAATGCGTGAAATTGATGGAGGAAAAGAAACTTCTAACACATCACTTCCATTAGTAATTGGTGGACAAAAAGGATTGGTAGAAGAAAGTGATTTGCGTATTCCAAACATGAGAGGAATTATGATGGCGCGTAAAAAACCATTAAATATCATAGAACCAACAGACGCAGCAAAAGAAACAACTGCTGTAAAATTTGAGAAACCAGCACCAAGAGGCGCTGTAAAATTAGTTGACGCAGCTAATATTGATGAATTAATTAATTTACTTCACAACGAAGCAAAAGTAATTTAATCGAATGATTAAATCATTCCGAACTAGTTTCGGAATCTTTTGAACTCATTAATAAAGGTTAATCAGATCCTGAATCAAGTTCAGGATAAATTTTAAAAAAAAATTATGTCAGTTTTAGTATATACCGAATCCGAACAAGGAAAATTTAAAAAAGCAGCTTTTGAAGTTGCGTCGTATGCAAAAGAAGTTGCTAATCAACTAGGAACTACCGTCACTGCGGTTACTTTGAATGTTGAAGATACTTCTGAATTAGCAAATTATGGAGTTGATAAAGTATTAAATGTATCAGCAGATACTTTAAAAGACTTTAGTGCAAAAGCGTATGCTTCCGTAGTACATCAAGCAGCTACCCAAGAAGGAGCAAAAGTGGTGATCGTTAGTTCAAGTGCAGATAGCAAAACATTAGCTCCTATTTTAGCGGTTAATTTAGAAGCAGGATACGCTTCTAATGTAGTTGCCGCACCAACAAGCACCAATCCTTTTACCGTAAAAAGAACTGCTTTTACAAACAAAGCTTTCAATATGACAGAGATCAACTCTGATGTGAAAATTGTCGGAGTTTCTAATAACTCTTTCGGTTTGGTTGAAAATTCAGGTGCCGCTGCTGCGGAATCATTCTCACCAAGCTTAGACGATTCGTTATTTGGTGTAAAAGTAGCTTCTGTTGATAAAGTATCAGGACAAGTAACCATTGCCGATGCAGATATCGTAGTATCCGCAGGAAGAGGAATGAAAGGTCCAGAAAATTGGGGAATGATTGAAGAGTTAGCAGATGTTTTAGGCGCTGCGACTGCGTGTTCTAAACCAGTTTCTGACTTAGGATGGAGACCACACGGTGAACACGTTGGACAAACAGGAAAGCCAGTTGCCTCCAACTTATACATTGCCATTGGAATTTCTGGAGCCATTCAGCATTTAGCAGGAATCAACGCTTCTAAAGTAAAAGTGGTCATCAATACAGATCCAGAAGCGCCTTTCTTTAAAGCGGCTGATTATGGTATTGTTGGAGATGCTTTTGAAGTAGTTCCAGCACTTATCGAAAAATTGAAAGAATTTAAAGCGAATAACGCATAATTTTTTTTAAATTGTGCCCAACTAAGGGCTGTCTAAAAATGGGTAATGCCTTCTTTTTAGACAGCCTTTTTTTATGTCAATGTATACGATAAAATGAGTTTAGTAAAACTAAATATAAAAGGAATTTCATACAGCCAAACACAAAATGGAGCGTACGCGCTTATTTTGAATGAAGTTGATGGAGACCGAAAGTTACCAATTGTAATCGGTGCTTTTGAAGCACAATCGATTGCCATCGCGTTGGAAAAAGAAATAAAACCGCCACGACCCTTAACACACGATCTTTTCAAAAACTTTGCAGATCGTTTTGATATTGTGGTCAAGCAAGTCATCATTCACAAATTAGTGGATGGCGTTTTTTACTCCAGTATTATTTGCGAACGCGATAAAATTGAAGAAATCATAGATGCCAGAACTTCCGATGCGATTGCATTAGCACTTCGTTTTGACGCTCCTATTTTCACCTACAAAACCATCTTAGACAAAGCGGGTATTTTCTTAAAGTTAACTTCTAAAGAAGAGGAAGAAGCTGCCGAAAAAGAAAGCATTGTGGTGGATGAATTATTCACAGAAGAAGACAATAAAGATATTATAGAAAGTGTTGCTGATACTGGATTAACAACGCTATCACTTCAAGAATTATACACTATGTTAGATGGTGCTGTCGCAGATGAAGATTATGAAAAAGCAGCCCGACTTCGAGATGAAATTTCTAAGCGAGAAGAAAAAGACGAAAAATAAAACACCTATTCAAATGCGAAAATTTGTAGCAAGTATTAGTATGATGTGTTGTGTGCTTTTTAGCGTGCATGCACAAGAAGTTGAAATTGATGGAACTTGGAATTTTGACAGCATTCAAAATTCTTTAAACGAAAGCATCATTCCTACGACTGCTGATGACCAACTCACCTTAGACAAAGGAGCATTTGAGTATCAGCTTGCAGCAAAAGACAATTTAAAAGCAAGTGGTGATTATATCTATCAAAATAATTTATTGGTTTTTTATTACAACCAACCCACAGATACCATTCGTAAATACAGAATTTCGTCACTTACCGATTCTACCTTAGTATTTACGGAAAAAGGTGTTTCGTATCATTTTAATAAAGAGACTAAAAAGGAAGAAGTGGTTACTGCAACCTCTGAAACCGATCAAATTATTCCAAGTCAAGGATTTAGCACAAGTAGTTTACTGAGGGGAATTCTAGGAATGTTTGTTCTCCTAGTTATTGCTTTTTTATGTAGTAGCAATCGCAGAGCCATTAACTGGAAAACCGTTGGAATAGGACTTGCCTTTCAGTTAATCATTGCTATTGGAGTGTTAAAAGTCGGATTTGTACAAACTGGATTTGAACTCGTTGGAGGATTATTTATTGAAGTATTGGAATACACCAAAGCTGGAAGTCAATTTTTATTTGGCGGTATGATGAATGTAGAGTCTTTCGGATTCATCTTTGCGTTTCAAGTATTACCCACCATTATTTTCTTCTCTGCCTTAACGTCTGTTTTATTCTACTTAGGTATCATTCAATTCATTGTGAAAGCAATGGCAAAATTGTTGACAAAACTCTTGGGAATTTCTGGAGCAGAAAGTTTATCCGTTGCTGGAAATATCTTTTTAGGTCAAACAGAAGCGCCATTATTAATAAAAGCGTATTTGGAAAGAATGACACGCTCCGAAATTTTGCTTGTCATGATTGGTGGAATGGCAACGGTTGCTGGAGCTGTATTAGCTGCCTACATTGGCTTTTTAGGTGGTGACGATCCTGCTTTACAATTGGTATACGCAAAACACTTATTGGCAGCTTCGGTAATGGCAGCACCTGGCGCTATTGTAATTTCAAAAATACTCTATCCGCAAACGGAAAAAATTAACAATAACGTTGAAGTTTCGCAAGAAAAAATTGGTTCTAATATTTTAGATGCGATTGCAAACGGAACGACAGAAGGATTAAAACTTGCTGTAAATGTAGGTGCGATGTTGTTAGTATTCGTTGCTTTTATTGCCATGCTAAATGGTATTCTAGGAGGTCTTGCAGGTTTTGATGGATTTACAATCAGTTCATTAAATATTGATTGGCATTTTACATCGCTTAATGATATTATTGCAGCCAATACTCCTTATGAATCATTATCGCTCGAATTTATTCTAGGGTATCTTTTCGCACCATTAATGTGGTTGATTGGTGTGGATAGTCAAGATATGTCACTCATGGGACAATTATTAGGGATCAAACTCGCTGCGAGTGAATTTATTGGCTACATTCAACTAGCAGAGTTAAAAGATGTTGCAAGTGCTACGCATTTAACCTTTAACAAATCGATTATTATGGCAACCTATATGTTATGTGGATTTGCCAACTTTGCCTCTATCGGAATTCAAATTGGAGGCATTGGCTCACTAGCGCCAGGACAACGAAAAACATTATCAGAATTTGGAATCAAAGCCTTAATTGGTGGAACTATTGCTTCGTTAATTTCAGCAACCATTGCAGGAATGTTAATTGGATAAATAACGGTTAATAACCTATTGATAAAATACAAACGCATTGGTTTATAATCAACGCGTTTTTTTTATTTTTACAAACTACAAAATTGTATTGCTATTAAAAGAAATCATCATGAGACAATATTTAGACTTAGTCAAACATGTACTAGAAAACGGAAATGAAAAAGAAGATCGTACAGGAACTGGTACTAAAAGTGTTTTCGGACACCAAATGCGCTTTGACCTCAGCGAAGGTTTTCCTATGGTAACGACGAAAAAATTACACCTAAAATCAATCATTCATGAATTGTTATGGTTTATTAAAGGTGATACGAATATTAAATATTTGCAAGACAATGGCGTGAAAATTTGGGACGCTTGGGCAGATGAAAATGGTGATCTTGGACCAGTTTACGGACATCAATGGCGCAACTGGAATAGCGAAAGTATTGATCAATTAGCACACGTAATTGAAACCTTAAAAAATAATCCGGATAGCAGACGTATGATCGTTTCCGCATGGAATCCAAGTGTGTTGCCCAATACTAAAATTTCATTCAGTGAAAACGTAGCCAATGGAAAAGCAGCGTTGCCACCTTGCCACGCGTTTTTTCAATTTTATGTAGCGAACGGGAAATTATCGTGTCAGCTATATCAACGAAGTGCAGATATCTTTTTAGGTGTTCCGTTTAATATTGCTTCGTATGCGTTATTAACCATGATGATGGCACAAGTCTGCGGATATGAAGCAGGCGATTTCATTCATACTTTTGGCGATGCACATATTTACAGCAATCACTTTGAACAAGTTGAATTACAGTTATCAAGAGAACCGCGTCCGTTACCAACGATGAAGATAAATCCTGAAATAAAAAGTATTTTCGACTTTACTTTTGAAGATTTTGAACTCGTTGATTACAATCCGCATCCGCGAATTAAGGGAGCTGTGGCTGTTTAGTTCCACTTTTTAGCACTAAATTATGATGAAAAAATACATTCTTTTAGCTTTATTATTATGCTTAGTAATCATGAGTAACGCTCAAACTGATTCGAAAAAGCCTTCAATTTCATTTGAACCAACCACAGTAGAAGGTTGCCAGTATGAAGAAGAAATTTATGAGTGTTCCCAAGAAAAATTACAACGTACTACTTTTAAATTCTTAACACCATCCGATGTAATCAAAGTGGCTGAAAGCACGACAAAAGATACCATTTTTGTGTATACGCGATTGTATACGGACAGTATTGGAAAAGTCATCAAAGATCGTTCTTCATTAAAATTTTACGAACGTCAAATGAGGCCATTAACTTTAGAACCTACAAGTTCTTTAGATGATTTTCAAATTGAATTAGCACCGCTATCAAAGCAACAAAGCAGTTTCATTTCGGGTCACTTATTCCTTAAAATTGATCGTGTAAATACTACTTTTATTCCTTTATACGACTATATTCCAAAACGAATTCCGTTTAGCGGTCCAGAAGTAGGTGTTGTGTATCCTGGCTGTCAAAAAGCGAAAACAGAAGATGAAAAAAAACACTGCATGGCAACTAAAATTTCAGAATTTGTTGCTAAAAAGTTCAATTCTAGATTGGGTTCAAAATTAGGTTTAGACGGTATTCAAAGAATTTATGTAGTATTTAAAATAAATACAGAAGGGCGCGTTGTTGACATTCGCACCAGAGCACCACATCCTGAATTGGCCAAAGAAGCAGAAAGAGTTGTAAAAAAACTTCCTCGAATGCAACCTGCTACTGTTGAAAACGAACTTATAGCTGTAAACTATACGCTTCCTATTGTTTTTAAAGTTGTCGATAAGCAATCGAACAAAAAAAAGAGAAACTAATTATTTTTTGGGCCAATCATACGCTTAAATGTATTTTAAATAAAATACAAAATTTGACGAATGATTTGTAACTTAGGTATTCAAGGAATTTAGTGTGTATGATATTATTAGACTTCAAAAAAAATTACATTTTAGACAACGGTTTTGTGCAATTGCGCCCTTTACAGGCAGATGATTATGAACACTTGTTGCCGTTTTCACTCAAAGAGCCTGAATTGTGGAAATATTCACTAACACCTGGTAACGGAGAGGCGAATCTGAAAAAATATATAGAATTGGCTTTAGAAGGAAGAGCTAAGGAAGAAGCCTACCCTTTTATTGTGTATGACAAACGCTTTAATTCCTATGCTGGCTCAACCCGATTTTACGATTTCCACCAAAATCACGAAACAGTTTCATTAGGATATACTTGGTACGGAAGCGAATTTCAAGGAACTGGACTGAATAAAAATTGTAAATTTTTACTGCTTCAATTTGCCTTTGAACATATGAAAGTACAACGCGTAGAATTTAGAGCCGACAATAATAACAAACGTAGTATTGCTGCCATGAAAAGTATTGGTTGTACCGTGGAAGGCGTTTTACGCAGCAACTGTGCTGCTGTGGACGGAAGACGCGATAGTATTGTTCTCAGCATTTTACGCTATGAATGGTTTAGTGGCGTAAAGCGCGAGTTGATGAAGAAGTTGTAAAACCAACAAAGCCTCCCTGTTTCCTAGAAGGCTTTATCATAAAAGTTACATTAAGTTATAAACTCAAAACTCCGTTTTCTGCTGCTGCATACGCATTCCACTTATACGAATCTGCTTGCTCGTCGTTTGTATATTTACCGTCAACTACATATCTAAATTCATATTCGTTCCCTTTTTCTAAATCAACCGTTCCTTTAAAAGTTCCGTTTTTTAACTTTTTTAAGCTTGTTGCTGCTGTATTCCATTCATTAAAATTTCCAACTACAGAAACTGCTTCTGCGGCTTCTGCATCTACACTAAATGTTACTTTGCAAAGAGGTTTGCTTTTTAAATATTGTTTTTTAATTGCCATAATTTCAAGTGTTTAAATAAGATCAAATGTAGATAAGAATTTTTGGCAAACAAATGATTTATTTCACAAAAATGAAAGAATTATGATTCTGCTAAAAAATAGGTTTCAAAACAAAAAAGAATTGAAAAAAACAGCCCTTTAATTGACAGATTAACAACCATAAAACAAAGGCTTTCTTGCTGATTTTCAACTACATCGTTTTCGTAAATTGTTGTATTTTCATCAAATTCATCAAATTACATTCATCTAAAAAAAGTGCATTTCATAGGGAAACTTTATCTTTTCGTTGCATCAGAATGTAGTATTCAAAAAAGAAAAGTATCTTTATAACATTAAAATTTACATCGTGATGAAAAAATTTATTATTCCTGCTTTATTTTGCTTAACAGTACAATTTGGATTTGCTCAAAAAGCTACGGATACGTCCGCACCTAAAGTTGCTGCCAATGGAACAATTCACTTTGCCGTGATGGACAAAGCGCCCGTATTAGAAGGTTGTGAAAACGTTGGTGATGCTAAAAAACAGCATACATGTACTGCGGAGAAAATTGAAAATTTTATTCAAAAAGCATTCAACAAAGACATTGCACGTTCTGTATCCAATCAAAGAAATAATACTAGTAATAGCGTATACATTCGTTTTATCGTAGACAAACAAGGAAACGTAGAAAATGTAGGTGTTCGCACAAATAATAGTTCGCTAAAGGCAGAAGTAGAAAGGATTGTGAAAACCTTACCTGCATTCTCTCGCGGAACACATCAAGGAAACGCCATTAAAGTTGCCTATTCATTAACACTTCAAGCTGACAGATTGCTTAGAAATGCTGTAAACGATTAGAAAACCTACATCCATGTTCGGAAAAAAAAATAAACCTACCACACAAATCGATCAAGAACAACTCGCACTGATTAAAATTGCTCAAAAGCGTATCAAACAAAAAAAACGTTTGTACTACCATTCGGTCATTTTTATCATTGGCTCAGCATTGCTAGTACTTTTAAATGTGGTCTTAGGATTTGGAAAAGATGTTACACTATTTGGCACACAATGGTTTGTATGGGCTGTATTGGCTTGGCTATTTCTATTCCTTTTTCATGTATTTGATGTATTCATTACGAATAAATTCATGGGGAAAGATTGGGAAGCGAAACAACTCGAAAACTTAGTCGCCAAACAAGAATACCGTATTGAAAAACTCAAACAAAAATTCTTAGCTCAAGAAACGAAGGTTGCTGAAGAATTGGCAAAACAAGAAATTGCAAATACTCCTAATGTAATTACAGATCGAAGTTCCTTATCGTTAATTGTAGCTGCCGCAGAAAATAATGTGATAGGAAAAGACAATCAATTGATTTGGCATTTGAGTGACGATTTAAAACGCTTTAAAAAACTAACGTCTGGTCATTTTATCATTATGGGACGTAAAACGTTTGAAAGTTTTCCAAAACCACTTCCAAACAGAACACATGTGGTCATTACACGCCAAAAAGACTACAAAGTTCCCAAAGGTGTTATTGTAGTGCATTCCATGAAAGAAGCAGTAAGTGTGGCGACGTTGAGTGATGCTGAACCTTTCGTAATTGGCGGTGGCGAAATATACAAACAAGCACTTCCATTTGCCACAAAAATAGAATTAACACGCGTACATCACGAATTTGAAGGCGATGCCTATTTCCCAGAAATAGACCTAAAAGACTGGAAAGAAACCGCAAATACGTTTCATAAAAAGGATGACAAACACGAATATGAATTCTCTTTTCTTACGTATGAACGCGTTTAAATGTATATTCTCGCAAAATTCTGTATTTTTGCCACGTAAAATTTAATAAAAACAGTATTTCTTCATCCGTTGAGGAAAACAATAGATATTCACATGAAAGCATATATATTTCCAGGACAAGGTGCGCAATTTACAGGAATGGGTTTAGACCTTTATGAAAAATCTGATATTGCACAACAGCTATTTGAAGACGCAAATGATATTTTAGGATTTCATATCACGGATATTATGTTTGAAGGTTCTGCTGAAGATTTGAAAGAAACGAAAGTTACGCAACCAGCCATCTTTTTACATTCTGTTATTTTAAGTAAAGTACTTGGTGATCAATTTCAACCAGAAATGGTCGCAGGACATTCTCTTGGAGAACTTTCCGCTTTAGTTGCCAATGGAACTTTAACTTTTGAAGACGGATTAAGATTAGTTTCGCAACGTGCATTGGCAATGCAAAAAGCGTGTGAAATTCAACCAAGCACCATGGCGGCTGTTTTAGGACTCGACGATGCTATTGTTGAAAAAATATGTAGTGAAACTCCCGGAATTGTAGTTGCAGCAAACTATAACTGTCCGGGGCAAATTGTAATTTCTGGAGAAATTGAAGCAATTAATGCAGCTTGCGAAACGCTCAAAGAAGCGGGCGCAAAAAGAGCGTTGGTACTTCCTGTTGGTGGCGCATTTCACTCTCCATTAATGGAACCTGCACGCGAAGAATTAGCCGCAGCTATTGAAAACACCACGTTTAGTAAACCAAACTGTCCTATTTATCAAAATGTGACTACAACAGCCATCATTGATGCTGATGAAATTAAAAAGAACTTAATGTCACAATTGACAGCTCCTGTGAAATGGACACAATCTATTCAACAAATGATTGCCGATGGCGCGACTTCATTTACAGAAGTTGGTCCTGGAAAAGTATTGCAAGGATTGTTGCGTAAAATTGACCGTGCTGTAGCTGCTGAAAGTGCTACTTTCGGAGAAGAATAAGTTAATAAAATTAGCTATGAAAATTTCCAGATCGCTGAGAATGTTATTGATTTTTGGACTGATTTTGATGAATGTTGGTTGCGACCAAATTTCAAAATCTGTTGCCAGAACTCATATTAACGCGAGCGAAAAAATTTCCGTGATTGGCGAATATGTTGTCCTCATGAAAACGGAAAATAAAGGTGCTTTTTTAGGATTTTTATCGTCTATGGAAAACCCCATTTTAAAAGCTATTTTTCTTATCATACTTCCAATTGCTGTATTACTTTTTATTTTACGAATGATTGTTATCAATACTGATTTAGATAAGTATATGATTTTCGGATTGTGTTGCATTATTGGTGGCGGTATTGGGAATTTATACGATCGAATTCTATATCGTTCCGTAACCGACTTTATGCACATTGATTTAGGTGGAATTTTTAAAACAGGTATCTTCAATATGGCAGATGTTTCCGTTATGCTCGGAACAGCATTGTTGATTATTTCATTTATCAAACGGAAAGAGTTTTCTATATCATAAACCCTTTATTTTCTTAAACATAAAACGCTTATAATGAGCTATGTTTAAATGTTAACTACGGTATTCCCGTAAATCATTTTTATGATATTTTTTTATTTTTATCTCATAATCAAAAACTTTAGTCATGAAAAAAAGAATCACAAAATCATTGAAACTTCGTAAAAATTCAATTTCGAATTTAAACCATGATCAAATAAATGGAGGACTTGTACAAATCACAAAAATTGATGTCTGCGGCTCACAAATTGACGCTTGTCCATCTGCGCTTGGTTGTACATTTTTCCTAACCTGTCAGACATTAAACAATACATGTCCAACACTTAATTACGAATGTCAATCATTGGCAGAATGTCCAAAGTAAACAATTTCATTGGGCACAAAATAGTAAGCCTAACTATTCTTTTTCTTTCAATGAAGAACAGTTTAATGTTTTAAACTATATTTTATGTGAACTACGGTATTCCCGTACCAAAATCTTACTTGATTTTTATAACTTCATGACAAAACTAAAAATTTATAATCATGAAAAAAAGAAATGTAAAATCATTGAAACTCAGTAAGAATTCAATCTCAAAATTAGGAAACGAACAAATCAAAGGTGGAACTAAATATCCGCTTACAAACACTTGCACATCTGTTATTGATGCGTGTCCGTCAGCATGGGTATGTCCAACTGATTTACCTTGGAATTGCCCTTATCCTTATTAAGAAACGCTGGAAAATTAAAAAGGAGAAGCAAATTAACGTTTGCTTCTCCTTTTCTAAATTGTATTTTCGAGTAATTTATTGCTTGTAAACTTTCCCGTCTTTCATCACAAAAACTACGTTTTCCATCGTATTTATATTTTGTGTTGGATCTTCATCAACGGCAACAATATCAGCTAAAAACCCTGCTTTTAACTTTCCTAATTGATCTTCCATCCCTAATATTTTTGCATTCGTAACAGTAGCAGATTGAATGGCCTCCATTGCTGGCATTCCAGCTTCTACCATAAACCCAAATTCTTTTCCGTTCAATCCATGCTCGTATACACCAGCATCTGTTCCAAATGCAATACCAACACCTTTTTTGTAGGCTCTGGTAAATGTTCCTTGAATTTTTGGACCAACCGCCAAAGCTTTCGGCACAATGATATCTGGGTAATATCCTTTAATTTTTGCTTTTGCTGCGACTTCTTTTCCTGCCGTAATTGTTGGTACTAAATACGCGTCATGCTTTTTCATGAGTTCCATAGTTTCGTCACTCATTAAAGTTCCGTGTTCTATGGTTTTTACACCTCCAATAATAGCACGCTGCATTCCTTCATCTCCATGCGCATGTGCTGCTACGTGCATTCCGTAATCTTTCGCTGTTTCGCAAATTACTTTGATTTCTTCAACTGTAAATTGTGGATTGCTTCCGCTTTTTGCTACACTTAAAACGCCACCAGTAGCCGTAATCTTAATCATATCTGCGCCATTCTTATACCGCTGACGCACTGCTTTTTTAGCATCACTTACATTATTGACAACACCATCTTTTGGGCCTGGATCGCCCACAATTTCTTTGCGATTTCCATTGGTTGGATCGGCATGTCCGCCAGTAGTTGCTAATGCTTTTCCACAAGTGAAAATTCGTGGACCATCAATTCGCCCTTGATTGATTGCATTTCGTAACGAAATATTTACGCCAGTTCCACCTAAATCTCTCACCGTTGTAAATCCTGCTTTAAGTGTTACATTGGCATAACCTACCGAACGAAACGCAACATCTGCATCGTTGAGTGTGTATTTTTCTAAATATGCTTTTGGATTTGTTTCACTTTCAATATGAACGTGCATATCAATCAATCCGGGCATTACGGTTTTCGATTTTAAATCGATCGCTGTATCATTTTGTTCAGGTGTTACATAGCCGTTTTCAATGCTTTTTATTTTGTTTCCAGAAACGATAATTGTTTTTTCCGTTAACACTTTTCCACTTTCAGTATCAATAATTTTTCCGCAATGCAGATAGGTATCTTGCGCCATTACAATGGTTGCACACAAAATACTCAAGCATAAGATGAGTCCTTTTTTCATTTGGTTGGTTTTTATTTCTTTAATAAGGTCAAATGGAATCTTTAATATTGAACTCGTTTAAACTTTTTTAATTTGCTAAAAAATTGCCCTTTTCAGTCCTGTTTTCACCTTTTTTTCGTTCCGTAGTGCTGCTTTGAAACTCAAAAAAGCTTTTAACAAAACTTAAAACTGCTATTTTCGCCTAAATCCGAAAAGTTTAAATGAATTCATTAAAAATAATCATTGTAATTGTATGCTAATAATTATTTTTAATATGTCGATTTCATTTGGTTTTGTTTATGGTTTGTTAGTTGGTTTTTCTAATCTTCTGCTCCCATTTCCAAGCCGAAAGCATGGCTTCATCTAACGTTGATTGTGCTTTCCAGCCTAAAACAGTATTTGCTTTGGTGGTATCTGCATACGCAGAAATGACATCGCCTTCTCTCCGATCAACAATTTTATAGTTCAGCTTTTGTTGACTTACGCGCTCAAAACTTTCGATAACTTCTAAGACCGAACTTCCTTTTCCTGTGCCAATATTAAAGACTTCAAAAGAGGTTTCGGGCTGTTTACTCAATAATCTTTTTAAAGCGATGACGTGCGCTTCCGCGAGATCTACTACGTGGATATAGTCACGAATACATGTGCCATCTTCCGTAGGGTAATCGTTCCCAAAAACCGATAATTCTTTTCGTAAACCAATGGCAGTTTGTGTGATAAAAGGCACTAAGTTTTGCGGAACACCATCGGGCAACTCGCCTATTTCAGTACTTTGATGTGCGCCAATTGGATTAAAATAACGCAATGAAATTACTTGAAGTCCTTTCGCGATTCGAGCTGTATCTTCAAGAATTTCTTCTCCAATTTGTTTTGTATTTCCATACGGGGAGAACGCTTTTTTTATGGGAGCATTTTCTGAAATCGGCATTGTTTCGGGTTGACCGTATACCGTACACGAAGAACTAAATATAAATGAAATATGTTCTTTATATTGAATTTGCTGTAAAATGGTAATCAAGGTTGATAGATTATTTTCATAATACAACAACGGATTCGTGACACTTTCACCAACGGCTTTACTCGCTGCAAAGTGAATGATTCCTTCAATATCTTGGTGTTTTTTAAAGAAAGAAATTGTGGCTGCTTTGTCACGCAAATCCAATTCTTCAAACTGTGGTTGCACGCCAGAAATCGTTTCTATACCAGGTAATACGTCTAAAGACGAATTTGATAAGTTATCAATAATTACAACTTCGAACCCAGCTAATTGCAGCGCTACAACTGTGTGTGAGCCAATATAGCCTAATCCGCCTGTAACAAGTATTTTTTTCAAATTTTAAAAATTTGTGATGGTTTGCAATTATCTATTCACAAAATCCAATATCGTTTTTGAGATGAATGCTATTTGTTCATCGTCTAATTCTGTGTGCATTGGTAGTGAAATTACTTCTTGTACCAATTGATTCGTTATTGGAAAATCGGCTTCGTTATAACGTTCATCTTTGTATGCTTTTTGCGCATGTAATGGAATTGGATAATACACGCCACAAGGAATTCCTGTTTCGTTTAAATGTGCTGCTAAAGCGTCTCTGTCGACATCCATAACACGCAATGTATATTGATGAAATACATGACAGTTACAGCCAGTACAGATAGGGTTTTCGCACGATTTTGATAATTGCGGTGTAATTATTTTTTCATTTCCATAGAATGCGGCATTGTATGCACGAGCGGCATTTTGACGTGCAGCGTTGTAGGCATCTAAATGTGACAATTTGATTCGTAAAATGGCTGCTTGAATAGAGTCTAATCGTGAATTTACACCCACAACATCATGATGATAGCGTTTGTACATTCCGTGATTTACGATTCCTCTGATGGTATGTGCTAACTCATCATCGTTTGTAAAAATAGCACCACCATCTCCATAGCAACCTAAGTTTTTTGAGGGGAAGAAAGAAGTTGAAGCAACATGACCAATTCCGCCTGCTTTTTTCACACTTCCATCTGCAAATGTATAACTTGCTCCAATGGCCTGTGCGTTATCTTCTATTACATATATATCATGTTCTTTTGCAATTTCCATAATAGCGTCCATATTGGCACATTGTCCAAATAAATGCACCGGAACAATGGCTTTTGTTTTGGGTGTGATTGCTTTACGAACTGCCTCAGGGTCAATATTAAACGAATCTTTTTCCACATCCACCAATACAGGTGTTAATTGTAGTAATGCAATTACCTCAACAGTTGCTGCAAACGTAAAATCGGCAGTAATGACTTCATCACCTGGTTTCAATCCAAGTCCCATCATTGCTATTTGCAAAGCATCGGTTCCATTGGCACATGGAATGACATGTTTTACGTCTAAATATGTTTCTAATTCTTTTTGAAATGCGTGTACTTCGGGTCCGTTTATGAATGCGGAAGATGCAATAACATCTAATACGGATTGATCAACTTGGTCTTTGATTTGTGTGTATTGACCTTTAAGATCGACCATTTGGATTTTCTTCATTCCTATCTTTCTTTTGTTGTAACAATATTACAAAATTGTACAACGATACCCAATGAATTTAATCGAAAGAATGTATTTTAGCCGTAAACTCATTGCTTTTGTATTTCATCTACAACATATTGGTTCATATTACGAGTTTATTTCTGAAAATAGTAGCACTATTTCATAAGAAATTGGGGCTTTTTGTACAAGGTAGAAAGACCGTTTTTGAAACTTTATCAAATCAACTTAAAAGAGAAGACAAAGTCATTTGGTTTCATACGGCTTCTTTGGGCGAATACGAACAAGGTTTGCCAGTTTTAGAAGCATTAAAGAAGAAGTTTCCGCGTCACAAATTTGTGTTGACATTTTTTTCTCCTTCTGGATATGAAGTAAAAAAAGATAGTGGCGTTGCAGATATTATTACCTATTTACCGCTTGACACGAAAGCTAACGCACGAAAATTTATCAACTTAGTGCATCCAGAATTAGTGGTATTTGTGAAGTACGAATTTTGGCCAAATTATTTAGCTGAATTAAAAAAGCAACAGATCCATACCATTTCTATTTCTACTATTTTTAGATCTTCACAAGCATTTTTTAAATTTTATGGCGGTTGGATGCGAAAATCATTGCATGCGTTTCAGCATATTTTTGTACAAGATGAAACTTCAAAAAAACTATTAGAGAATATTCAATATACAAACGTAACTATTAGTGGAGACACTCGTTTTGATAGAGTTTTAGAGATTTTACAGCGTGACAATTCATTGCCCTTTATTGCTAATTTTAAGCATGATAAAACCTGTGTTGTCATCGGAAGTAGTTGGGCAGAAGATGAAGCATTAGTTGTTCCTTTTATCAATACTTCTAAAGAAGATTGCAAGTATATTATTGCGCCACACACTATTAAATCGCAAGAGATTCAAAAGTTAAAAAATAGCATTACAAAATCGACTGTATTATTTTCGGAATTAGATCAGCACAAAAATTTAAGTCAGTTTGATGTTTTTATTGTGGATACCATCGGAATTTTGACAAAAATATACAGTTATGCTGACATTGCATACATTGGCGGTGGCATGGGAAGTACAGGCTTGCACAACACCTTAGAACCTGCCGTTTTTGGGATTCCTGTTATCATTGGCAAACATTATGAAGGGTTTAAAGAAGCAAAAGATTTGGTACAGCTTGGTGGTGTACTTTCTGTGAAGTCTCAAGTTGAATTTCAGCATACACTAACAAACTTGCTAAAAGGTACTGATTTTAGAGTTTCGGTTGGCGTTATCAATCGTGACTATGTGCATGCTAATGGTAATGCAAGTGAAATTATAATGGCATATCTTTCCAAAAAATAAGAATTCTGAAAGATTACCTTTCAACTGTTAAAATGATAATTTCACAGAATGTTAAAAAGATGTTAAAACATTCTTTGTGAATCAGCAAAAGAAATCTTAACATTGCTGTTAGATTTAACAATAAATAGATAAAGAGATGAAAAAAGTAATTTTAAGTGCTGCATTGGTTGTTGCTTTAGCATTCGGAGTAACTTCATGTGAAGAAGTAAAGAAAGAAGGAGATAAGGCTGCTGATAAAGCTGGTGAAGTAGTAAAAGATGTTGAAGATGCTACAAAAAATGCGGTTGATGCAACTAAAGATGCTGCAAATGATGCCGTTGACGCAACAAAAGACGCTGCAAATGACGCTATTGATGCAACTAAAGACGCTGCGAAAGATGCAGTTGATGGAGCAAAAGAGGTAGTTAAAGATGTAAAGGATGGAGCTGAAAAAGCTGCAGAAGACGTAAAAGATGCTGCAAACAAAGCGGTTGAAGATACTAAGAAAGCTGCGAACGATTTAAAAGAAAAAGCTGCAGGTCACTAAGATTTGTTTCTTTTTGGATACAAAAGTAAAAGCTTCTCCGTTGGGAGAAGCTTTTTTTATACCCTTTTTTTATTGACAGTTGGTTTGATATCCTGTAAGACACCATGAACCTGTTTGAGTTGGAGGTGCACACTCTCCTTCAAAACAACTTTGTGAAGGTGTTTCTCTTGGTGGCCAATTTGTTCCACCAACTAGTGAGTTTTGAGCTAAATTAGATACTGACTTTTTGTTCAGTTTCAGATTTTTAAAATGTAGTTTTTTCATGTTTAAAGTTTTTAAGTTAATTCTTAAAAATACATAATTACACAAACAATATGTACGGTAAAACCATAAAATCATCTGTATGGTTATAAAAAAGTGAGCCAAAGCTCACTCAATTTTTAAATTTATAGACTATTTTTAACAAATAGGATATGTGTTTGTGTCTACTTCATTTGTCTTTACACAACCAATTCGGATCGTGTTACAATTAAAAATTGTGTTATAACAAATGTTATTTCCGTTTTGATCAACTAATGTAAGAATACATATTTGAATTGAATTTTCCTTTCCTCCAATACCTTGGGCTGCGTGCAAACTAGAGATTGAATTTTTGTTTAATGATAAGTTTTTGATGCTCTTTTTTTTCATGATTAAAAATAATTTTGGTTAAGTTATTAAAGTAAGTAATAATTTATATTGTATGAAAAACTTTAACAAAATTAACAGAAAATCAACTATTTGAAAAGACTGCATAAAAAAAGCGAGCCAAAGCTCGCTTTTACTTACTATAAACTTAAAGTGTTATAAACAGATACATGCACTACCATTATCCAATGTAAAGCAACCGTCTGTCATTGGCGGACATTGTCCTGTACATACTGCGGTGCAAAGGTTAGATGTTCTTGTTCCTCCTTTTAAGCTATCTTTAGCTAGGTTGGAAATAATACTTTTCTTGAATGTAATTTTTTTGATGTTTCTTTTTTTCATGATATGATATTTTAAATTAATTTTGTTTAAAAATATTCATAAAAAGTTAAACAGAATTACGATAAAAACCTTAAAAATGAGAATGTTACAAATCTACTGTAAATTTCAAATACTCAAATTGAATGAAAATTACGAAAAGCTATATCTATTTTTTTTCAAACAAAAAAGCCAAAGTTTAGAACTTCGGCTTTTGCTATGTGAATGATAGATTTTATCAAATTATCGTACAATCATCTTTTTAGAAATAATTACTTCATTATCTGAAATTAAGGTATAAATAAATATCCCTTTTCCTATATCACCAGAATTGATAATCAATTGCCCTTTTTCACTTAATAAATCGTATTCTCTGATAAACTTACCCGATAAATCAACAACTGCAATCGTTGCTTTTGTATTACTTGGTAATGTGTAATTTACCACGGTTTGATTTGTAAAAGGATTCGGTTTATTTTGCTCCATTGAAAATACTACTTCTTCAATATCATTCTGAATACCTAATTTACTTTCTAGAGCTTCTATTCTTTCATTTAATTCACTTATTCTTGCGGTTGATGCTTCATTTAATTCTTTTAAACTCGAAGTTAAAATTGAAATCAAGCCAACATAATTAACAGCTTTGTATTCATATTCTTCAATGAGTTTATTGTCTTTATCAAAAATAGGTTTCTTAATTGTAGTCACCAATTCAGGAAAAACTTCTTCAAGGTTTTGCGCTAAAAATCCATGTTGCAATTCCTGTGGTAAATTTAGTTTGTCATTTGGTTTAAATGTATAGGTTACAGCATCTAACTGTGTTAACTTTTCTAAAACATTTTCATCACTTTTGATATTGTCTTTTAATTTCTTATCGGAAACTGTAAATGTTCCAGTCACAAAAACATTTCCATTAAAATAACCTGCAAATCGATTTGGGTCTGTTGATGAAGTACCATAAATAGCTGCTCCAAAAGCAGGAACTACTACATCAGCAGTACTGGCTATTGATCCAAAAATACCATACGTTGGACCATCACTACCATTATCTGTTACAAATGCTCTTACTCCAGTATTTCGAGTTCCTCCGTTTAAACGAACATTAATACCTGTATTTTCGACGGAAGAACCAATAGTACTTTCAATATCCAAGCCCGTTTTAATAAATCCTCCAGCATTGTTCACTGATCTTATTCCTGTGGTAAAAACACCATTTTGACTAGCATCACTTTCTAAAGTTAAACCTACACGCGAAGAACTTCCACTTACTTCTGTATAATCAATACTAACTTTTGTATCAAATGCGGCTAATGGATTTCCAAAATAGGTTCTTCCATCATTGGTCATCGTTGCTACAAGCGTAGAACTAGTTGATGTAAAACTATTTGCCGCTCTGAATTCTAAATCGGTTCCCGATCCTACCCATTGAATTCGTGGGTTTAAATCAGCTATATCCTGATATCCCATCGTAATCGCTGTGTTCGGTAACTGAAAACGTAAGCCAAATACAGTCTGCGTACCTGTTCTTAATTTCCCGATAGAAAACCATCGACTGTTGTTGAAATCAAAAGCGTTCCCTTTGTCTAATTGGGTGACTAAACCAGGTCTGAACCTAAAAATTTCTCCTGTACCAAATTGTTGCGGTATTGGATTATTAATTGTTGATTGTACAGCATCAAAGGATTGATTTCGAGGAACGGGTTGCACTACAATTTGAGAAAAACAAATAGCAGTAAAAAATAATGCGAAAACAAATGTAATTTTTTTCATGTTTTTAAATTTATTGGTTAATATCCTTTAAATTAACTATTTAAAACTATAACCAATTACGGTAAAACCATAAAAATGAGCGTGTTACAAATCAATGAAACATGTTAAGCATGATTGTTTATTTAGAAATGATTGTAAAATTTACCCACAAAAAAAGCCGAAGTTTAGAACTTCGGCTTTTGCTTTGTGACTTGAAGGTTTTTAAAGTAAAAATTACTTTTTAAATTATCTTATAATCATCTTTTTAGAGATGATGACTTCATTGTCTGAAATTAAAGTGTAGATAAAGATTCCTTTTCCTATATCTCCTGAATTGATAATTAGTTGCCCTTTTTCACTTGACAAATCGTATTCCTTGATAAACTTTCCTGATAAATCAACAACGGCAATGGTTGCTTTGGTGTTACTTGGCAACGTGTAGTTAACAATGGTTTGATCCTTAAAAGGATTCGGTTTATTTTGTTCCATTGAAAACCCTACATCTCCAGTATCATTCTGGTCCTCTAATTTAGTTTCTCTACTAGATGCAACTTGTCTTTTCATATCTTCCAATTCACTTTCCAACGCAACCATTTTTTCGTTCATTTCGTTTAAACTAGAAGTTAAAATTGAAATCATTCCAATATAGTTTACAGCTTTATATTCGTACATACCAAGCTCCTTGTTGTTTTCATCCAAAATAGGCTTTGTAATCGTAGATACCAATTCAGGAAAAACCTCTTCAAGATTTTGAGCTATAAAACCATGTTGTAATCCATTTGGTAGATTTAGTTGCTCATTTGGTTTAAATGTATAATTTACAGCATCTATCTGAGCTAATTTTTCCAACATATTTTCCTCAGTTTTAATGTCTTGTTTCAATTTTCTATCAGAACCCGATGAAAATGAGCCAGTCACTACTACATTTCCACTAAAATAACCTGCATATCTATTTGTACTTGCTGTTGAACTACCATAAATACCTGCTCCAAAACCAGTAGGAGTTACACCACTAGGTCCATAAACAGTTCCTCTTACACCATTAGAGCTACCTCCAGTTGCTTGGCTTCGCACAGATGAGCTTACTCCCGTATTATAATATCCGTCTAGTAAGCTAACACTAAGACCTGTATTCCCATAAGAGCCACCATCACTTTGAATACTCATACCCGTTTTTATAGTACAAGAAACATTATTGATTGATTTGTAACCTGTAATCGTATAATAATTACCTTCAGTAGTATTATTTTGTACAGTCATACCTGTTCTACTGTTAGTAGCAATATCACTGTAATCAATACCCACTTTCGTTTCACTTGTAGTTAATGGCTTCCCAAAAAGGGTTCTGCCATCGTCGGTCATCGTGGCTACTAGTGTAGAACCCGTCGATGTAAAACTATTTGCGGCTCTGAACTCTAAGTCAGTTCCTGAAGAAGAACCAGCACCTATCCATTGAATTCTTGGATTTACATCCAATAAATCCTGATAACCCATAGTGATTGCTCTGTTTTCCAATTGAAAACGTAAACCATATACAGTTTGGCTACCTGTATTTAAACGACCAATAGAAAACCAACGACTATTATTGAAATCAAAAGCGTTGCCTTTTTCTAATTGAGTTACCAAACCAGGCCTAAACCTAAAAATTTCTTGTCCACTAAATTGTTGAGGGATTGGGTTGAAGATTGAAGATTGCACAGTACCAAAAGATTGGTTTTGCGAAAAGCAAAGTGCACTAAAAAGTAACGCAAAAATTAATGTAATTTTTTTCATGTTTTGAATTTATTTGGTTAATAAGCTATAAATTAACTATTTAAAACCATATACAATTACGGGAAAACCATAAAATAAACTACTGATTCATCTGTTTCGAATTTTAAAAATACAATAATTTATACTAAAGTGACTACAAAACGTATGCGCAAGAATTGTGTATTGAATAAGATTTATAGTAGAGAAAAAATACTTTTGTTATACCTATGTTGTACCCAATAAAAAAAGCCGAAGTTTAGAACTTCGGCTTTCGCTTGTTGTGCGGGTGAAAGGACTCGAACCTTCACACCGTGAGGCACTAGATCCTAAGTCTAGCGTGTCTACCAATTTCACCACACCCGCAAATGTGGCTGCAAATATAAAGAACATTTTTAATATTCAAAGGAATTCAGCACTATTTTCAACTCTTTTTTTAGTACTTTTGAGTATCAAGATAAATTCAATATACTTCATGAATACTATAAAATCTTATATCGAAACGCATAAAAACCGTTTCATTGATGAGCTCATCGAACTTTTAAAAATTCCCTCAATAAGTGCTGATCCAGCATATACACAAGATGTGATTGATACTTCGGTAGCTATTAAAAATAGTTTAGAAAAAGCAGGTTGCGATCATGTCGAGATTTGTGAAACACCAGGATATCCTATTGTGTATGGACACAAACATATTTCTGACGACTTACCAACCATTTTAGTATATGGTCATTACGACGTACAACCACCTGATCCACTAGAATTATGGGAAAGTGGTCCATTTGAACCGATCATCAAAAAAACAGAAATTCATCCAGAAGGTGCCATTTTTGCACGCGGTTCTTGTGATGACAAAGGTCAAATGTACATGCACGTAAAAGCATTGGAATTGATGAATGCAACCAATCAATTGCCTTGTAATGTGAAGTTTATGATTGAAGGCGAAGAAGAAGTTGGTTCAGAAAGCCTAGCTTGGTTTGTAGAACGCAATCAAGAAAAATTGGCCAATGATGTCATTTTAATTTCCGATACAGGAATGATTAGCAATACACAACCTTCCATCACCACAGGGTTACGCGGATTGAGCTATGTAGAAGTGGAAGTTACTGGGCCAAATCGTGATTTACATTCTGGATTATACGGTGGCGCGGTGGCAAATCCGATCAATATTTTAGCAAAAATGATTGCTTCACTTCACGATGAAAACAATCATATTACCATTCCGGGTTTCTACGATAAAGTAGAAGATCTATCAACAGAAGAACGCGCAGAAATGGCAAAAGCACCATTCTCGTTAGAAGAATATAAAAATGCCCTCGATATTGAAGATGTGTACGGTGAAGCTGGGTACACAACCAACGAACGCAACTCCATTCGCCCAACACTAGATGTCAATGGAATTTGGGGCGGATACACAGGCGAAGGCGCAAAAACAGTTATCGCTAGTAAAGCATACGCTAAAATTTCGATGCGTTTAGTCCCAAATCAAGAATGGAAAGAAATCACAGAATTATTTAAAACACACTTCGAAAACATCGCGCCAAAAGGTGTCACCGTCAAAGTAACGCCTCATCATGGCGGACAAGGCTACGTAACTCCAATTGACAATATCGGCTATCAGGCGGCAAGCAAAGCATACGAAGATACGTTTGGCGTTCCGGCAATTCCACAACGTTCTGGTGGTAGTATCCCTATTGTTTCACTCTTCGAAAAAGAATTAAAAAGTAAAACAATTTTGATGGGATTTGGCTTAAATAGTGACGCCATTCACTCACCAAACGAACATTTTGGAATTTTCAATTATCTCAAAGGAATTGAAACCATTCCACTATTTTATAAATACTATACCGAACTTTCAAAGTAAAAAAATACAACAACTTCAAAATCCGCTTCGTGCGGATTTTTTTTGGGCGTTCCCACAAAAGAACACTTCGCATTTCGACTCCGCTCAATGTTCAGTGTGCTTTTGCGGTCAGGCTTTCCGCTACAAGTCCTCACTATCGTTCCGGGCTTTTCACTGCAATCCTTAACGCAGTTTTTGAAATTATTTAACCTCTACACTTGTAGAATACAAAATTTAATTCTACATTTGTAGAGTAATATTGCACAGGTTCCTGAGAAATTCGCAAATTATGATGTCGATGTCGACCGAAATTATAAACTGTAAATTTCACAATAGAATCAAATAAATAAGAGTTAACAATGAAATTATCAAAAACGGAAGAACAACTGATGCAGCATTTATGGAAACTTGAAAAAGCTTTTATGAAAGATATTTTGGACCAATACGATGATCCAAAACCTGCAACAACTACGATTGCCACACTATTGAAACGTATGACAGACAAAGGATATGTTTCGTATGCAACGTTTGGGAAATCGAGAGAATACGTTCCATTAATCAAAAAGGCGGATTATTTTTCCAAACATTTGAATGGATTAATTAAAAACTTCTTCAATGATTCAGCTTCGCAATTTGCTTCTTTTTTCACAAAAGAAACCAACTTATCCGATGACGAATTACAAGAATTAAAAAAGATTATCGATCAACAAATTAAAGATAATAACAAATGATCACGTATCTTATAAAATCAGGATTATGCTTAGCATTGGTGCTTTTGGCATATAAAGTATTGCTAGAACGCGAACGCGTATATATGTTCAACAGATATTACTTGCTGTTCGGATTGTGCTTTTCGTTTATCGTACCTTTTATTCCTATGGTAAGTTCCGCAGCAATTCCTTTGGCAGAAAACAATTCAGGATTCATTGTTGAAAATACAGCAACATTACCATTGAATATTTCGTCACAAGAAGTTTCAAATCCTATTTCATGGATGTATTATCTAGTGGGTTTATATGCAATTGGTAGTTTGTTTTTCTTTTCACGATTTACGTCTAATATTTATAAAATCTTTCGTAAAATCGCCCAAAACACAAAAGCTTTGTACAAAAAAGCGTCGTTAGTGCTATTAAAAGAAAATGTTGTGCCGCATACGTTTTTACACTATATTTTTATTGACAAACAAGCGTATGACACTTCCACTATTGCCGACGAATTATACACACATGAACTCGCGCATGTAACTCAAAAACACACCTTAGATATTATTCTAATTGAATTGATTCAAATCGTATTTTGGTTCAATCCACTGCTTATCTATTATAAAAAAGCAATACAGCTCAATCACGAATTTTTAGCCGATGATGCTGTACTCAAAACAAACACACAGATTCCAAGCTATCAACAATTATTACTTGATAACGCAAGTTGGAATCACAACTTATACTTGGCCAGTAATTTAAATTTTTCTGTAACTAAAAAAAGACTAGAAATGATGACAAAACGCACCTCTCGTGTTCGCGCTTGGCTTGTTGCCTCGCTAACAATTCCAATATTTATAGGCGGACTATTTTTGTTTAGCACAAAAGTAATCGCAAAAGAAACAACAATAGCTACTTTTGAAAGTATTGAAACAAAAGTAAGCACACCGCAAGACCCGAAAGCATCTTACTATAAAAATGCTACGTTTGTTTTTGAAGATGAAAACGGTACAAAAACTACCAAAACTTACGCAGAATTGACCCTTGAGGAGAAAGCAACATTGATTCCTCCACCAAAAACACCATTAGCAAAACGTCCGACCGCTGCGCTGCTGAACGATTGGAAAGACAAAAAAGGATTTGCAATTTGGATGGATGGAAAAGTGATTGATAATACTGAAATTTCAAACTATGATGTTGTACATTACAACGGAAGTTTTGTCCATAAAAATGCAAGAAGCAAACGTTTTCCGCAAACGTATCAAATGCACTTATATACAGCATCAGGTTTTGAAGCGTTGAAAGAAGAATTATCAAATCCATTATCAAAAGGCGCTGTGTTACATATCAAAAAAGGTTCAGATCAAGTTCGTCTTGGAAAGAAAAAAGTGAGTGACACAGAAAAAGAAAAACTAGAAGCCAATATTCAAAATGAACTTGCAGAAATTAATAATTTAGGTATTAACTACGTAAATAAAAAAAGTGGACCTAATGAAATGGAATTTCCAATAAAAGTTGAAAAAGACATCTATCAAAATAGAAAAGACATTGAAGTGCTGATTAATAAGAATGGAGATTTTCTAGTAAATGAAGACTATGTTTGTAAAATAAATGGTTTAGATAAATTTATAAAAATTGAACTTGCCAAAATTCTGCATAAAAAAACGAGAACGGCTTCGATTCGTTATGACGATGAAGTTTCAAAAGATTTATTAAACAAAGCAATCGCTATCTTAAAGAGTAATAATATTTATGATATTACCACTCAAACATCGAATTCTGAGAATGAAATACGATTACCGCCACCGCCACCAGTTCCTAAAAAACCCGTAGTAGCGGAAAAAGAGATAGAAGTTCCAGCACCCAAAAAAATTGTAGTAGTGGGAAAAGAAGTAAAAGTTCCCGCTCTCAAAAAAACTATGATTAAGGAAGTTGAAATTCCAGATGCGCCAACAGTTCAAGAGACTAAAGACGTAGCGAGAATGCACAAAATAATAAAAGGTCAGAAGGTAGAAACCATGATGATTAATGGTGAAAAGCATTATTCAGTAGTGAAAAATGGCGTAAAATATATCTTCAATGAAAAAAGTCAATTGGTTGATGAAAACGGAAAACGACTTCCGCCTCCACCTCCAAAACAAAAGAAGAAAGGATAAAATTTAGGATCGCTTTCTAACAATTTATAAAAGAGCTTCATATTGAGGCTCTTTTTTTGTAACATTTCGATACATTTTGCGTTCTTATACTATCATCAATCAAAAAATCACACCATGTTAAAACAATTTTTTCTCGTTTGTTCGGGCGTAGACCTCAACCTCGTACGTGAATGCAGCGATGGCGAACAAACTAAATATGCAGGAATTGGCGCTACCGTTTTCTTTACCGCGCTGATGGCTTTTATAGCAAGTAGTTACGCTTTGTATACCGTTTTTGACAATCCGTTTGTCGCTATCGGGTTTGGACTTATTTGGGGATTGTTGATTTTTAATCTCGATCGGTTTATTGTATCTACACTTCGTAAAAGAGAAAATAAATTTGACGAGCTTTTACAAGCAACTCCACGAATTATTTTAGCCGTTATTATCGCGATTGTGATTTCAAAACCGTTAGAATTGAAGATTTTTGAAAAAGAAATCAACCAAGTGTTGTTGGAACAAAAGAATGAACTCACCCTTTCTAATAAGAATCAGATTGCGTTACAATATACGCCTGAAATTGAGCAAGTTTCACAAGAAATTACCCAATTAAAAAATGATGTAACTTCCAAAGAGAAAGCTGTAAATGATTTGTACGAGACCTATATCGCGGAAGCAGAAGGACGAAAAGGAACGGAACTCATTGGGAAAGGTCCTGTGTATAAAGAAAAACGTGAAAAGCATGATACAGCTTTGCAAGAATTACAAGCATTGCGTACTGAAAATACTGAAAAAATTGCCGCAAAAGAACTCGCTATTGCTGATTTGATTGCGAAGCAGAAAACACAAGAAGCTACCACACAACCAATTATTGATGGCTTTGATGGTTTAATGGCTCGTGTAAACGCGCTTGGCGAATTGCCTTGGCTTCCCTCCTTTTTTATCTTTTTGTTGTTCTTAGCAATCGAAACGTCTCCTATTTTCGCAAAATTGTTTACTTCCAAAAGTGAATATGATTTGAAGATTCAAGATGCAGAAGATGCTGTAAAAACATGGGTTACCCAAAAAGTACATCAACGCAAAACGCTGTTGCAAACAGATCAATCATTGAATAACAAAGTATATGCTGATATTTCAGAAGAGGAAGAAGTCTATAATTATAAACGCAAAAAAGCGCGTGAATTAATGCAGTTACAAGCAGATGCTTTTTTTAATTTACAGAAAAAACAGTTTTAAACCATCGAGCTCTTCAAATGTTTGATCATTCGTTGTTGCGCTTTTGCTTGTGCAATTTGGAGACTGCTTGCAAATTCACTTTCGGAAATTGCTCTATATAACACTTTGCCATTTTTGTAAACGATCCACCAATACTTACTATCCTGCATATATTCCGCCTTTAAATGGTAGCCGTCTTCTGTAATAATTTCTTTGAATTTTTTATTTCCTTTCCATCTCATAATACTAGTAGGTTGCAATTTGGAATGAAAATCTAAGAAAATTATTTGAAACAATTTGCGTTCACAATGCCAAATGTTCTAAACCTTAGATGAATTGTTATAAAAGTCACGACGAATGTTCTTAAACTATAACAGATTTAGCCGCTGCATCAACTCTTTTCGATTTGCTCTGCTTACAGGAATCACATCTTGTTTGATTAAAACGCTGTTATCTTCAATATCCACAATTTTTGTGGTGTTGATAATGTAGGAACGATGTACTTTTAAGAATAAATGACTCGGTAATTTTTCTTCTATTTTTTTGAGTGTAGAATGTACAACGTAGTTTTTATCTTCAGCTTTGATTTTTATATAATCGCCTTTGGCTTCAATCAAGCAAATATCGGGAATATTTATTTTTACCAAACGGCGATCAATATTTACATATAAATCGTTCCCTATGGCTTTTGTATCTCCTGAAATGGAAGAAGTTGTAGGTAAAACTTCTTCTGATTTAGGCGTTGTTGCATTTCGATCTTTAATCCGATCAACAGCTTTAGCAAAGCGCTCCGCTGTAATTGGTTTCACTAAATAATCAATCACACAGTCATACTCAAAAGCGTCCAATGCAAAATTCCGATCAGAAGTTGTTAAAATAATTTGTGGTGGATTTTTTAAGGTTTGAATAAAATCAAATCCAGAAAATGTTGGCATGTGAATATCTAAAAAAATGAGATCTACTCTATTGGTGTTTAGATATTTTATAGCATCAATTGCATTGTCAAACTCTTCTGCAATTGTGAGCGCTTCTATTTTTTTGCACAATTGCTTGGTTATTGCTCTTGCTGCTGCTTCATCATCTACAATTATACATTTCATAAGTAGGTAGTCTTATATTTTCATTAAAAATTCTTCCATGCTTTGCAAAATACTGAGAAAGGTGTCATAGCGTTTGGGATTTCCATTTTTCAGCTCTTCTTCAAAAGAGATTGCAAAGTCATAACTTTTTTCGAGTCCCAAAATACTAATTTTATGTTTAATTTTATGCACATGTTCGGCTGAATTTTGATAGTTTTTCTCACGAACACTTTCTATAAATGCTTCTTTCTCCTTCGGGAGCTCTTTTTTTAGGATTGAAATCAAGTTTGCTTCAAATTCTATATCGCCATCAGCAAGTTCTTTTATGTAGGATAAATTTGGGGTTTCTAACTTCATGTTACTTTTTAATTTTAAAGAAGAATGTGGTTCCTTTTCCTTCTTCAGATTCTAAATGAATTTCACCTCCGTAAAGCTCCACAATTTTTTTCACAATAGACAATCCAATCCCTGTCGATTTTCCTTTTTTGTCTAAGGTTTGAAAGATTTTGAAGATTTTATCGTGATATACTTTGGAAATTCCAACACCATTGTCGGATATTGAAAACTTCCAATAGTGTTTTAATTCTCTGAACTTTACTACTATTTTTCCTTCATCTTTGTCAATATAATTGATGGCATTGCTAATTAAGTTTTGAAATAATTGCTTGATGCGCGTTTTGTCAGCTTTAATCGTTGGTAATTTTTCTGGATATATAAATTTTATGTGTTCAGGAATGTATAAGATTGTTTTAATTTCTTCTAAGACTTCTTTTACTTTTACTTTTTGAACAATTAAAACATTACTGTCATTCACACTAGAGTACCGCAAAATACCATCAATTAGCGCATCCATTTGTTCTAGTTTGTTATTTAATTTATCGAAAGTTTCATTGGCTCCTTCGTCCAAAACTTCTTCATAATCTTCTTGAAACCAAGACACTAGAGCGTTTATACTTCGCAGCGGAGATTTTAAATCGTGTGATACTATATGTGCGAAATCACGCAGTTCCTTGTTACTTCGTTGTAAGTTTTCTAAAAGTTCTTTGTTTTGACTTTCCGCTTCTATGGTACGTTCTAAGTTTACGGCATTTGTCAACTGAATTGAAACTAAGTTTGCAACATTTTTGAGTAATCGTAAGTGTTCTTTAGAAAAGAAGTTTTTCGCTGAATTTTCAGAATCTATAATTCCGACAACTTCTCCATTGATAATAATTGGCACCGTTATTTCAGATAAGCGTTTTTTATCATCCACTACATAGCGTTTATCTTTGCTGGTATCACCAATCAATTCTGCCTTTCCAGTTTTTGCTACATGTCCAACAATTCCTTTTCCAATGGGAATGTAAATTTTATTTATAATTTCTTTGTTCTTGTCTACTTTAGAACCATACCCGGCAATTTGCTCTAAAACCTTTTCTTCTTTATTGACTAAATACACAACACAGTCTTCAAATCCTAAGTCACGTGCCGTTACATTGGCAATTTCCCATGCAATGTCGTGGATGGTTAACTTTCCAATGAAAGAGCGTGTTAAGTTGTTTAATGTGTTTAAAATTAAACGTCTCTTATTTTTTTCTGTGACATCTTCAATTAATGCCAATTGATATTTTATGTTTCCTTCGTTATCACGAACTGCCGTTACACTTGTTTTGGATAAGAAAGCTGTACCATCAGTACGCTTGTAGCGTTCTACTAGACTGTAATGATTTATTTCCCCTGCAATCATTTGATCGTAGTACTTCTTTGATTCTTCATGTGCTTCTTCAAAAGAAAGGTCTTGCAAAGAAATTCCCTGCAATTCATCTTCTGTTTGCTGCATTAATTTTTGGAAAGCATTGTTAGTTTTAATGATTTTTCGATCTTGAGCCAATACAATTCCCAGTGTTGAATTGTCTACAATTGCAGCGAGTTGCTCGCGTTGTTCTTCAAAGATTACGGCATTTTCTTTGGCACTTGTAATGTCTCTAACAATTCCTTGTGCTGCAATAATTTTTCCTTCTTCGTTGTAAATTAAACTCGAATTGATCTGAACCCACTTTACTTCTTTGCTTTTGGTATAAATTCTAGCTTCATAGTTTGTAAAAGAGCCTTCTTCAATGAGTTTTGCAAAAGAATTCATGGCATATTCAAAATCTGCTCTGTAAATGATATTGACCACATTAAAATCTTCTTCTTTAATGTCGTATCCAAATAATTTTACCGCAGCATCATTCATTTTGATCACATTTCCCATGGTATCCATGACGATAAATGAGTCTAATATATTCTCAAAAAAAACATCATACTCAAGCGTTTTAGCTTTCAAAGCTTCATGTACTTCTAACAATTCACTTGTGTGACGTAAAAGTATTTCTTCTGCTTTTTCGCGTGCTTTCTTTTCGTTCTCTAACGCTTGTTTTAGGGACTGAATCGTTTCTTTCATGGAACGCAAATATAGGTGGCTTCGGGTTTTGCGCTTGAATATACTAAATTCCGTATAATTTTTTGTTTTAAAACAAAATTAACCGATGATATACACGTTTACGATTGGTAAAATTGTGTAAAGGAAGAATTAAAGTGTAAAATGTTGTTAGAAATTGATTACTTCATTGACCATCCAATAGTCAACGACACGCTGTATTTTGTGTATGTAATCTTCATAGCGCAATGGCTTTATGATGTAGCCAGCAATTCCTAGTTTGTAACTTTCTAACATGTCTTGATGATTGTTGGAAGTGGTTACAATAATTGCGGGAATGTAACGTAAGTGCGGATCTTCTTTGAGTTCTTTTAAGAATTCGAGTCCGTTCATTTTTGGCATATTTAAGTCCAATAGAATGACATTAGGGAGCTCTTCTTTCTTTTTCAAGACTTCTAGTGCTTCCTCTCCATTCTTAGCTTCAAGTATTCGGTGCGTAAATCCTAGTTTTTTTAAGGATTTTTTGAACTTTAATACTTCAATCTCGTCATCTTCGATAAATAAAAACGAAAGATTCTCCATTGTGGTTTTCTTATAATTTCAGCAATTAATTTATAAATTTCCTCTTTATCTACGAAATACCGCGCTTCTTTCGATTAAATCAAATTTATAAAGGGTTGAATGACCTTTTAATATAGACTAGTGGTTTTATTGATACTGCATTTTTTAGCTTTTTACGATTTTACAGCGGTAATTTTCTCGTAATGTGCAACTAAATTAACAGGTTTGTATACACGTTGAGTGCTTGCAGGATACTTCTCTATCAAGTTTTTTGGACGTATAGGTCGTTGGGCTAAATTTCCACCACAATTTGGGCAAACATTTTTCAATAGTTCTGTGGCACAAGTTTTACAATAGGTACATTCAAACGTACAAATCATTGCTTCCGATGTATCGAAAGGTAAATCTTTGTTGCAATGTTCGCAGTTTGGTCGAATTTCTAACATATTGCAATGTTATGATTGATACTTTACTAATTCCGCTTGTTGCTTCTTAGTCATTCCTTTAATAACCAAATGATAGGAATCATCTATGAGTTCTTGAATGAATTTGATTGAAAGTTCTTGTTGATATAGTTCAACCGTATTCCAATGTGTTTTACTCATGTGAAATCCTGGTTTGATACTTTCGTATGCTTCACGAAGTTCGACTGCTTTTTCAGGATCACATTTTAGATTTACAGAAGCGATTCCAGCTTCCCAACCTTTTAAAGAAGTTAGCGCGAACATTTTACCTAAAACTTTAAAAACTAAAGTGTCTTGATCAAAAGGAAATTCTTCAGTAACGGCAGGTTTGGAAATGCAGTAGTGTCGTAACAATTCAATATTCATACCTATTATTTTGAAAAAAATTAGCTATAAAAAACTTATCTATACAACTAATAATGTGCTAAATTGTATTCGAAGAACTAAGCTTTAATATCGGATTTTTCCGATGATGTATTGCTTTTTGGTTTTTGATTTATATCTGTCTTTTGAATAGGTACTATATCCAAGCTCACAAGAACATCATTCAGATAATAAACTACTTTATCAATTAGTGACATCTTATAGTTATTTAAGTTTGGTGCAAATATACGGCAAGAATGTGTAGAAGTATACTATCTTTCTTTAAATCAATATAAAATATCGACGAAACACACCATTGAATTTACGAATATTTATCAAGAGAGCATTATTGAGCTGTTTAGGTTCAAAAAAAAGTATAAAGAATTAGTTTACCGCATGCTACATTTTTAGTGTAGTCCTTAGTTTTTATTTAGATACGTAATATCATCTTCTGGAAGGGTAATTTCTGAATAGTCCATTTCCCAACCAATGGTTTCAACAATTTTTTCAATGATTAAAATAGCATCTAAGGCTTCTTTTTTAGCGATTTCTAACAAACCACTTTGTGGCACTTTATCAATGATATGTTGTTTCGCCTCCTGGTTTAATTTCGTTAAATCTTCCGCTCCAAATTTATTTAGCAATCCTTCTTTTATATCATAATATGTGAAGTCCGTTTCTACGGTTAAAATTTCTGGTTGCGGAAAATGAATGATGCGAACTTGTTTTTTATCCGTATCCGTTTCAAGTCGTAATTTCTTTAAATCATATCCAACACTCGCTTTCGCTTTGATGACAATGAGGGCTCTTTTTTTACTTGAAATCATCCGTAAAAAATGTGCCGATTTATCTTCGTAATGATAAATTTCACTAAAATCGCCTTCAACGGTGGTTAATTTACAGACATTCTTAATTTTATCTAGCAATAAATGTGACTGAAGCGTTGTACGCTTTTCTGATTGTTTTTTACCAACGAAATCGTATATAAAATAAGAGATAATTCCCCCGATTAATACTGCTAAAACTAGATCCATATATTGAGCTATTTACAACAATCAAACTTAATTATTGTGCCTACAAATCTAAACTAATTTTAGTTAAGTGTACTTTCAGAGCGGAAATTACATGTAAAATACTACATGAATTACTTATGAGATACCTAATATTCGGTTTCTCTCCTCAATAGTTTCTCTAATCTCTTCTTGTGTACGGATGAATAATTCTATAATGGCATTTTCTATGTCTTCGTTTTCATTCAGACCATTGAATACATTTCGAATCATTGACGAACCATACGGATTCCCATTTCTGCTGGTTACTTTCTTTTCCTTTAAGATTTTTAGCACACCATCGGTGTAGTGATATCCTAAAACTTCTTTGAGTTTTTTTCGTTGTTCTTTACGTATCATACTTATTTTGACATTTATATAATTAGTAATTGTTATATTTGTGTCGATTTTATGCCACACAACATAGAACTGACAGTATAATATTACAAACTATTTTCTATATAAAGAAACTTTATATAGAATAATTTCATAAAACGATGAAAATAATCGACAGAATACTCCTCTTTGTTTATCATAAAAATTTAAGCATGCGCGCATTTGATACGTCAATAGCTGTGGGAAACGGATACACCAGTAAGCAATCAAAGTCTGGTGCTTCCGTAGGTAGTGATGTTCTGGAGAGAATAATCGATACATATCCCGACTTGAATCCACTTTGGCTAATAACAGGGAAAGGTGCTATGATTTTAGAAATAGATAGTATTGATGAACCACTTCCCGATTACGGAAAATCGATTGATGAGATTTTAGAAAACAAAATTGAACGGATTGTTGAAAGACAGCTAAAAAAGTTCAACGAAAAATTAGATGCAATTCCAACAATTGATGAAATTAATACTGCAATTCAACAGAATTTAGGTTCAAAATAATTCTATTATACTACGATAAAACTTAAGATGATTCAAACAATACTTTACTAAAAAAATGACAGTATTGAGAATCAATGAGATACAATTCCTGTCTTTTCCGAAAAAACGCTATACATATTACTAAATTATGTATATTTACGAGTTGCGAAACTTGTGCTGATTTACTGTCAGTTTAAGTGACGTTTCAATACCTTTAAAAACTATACGCTACAAATTATTGTTTTTTTGTAGCATTATTTCGAAACAGTATGAAAATAATCGACAGGATAATTAAATTTATCAAACACAAAAATATGAGCATGCGAGCCTTTGATATCTCCATAAAAGTGGGCAATGGATACACTAGCAAGCAAGCGAAATCGAATGCTTCAGTTGGAAGTGATGTTTTGGAGCGTATAATCGAGACGTATCCTGATCTTAATCCATTATGGCTGATTACCGGAACTGGAAATATGACTTTAGAAATCAAAGAATCTGGCGAGCCACTTCCCGATTATGGAGAAACCATTGATGAAATTTTAGAAAATAAAATCAAACGTATCGTACAAGAGCAACTTAAAGACTTTAGTGATAAGTTAGAAACATTTCCAACGTTGGATCAAATCAGTAAAGAGATCCAAAAGAATTTGAAAGGTAAATAAATTGACTTCCGTGACTAGTTTTCTACTTGATACAAAATTGGCTTGCTAGGTGCTGCATCATTCTCAAAAGGAGCAATTTGTATATTTACATAATACGCACCATCTTTTATGCTGTTTGACACATAAATAAACTCTGTAATGGTGGCATCCATCCGAATAGCACCTGCAGTATTCCAAAATGCGTTATGCGCCAATAATTCACCTCCATCTTTTTCTTTATCTACACTTGGAAGATCAATTAGTAAGTGTTTGATGCCTTTTTCACGAAGGTATACGGCACCTTCTTCTTCTATATAAGGTGGATTTGTATGTGAATATTGTCTGGCTTTTTTTTCATCAAAATTGGGCAACGTACGAATTACAATCGCTTCTCGTTTTTTATTTCCGATGACATGTTGCAATTGTTTTTTTGAAATCACATAATCACCTTTCTTCTTTTCAGGAACTACCGTAATGAGTTCAGCATAAAAGAAAAATTGGGTTAAATGTTGGTTTATAGAATGTACTTCTTCCGTAATATGCCCCACACATTCGGTATGTGTTCCATGTGAATGTGGATTGAAAAAGATGTTGTTAAAATTGACATCACCGCCTTCTTTTACACTTCCAACCCAATCGTCAGTACGAACAGGTGAAATTTCTGGCGCACCCAAATACCACGCGTTTACATTGTCTTTAGAAGCCCGCAACGGAATGGAAATATCTAATGGTTTCGATAAATCTATTTGATGTTTGGTCGTTTTATGTTGAATGGTACAAATCATACTGTAAAAATAGGAAATGATTTTTCAAATTTTACTTTAAAAAACATGAAAAAGCTGTTTTTCTAGAAAATTTTCACAAATTAAACTCTAAAAAAATCAGCAGCAATTCCGTCACATAAAAACTGTCCTTTTTGGGTTGTTGTGATGACATTTGCTTCGAGTTGAATGCTTTTTTCTTGTAGATGTGATTTGGCAACTTTTAATGTATGTTGAACGTACGCGTCTCCAAATTCTTGTTGAATGTATACCAACGATATTCCCCAAATGGTACGCACACCTGTCATGACATATTCGTTGTATTGGTCGTCTAGCGAAAGTATTTCTTTGGTAATGGGCACAATGTCTTTTGCAATACTTTTGATGTATAACGGATTGTTTGAAACATTCCAACTTCTGGATATTTTATCAAATGAATGCGCTCCCGGACCAATTCCAATATACGTTGCGCCTTTCCAATAGGAAGAATTATGCTTTGAAAAATAGCCCGGCTTTCCAAAACTAGAAATTTCGTATTGTATGTATCCTTTTTTTTCGGTTTCTGCTACCAGCATGGTAAAATGCGCCCAAGATTCAGATTCAGAAACATTTGGGCAAGTTCCTTGTCGGATAAATTTTTCCAATGCCGTTTTCGGTTCCACCGTTAAAATATAACTTGAAATATGATGTACATTAAAGCTGAACGCGATTTCTAGATTTTCTTTCCATTCATCCAACGTCATATTAGGAATTCCATACATTAAATCAATGGTAATATTATCAAAATAGTGTGTGGCAATTTCCAAACATCTTTTAGCTTCATTTCCCGCATGCGCACGATTCATAAATTGCAAATGTGCATCAAAAAATGACTGAATTCCGATACTGAGTCGGTTGATTTTTGAAGTTGCAAATTCTTTAATTTTTGCTTCCGTTAAATCATCAGGATTTGCCTCTAAAGTAATTTCTGGATTGTCCGTTATATGATAGTTTTCATATACCGTTTCCAAAATGGCTTCTATTTCTTCAAACGATAACATACTTGGTGTTCCGCCACCAAAATAAATAGTTTCAATGGTGGTGTGTGCCAATTCTGATTTTCGCAGTAATAGTTCTTTTTGAATGGCGACAATCATTTCATTTTTCTTCCCTAAAGAGGTTGAAAAGTGAAAATCACAATAGTGACATGCTTGTTTGCAAAACGGGATATGTATATAAATTCCAGCCATTTTTAAGAAAAAGAAGTGATCAACATAGAGAGCCCAAAACTAAATAAGATATATAAGACTACCGCAAAAATGTAAGCTATAATTCCTTTTACAAAAATTAGAATATGTTTGCTTTGAAAAAATGATGTCATCGCAAACAAAAAATACAGCATCATAACTAGAAATGGAATCGGTCGCCATTCAAGTGGAATTCCTTTAAGAAAATATATTAAACACGAAATCAACAAGGTGTACATTCCTACTAAATAAAAAGCAACTGAGAAATATTCAGCTAAAGAATAATGCTTCTTAAAGAAAATTTTCATAGATAACCCTAAGGAAAAAACAAAAAAGAATAAAAAATTTGTGATGTTGTTTTGCATGAACTTTCCTGATCGAAAAGCGATACTTTGCATATCTTCAGTCGTGTCTTTGATTACTTCATTTATTGGATCATAATTTAAAATAGCATTCACTAATACATACACAACGGTCATTAGAATGAAAAAAGCGACGGGTTTGTAATACGTTTTTCTTCTTCCTTGTATAAATTCTCTAAACAACTTTCCAGGATTTATAATTGCATATTTTAAAGTTATCATCAATGGTGCATTGACAGAAAAAAACATAGCTATGATTTCTTGAAAAGTTTCCTTTATGGTAATTTTTGCAATCGCTGTTCTTTGTCCACATACTACACAATAATTTCCGTCAACAGAAGCGTCACAATTTTTACAATGTTCTTTTTGATGGTTCATAAAGTGTTGGTTGTTTTAGTTGGTAATTAATATGAATGTACTACTATTTTTTAGTTTTTTATATATCACTTTACTTTTGTGGAATAACGTATAATTCAGGTTTTATAGCTTTTAATGCGTCTATGTTTTTCTGCGTGATCACTTTATTATCTACTAAAATCCGTTGCAAACTTGGCATCTTTGCTACTTCTAGCGGAATTTCAGGAAATTGATTTCTGTGAATCCAAATACTGTACACATTTTTTAATGACATTAATTCCTTTGGAAATGTTTGAAAATTGTTTCCAGTGAGATCAATACGCCCTAAACTATCTAAATTTCCAAGTGTTTTTGGTAAATATGTCAGTTTGTTAACATCTAACGATAAAGCTGCTAGCGATTCTAGATTTCCAATAGACGCTGGCAATTCTTCAAGTTTATTATACATTAAACTCAACTGTTGAAGATTTATCAAGTTTCCAATGTTTTCAGGCAACGTTTTTAAGCGACTACGATTAGCAGAGAGGTTAATTAACTGCGAACAATAAGCCAGTTCTTCTGGCAGACTTGTCAATCGTGTTTGCGAAACATTCAGGAATTGTAAACATTGTAAGTTGCCAATACTTTTAGGAAGTTCTTCTAATTTTAAATTGGTTTGTAAAGACAATAATTTAAGATTTGTCAATTCTCCAATGGACTCTGGTAACGTTTTGAGTCGGTTCCAATTCAAGTCTAAAATCACCAAATTTGACAATAAACGAATGTTCTCTGGAAGTTCTTTGATACCGCAACGCCCTAATTGAAGAATGATCAGGTTGGGCATTTGACTTAATTCTTCAATGGTTTTTTCGATGTCTGTAAACTGGCATTCAGACAGATCTAGTGCTTGTAGATTTTTGAACTGAAATAACTCTTTTGGTAACGTTTTATACTTGTTTCCTGTTAAATTTAGTACAAACACTTCGTGTCGTTTGGCTAAAAGTGGCTTTAAATCTGTTGTTCTTTCTTCACGCGCCAACATGTTCATTATTTCTGGATACATATATCTTCCATCAGGAAATATATCGAGTTCAGGACAGTTATTGTTTAATGTGTTTTCTAGTTGTTCTATGGTAAATTTTGGAAGTTTAAAATTTGCTAAAACCTCATGTTGAATATTATCATCCAACAATTGTTTCATTAATTTATTGTCTTCTTCAAAACCACGATTTTCCAAAAAAGCACAATCCCAAGCGGCACCTTCTTTGTTACCTCCTAAGTGTTTGGAGAAAATCATGTAATAATAATTGTTTCGAATATCGTCATACGAACCTTGCATGCGCGTTCGTTGCTCGTATACTTTGGCTGCTATATCAAACTTTTTAGCTAAAAAAGCACAATTTCCTTTCCATGATAATAAAAAAGGACTCTTTCCTTTGAGTGCAATAACTGTGTTGATATCTTCTAATGCTTTGTCATATTGAGAAGCGTGTAAATACGCCTGAAATCGAAACATAATGGCTAGTGCATCGCCTGAATTCACAGCAATATATTTTGACAAATCTGCAATGATTCCATCTACATCCAACGGCGAAACATTGGTCGCTATTTTGGCCCTTGAAAAATACAGCTCAATCTCATCAGGATTTCTTACTATATACTCATCAATCAATAATTTAGCACTAAACCAATCTTGCACATCAATGGCTTTTTTGTATCTAGTTTGAAGTTCTTCATCGCTTAGTAAATTCCCGCAAGAGCATAAAATACTACTTAGAAATAACAACACAACTACTTTAAAAAAATTGAATGAATTCATGCAATAAATTTACTTTTTAACCCTTTTTTCATTCTGTTTTACAAAACTTCCCCAACCCGAATAACTTTTACCAATTTCTACTTTTCCCGCGTTGTAATAATGACAAACTGCTGCCGCCAAACCGTCGGTAGAATCTAGGTTTTTGGGTAATTCTTTCAGGTTTAATAAACTTTGTAACATTTTGGCAACCTGTTCTTTACTGGCATTTCCATTTCCGGTAATTGCCATTTTTATTTTTTTTGGAGAATATTCAGTAATCGGTATTTCGCGTGATAAACCTGCAGCCATTGCAACACCTTGTGCACGACCCAATTTTAACATCGATTGCACATTTTTTCCGAAAAAAGGCGCTTCAATGGCAATCTCATCTGGATGATACGTGTCTATCAGTTCCATCGTACGTTCAAAGATTAATTTTAGCTTTAAATAATGATCGCTGTATTTTTGCAATTGTAATTCATTCAGTTGTAAAAACTGCATTTGTTTGCCTACTACTTTTATCAAACCAAAACCCATAATGGTAGTTCCTGGATCAATTCCTAAGATGATTTTTTCTGTTTTTAACGGCTTTTCCTTTTGATTCATCTAATTCAAACTATATCGCTAATGGTGAAAATGGTTTCTATGATCGATTTGTTTTGCGAAATGCGTTACTTTGTAGCATGCAGACTTCGATATCTCACAAAACTAAGCAATTATTTGGCTTCGCTATAAAATTAGCGATTGTTATTGGTGCCACTTATTTTATTTATGATAAGTTGGCGCACAATTCACAACTCGATTTTGATACGTTTGTGATACAACTTAAAGCTTCTGGAATTTTTAAAATGACTGCGATTGCGATACTTTTGCTAGCTACTTTTTTGAATTGGTTTGCAGAAATTTTTAAATGGAAAACGCTTGTAAAACAGCTAAAATACATTTCTCTTTGGGAAAGTACCGCACATAGTTTAGGCGGCTTAACGGCTTCTTTATTTACACCAAATAGAGTGGGCGAATACGGCGCAAAAGCCTTGTATTTTCGTAGATCTGAACGGAAACAAGTTGTTGGATTAAACTTCCTCGGAAACAGCACACAATTGCTCGTAACCATAAGTTTTGGCGTTGTCGGATTTGCTTTTTTCGTATCTCAATTTAAAGTTGAATTGCCTTGGTATAAAATTGCACGCATGAGCGTTATTGTGCTATTTTTTAGTGTAATTTTTCTGTTGGGTAGCAAACAAAAACGATTTCAAATTAAAGGATATTCTTGGAAGAACTTAAAAGGTTTCATTCGAAGAATTTCAAATAGTATTCACTTAAAAAACTTGGGATTTTCCGTGGTTCGCTATTTGTTGTTTTCGCATCAATTTTACTTTTTATTATTACTTTTCGGACTGAATACTTCATATTTTACAGCAATGAGCGCAATTACCGCCATGTATTTGATTACGTCGTTGATTCCGATGTTGTTCATTTTTGATGTGATTGTCAAAGGAAGTGTTGCCGTTTGGCTTTTTGGCTACCTCAACGTTCCTGAGTTAAGCATTTTAACTGTTGTTTCATTGATGTGGATTTTAAATTTTGTACTTCCAAGTATTTTGGGAAGCTACTTTGTGTTTCGTTTTAATCCTTCTTTTACAGAAGAAAAATCAATGGCTTCATGATGAGCGGAATTATTTTTGGCATTCTCATTATGTATAGCGCACTAATTGTAAGCTTGCTATATGGTTTTTGGAAAGTTCCAACCATCAAATTGTTGTCTTCAAAACCTGTGACACATTTTTCTGTGATAATTCCCTTTCGGGATGAAGCTCAACGTTTACCACTATTATTAAGTTCCATAAAGCAATTACAATATCCGAATGCGAAGGTTACTTTTTGGTTTGTAGATGATGCTTCTGAAGATGATTCGTGTCAGATTATAGAAAATTTTAGTAAAGAAAATCTAGCGATCAATATCACCATTCTAAAAAATAAGCGCGTTTCCAATTCACCAAAAAAAGATGCCATCAGAACTGCCATTTCACACATACAAAGTGATTGGATCGTCACCACAGATGCTGATTGCAACTTACCACCAAATTGGTTGCAGTGTTTTGATCAAGAGATTGTGTTGAAACAACCCAAAATGATTGCAGCGCCAGTTACTTATAAAGATGAAAAGTCATTTTTTAGCTATTTTCAATTGCTCGATTTTTTAAGTCTTCAAGGAACAACAATTGGAAGTTTTGGATTGCACATTCCTTTTATGTGTAATGGCGCTAATTTGGCGTATCAGAAAAAAGCATTTTTAGCGGTTCAAGGATTCGCTGGAAATGATACAATTGCAAGTGGCGATGATGTATTTTTGTTGGAGAAATTTGTGGAAAAATGGCCAAAAAAAGTAATCTATTTAAAATCAAAAGAAGCTTTAGTACAAACGTTTTCGGTGACTGCGTTTCAAGAGTTGATTTCTCAACGTGTTCGTTGGGCTTCCAAAAGTGCAAACTATAATTTACTCTCAGGAAAATTGATTGGCGTTCTCGTGATTCTGATGAATTTAATTTGTTGTATTTCCCCTTTCTTGCTTTTATTGACAACTATTTCATGGCACTTGATATTATTTTTATGGCTTATAAAATTGAGTATTGACGGTGTTTTATTATTTCAAACACTACAATTTACACAACAAAAATTCAGATTGACACATGTCCTTTTTAGTTCAGTCTTATATCCGTTTTTCACCGTTTTTATATTCTTAAAATCTATCTTCTCTAGTTATACATGGAAAAATAGAGTGTTTAAGATGTACTTATAAGACGTTAATTTTTCTAAAAAATGAGCGGTTAAAAGACAGTATTTTAACTTTGAAAGGAACACATTTTAATGATACCATTCTCATCAAAGCGAAACAATTTGATTTAAAGAAATTTAAGTTGATTAATAGAGGTTTTCATTGGATTAATGAAACTCCGTATAATCGCTAGAAAAGATTATCCGTCGTGATATAAGCGTGAATCAAAGGTGAATTTCTGAATTTTAACGACTTTAATTTTATGAAAATCTATATGTCGCGGATTGAGAATATAATTGTGCTCGTCTTTTACAATTGCGGAAGGCACTTTTAATACCGCTGATGTGTTTTCTTCTACGAATTTGGTAAATATTTCTTGCGTTTTACTATTGTATGGAAACGTGTTCCAATCTTTAGGTAATTTTTTGAATTCACAAACATACACATCATCGGGTATCTCCACATGTACTAAAATACGATCATTTGGTAAATCTTCCGTAATGTCCAAGTGCATCACAACTTCTAAATAGGCTAATGAAATATGTTGTGAAGTATACACGGCCCGCGTTCCAATTTCATTCCAGCGACCGCCAATTTTTTCGGCACCAATGCCCGAAAGTAAATCATTTTTACGCTTTGCTCTGTCTATTCTGTATACAATCATTAAGCAAAAATTCCGTAATCAATACGTCTAATTTCGTCGATGACTAATTTAACGCCATAACTTGTATCAAGTAATGAAAAAGGAGTTTGTCCGCCTAAAACTTTACTTTTTTTATTGAGCCATCGTGCAAACTTTTTTTCATCCCCAAAAACTTCAAATCCTTTTGAATATACTTCGGCAATTTCAAATAAACGTTCGCTCACTTCTTTGTCGTAACTTAGTTTTTTGGACAATGTAGAATACGAAGCAGGTACAATTTCAGATATTTTTGTCAATGGTAAAGCCACACGCAAACTGAATTTTTTTAGTTGCGATCGAGTAACGCCAGTTCGAGTAGCGTGAATAATTTTGAGTTTATTTTGCGGCGAGTCGTTTCGATTATCGATATAGCTCGTTAAGGTTAACGCTTCCATGTTTTAGTAATTTTACCTATTATACTATGTAAATTTACAATTATTTTATGAGATTGAAACCAAGAAGTATATTTTTTTAGTATTTTTAACAAAAATCAACTCATGAGTCTATTCGGATTATCCACTTCAAATCCTGCTTTTACTAGTTATTTTTGGAATACTGCTAACACAAAAAGAAAACCAGGGAAAATGACACTTCGTGGTGTGGTATTGAAATCCATTTTTTGCTTGCTATTGGTCTGCGTAACGGCTGCTATTACCTGGAAACTGTTCTATGATGGTATAGAAATTAAATGGATGACCACTGGCGGAATTATTGTTGCCATTGTGTGTAGTATTCTTATTTCTGTGAGACGATCTTGGATTATACCGTTGACCATTATATATGCACTTGCCAAAGGCTTGTTTGTTGGCGGATTTAGCGCGTACATTCATAAAAGTTTTCCCGATTTACCATTTCAGGCAGTGGCGATTACGCTGGTTACCTTTTTGATTATGTTGCTTTTGTATGTAACTAAAATTATAAAAGTGACGCAAAAATTTAGAAGTGTTGTGATTACCGTGACGACAGCAATTTTCGTCTTTTATATCGTTTCTTTTATACTAAACTTTTTTGGAATTGTGATTTCTTTTTTGTGGAGTTCTTCTTGGTTTGCAATTACTTTCAATGTTGTAGTCGCCATTTTTGCTTCTTTGAGTTTGCTGCTCGATTTTGATTTTATCGATCGTTATGTTGGAAAAGCCAACAAAACCTACGAATGGTTTGCTACTTGGGGATTGTTAGTGACCATTATTTGGTTGTATGTAGAAGTATTGCGATTGTTGAAGAAATTAGCGATTCGATTTTAATTTTCAGCAATTCAATCTTTAAATCTTTCAATTAGATCATTACTCCTCAACATTCAAAATAATAGGCAACATAAATTTTGTAGCCACAGGAATACCTCTTTTATGAGCTGGAGCAGCTTTTGGCAAACGATGGATGCTAGCGTGAATCAGACTATCTAAACTTGGTAAATGCTTGGTTGTGAATGCTTCTTTTTTAATGTCAACGACTTTGATAATTCCTAAAGAATCTATGTGTAATTCCACATGAATGGTATCGTGAATGGTTTTGGAAACTATCAGTTCATTTTCCGACAAGCGCTTGTATATATGATTCGTTAAGGTTTGAAAAAAACAGTTTTTCTGTGCTTCTTTTTCTAGTTGATCACAACTTGCAAAAGATGGAAATTCGTCAACCGTGTCTAAATCAATAGTCAGTTTTTCCTGTGCTACAATGGTTTCTTCTTTTACAATTGAACCATTGAAAAATTCACAAGAAACACACAAAAAAAATAGCAAGCCATATTTCCACAGTTGTTTCATCACTACAAATATCATGAAAAATACGACTTTTAGGCATTTTGCAGCAATTTTACTTTCGATTATTCTGATTTTAAGTGAATTTCCTCTTTCAATTCACGAATACGAACGTTGATAATTTTACGCATTTCAATGGTACCATTGGGGAATTTCTCGATGAAGCGTTCGTACATTTTCAATTTCTCTTTTAAATCCGAATAGTAATTGTCAGCGCATAACGCTAGTTGAAATTGTGCTGCTTCATATTCAGGATTTTCTTCTAAAGCCATTTTGAAAAGTTTGATTGCTTTCCCGTGTTCTTTTCGATCAAAATGCACCAAACCAAGAATGTAATAATCGCCCGAAGTATCAATCATTTTGGCAGCAATAGCTTGTGAAGCATGATGTTCTGCTTTATCAATTATTCCATCTTGATAGTAGAGTTTTGCCAACTGCGAATGATAAAAATAATTTCCTTGATCGCGTTTGAGCGCTTCTTCGTAATAGGCAATCGATTTTAAAATTTTTCCAATTCGATACGCCGCAAAAGCCGCTTTTTCATATACATATTGGGTTGCCTTTTTACGATTGATGAGTTTTTCAAACCATACCAATGCTTTTCTATATTCCTTTTCCGCATAAAATAGTTGTGCATTGAAACCAATAATTTGGGCGTCATCTTCATTGTTCCGCAAACCAATGGTGATCATAGCTTTCGCTTTTTCAAAATCTTTTTCTTCTAAGTAATTTTTAATCAGCTTGTAAATGCTTTTTTGATGTTGCGAATCGAGTTGAAAAGCAGTTTCGTAAGCGGTCAAAAAATCTTCTTGCTGTAATGCTTCTTTCGCTAAGCCAATTTGATAGTAAAAGTTTGGATTTAACGTATCTTTTGCTTTTAATTTTTCGAAAATAGCCAATGATTTTTGGAGTTTTCCAGTCGAAAACAACAACTTTCCATAGTCATACAGCACGAAAATGTTTAAAGAATCTACAGCTAAGGATTTTTCGTAATTTTCAATCGCTTTTTTGGAGTTTCCTAAGGCTTTGTATGACTTTGCTATTTGCGTATTTGCATAGCTGCTATCATCCAAACGCTCGTATGCTTTTATAGCTTTTGAATAGTTTCCGACATTGTACAAACTATCTGCAACAACAAAAGTCGAAGATTGTGCTCCGACTTTGTTTATGAATGCTAGTGAAATGAATACTATTAATAATCTATTCATTCTAAAAACTAGTGTATTTTAAATGTGATTGGCAACATGTATTTTACGCTTACTGGTTTTCCATCTTTTTCAGCTGGTGTAAATTTTGGCAATAAAGTTAACACACGGATTACTTCTGCTTCCAATTGAGGATGTGGTGCTCTTATTTGCATATCCTTAATTTCTCCATTCTTATTAACGATGAATTTAGCAAATATTTTTTGAACACCTACCAAGTCTAATTCTTCTGCTAATTTAATATTGAAATTTTTATTAACATGCTTAGCAATACTTTGCGTAAAACAATATTTCAAATCTTCTAAAGTAGCTTCTCCTTCACATCCTGGAAAAACGGGTGCTTTATCAATCATTTTAAATTCAAGAGCATCTTGTTCTACAGTTTCATACGAATTCGTTTCGGCTATACTTGCCTTTCTAGCTTTTAGGTAGTCTTCATAATTTCTATTTTCTATTGTAAATTCACCTGTTTCTCCTATGGTAGCTTTCTCTAAATCATACTGAGCTTTAAACATAAGATAGGTTAATTCGGATAATTTTGCATACTGCTCTTTACTTAAAATTTCTGTGCCTGCGGTACTTTTACTATAGGAATTAAAATCGTGCGTAGCTTTTTTAGCATTCGCTTTTAATTGCTCAATGGATGCGTTTGAGTCAACGTCCGTTTCTATACCATCATTACAGGAAGTATATAGGAGTGTAATTAATAATACTGGAATTAAAACTAAGTACTTTAGCTTTAAAATTTCTCGGGATTTTTGTTTTGTTAACATACTGATTCGTTTTTTGATTAATGAATGTTTAAAAAATTGATTGGTAAAAGAAAAACTTTGTGTCTGAAAGACTTCAGCTAACAGTTTTTCATAATAATTGGATTTATTTTTATGCCTTACAACAGTTGCATCAGCGATAAACTCATGCAATTCTGAGATGCGTTTTTGATAGATATATACTAAGGGATTGAACCAACACAAAATGCGCAACAGTTCAAAATACAATAAGTCAAGTGAGTGTTTTTCACGAATGTGAACCAATTCGTGCGAAAGAATATCTTCTAGTTTTGTTTCATCAATAGTATCACCAATAAAGACATAATGAAAAATGGAAAACGCCAACGAACTGTTTGGAATTTTGATAATTTTATAATCTCCTTGATGAACAACAATTCCTTTTAATTTTAATCGAATTAATTGAGAAACCTTATAAAAAAGCAACAAAGTGCTAACTCCTATTCCAATGATCAAATACCAATTCCAAGAAGGCACTATGGTTTCTACTGTTTTATGCGGTGTTAATACAATTTCTGGCAAAAGAATTATATATTCCTGAGGAACCACATTTTGGAAACTTTCAATTTTGATAAATGGCAATAGAAAAGAAAGCAACGAAGAGCAAATTAAATAGGCTCTATTCCAATTAAAAAACGTTTCTTTTTTCAGAAACAGGTCGTACGTTACTAAAAATAGTAACTGAAACGCAACCACTTGAAGTATATATTGTATCATGATTTCGTGTTGTTTTTTTCGATTTCTTTGAGAATCTCCTCCAATTCGGACGTATTGATGTCATTCTTTTTCATAAAAAACGATACCATACTTTTAAATGATCCTTGAAAATAACCATTGACCAATTTTGAAATGGACTGATTGCTATATTCTGATTGTGCTAAGAGCGGATAATACACATGTCCTTTCCCAACTTTTTCATAGCCCACAAACCCTTTGCTTTCTAGAATTCGAACAATTGTAGAAACTGTATTGTACGCCGGTTTTGATCCTTCAAAGTTTTTGATGATGGTTTTTACCGTTGCTTTTTCCAGTTGCCACAAAATTTGCATGATTTCCTCTTCTGCTTTCGTTAATTGCTTCATATTTTCAATCGTGTTTTTCAACTAATTCTTTAGTTCAACAATACAAATATAACTAAATTTTTAGTTTAAACTAATTTTATAGTTGAATATTCCACC
>CAYGPQ010000006.1:0-71548 GCA_964351775.1 uncultured Kordia sp. | reverse complement strand
GGCTATGCAAAACATTCGCAGCGTTCTATAATGCCAAAGCAACTTCGCTTCTTAAAGTAGAATTGGTATAAGTCTAGATATTTGTATTGTTCTATAAATAGTATAGCAGATAAAGTGCTACGATACTACCTTTTACTCTATAGAAACTTAAAGAAATTGAGAAGTGGTCACAAATAAAGAAAGTTAATTTAACCACTATTTTTATTTACTTAAGCTATTAAACATCGATTTTAAGTTTGTCAAATAATCTCTTAACCATTTCTTATGAATAGTATTTGGATTTATTTGTAAAAAGAAATTATCCAAAGAGAATCCTAGTGTCTTTTTTGCTAGTATTAATGAAGTGTTGAATTCCATCTCTTTATTCCATACCTCTACAAAAACATCTTCAAGAATACTTGTCGTTTTTTGTATACATTTTTTAAATAGAGGATTCTCACTATGCATTTTTAATTGCTTGTGAAATAACAAATCAATTTTTATAGTTACGAGATATTCTATCAATTCTGGATTGATATTTTTACATTTACTTTCTTCAACAGCAATTATTTTAACTCTTTCAATGTGGTATTCACAAAGCCTATTGATGAAAATTTCAAGATCAACAAAGTGATGATAAAATGACGATTTACTTTTTCCAACGGTCTTTGCTAATTTTTCTACAGTCAAATTATGAAATCCAACTAAAGCAACCATTTTATAGCCTTCTGTTAGCCAAGGGAATGTCTTTTTTTTATTTTCCTTCATTATTTTTTTGGAATTCCTCTAATATTATTTTAAAACACAGTTGTCTTAAAAAAAATAGCACCTAACTGAAAAATAAACTTCTTTAGTTGCCTGTTTTTATACTTTATTAAAGTATAAAAATGGAGGAAACAGCTTTTGTATCTATTACTTCCTCCATTTTTTTTAATAATGATAAAGAAGATGTTTTTTAGTTAGCGATCTCAGAATTTGAATACGCTGACACCAATAGCATATCCGTAAACACCTTCATTTTCATCTTTATAAATTCTAATTTTATTACATGCCATGCCTAAATCTATTGCTGTCCAAGTTTTACCGCCATCTTTTGTTTCATATCCTGAATTTACTGTACCAACAAATCCATGATTTTCAGTGATAAAACCAATACCAAATTCTCTTCCTCTGTTGTCTTCTACCAAATTTATTTCTTCCCAAGTTTCGCCTCCATCAGTTGTCTTAGCAATACGCTGTTGTGCCACAGCTGGATCTGGGTTGTAGGATTGAATTGTAACATAACCCACTTTTTCTGAAGGAAATGAAGCTTTCCAAGTAGTTTCATAAGGTCTGTTAGATTGATATACTTTTTTCCATGTTTTCCCTCCATCAATTGTTTTTAGAATTAATGCATTTGATTTAGCGATGTCTGCACTTGTTGCCGCACAAGCAAATCCTGTGTTTTTGTTGAGCATTTTTATATCAAACAGCATTTTACAATTAGCATTCATCGAACGTGATTCCCATGTTTCTCCAGCATCTTCTGAAATCATAATGTTTGCTGGACTTCCCACACGCCCTACCGCAAATAGGTAGGTTTTATAGTCAATTTTTCCGTGATTGATATATTGTTCTTTCACTATGTCAATAGCACATAATCCTTTTACATAAGGACCTTTATAGGCTATAGGTTTCCATGTTTTCCCTCCATCTTTTGTCCCATACAAGGGTATTGTATCGGTTACATTAGGAAAATAATCTGTACCAACAGTTCCAGCAAATCCTGTATTTTTATCTATAAAAGCAATGGTTCTAAAGAAAGAACCTTTTTGTGTTAATTGTTTGTGCCAAGTTTTTCCCGCATCTTCCGTACGGTATATGTTTCCATACCCATTAACATACCAACCAGTATCTTCATCAACAAATGTAATGTCGTCTTGTTTCCCTGGATAGTATTCAGTTTCTAATTTTTGCCAAGTCTGGCTGATAGCCGTTGTAATACTAAAGATGCATACTAAAACAGCTAGGTATTTATGTTTTTTTGTAATAATCATAAAGCTTATGTTTTAAAAAGGAACAAAATTCCATTTTCAAAGCTTTACAAAACTTTGATTGTAATTTTATTCCTTTTCTTGATATTAATACTTGTAATGAATAATTTTTTGGAAATAGTTAATTAGGCTTTTAGCAAGTTTATTTTAGATATTTTTCCACCAGGAACTGGTGTGTGCTCGACAATGAATAATTCGTCATTAAAAATGTACAACTCAATGGGAAATCCTAAACCAGAAGCTATTGCAACTTTGGGTTCTTCTTGATTTTTTAAATTGAATTTGAGAACAGAACCTTCAAAAGCATTTGTAACGTACAAGTGAGAACCAGATGCAGCGAACGCAATAGGTCCATTAAGACCTGAATAAGCTTCCTTTAGGGCTTTAGTAGTATCTGACAAATCGACTTTAAGTATTTTATTCAGTTGGGTTTCGGCTATGTATAGTGAATTATCGATTATAATTATTCCACCAAATAAACTTTTTAAGCCATCTACGACCTGATGAACCTTTGGTTGAGACTCTAATAGGTTGATTTTTGAAACCTTTCCGTTTTCTTCTCTAAAATAAATTTCGTCTTTGTATAGCATTAGTGAACTCGGATTGTTTATTCCTGAAGTAATTACATCTTCCCTTGTTGGATTGGTTTTTGACAAATCAATTCTTGAAATTCTATGGACATCCTGTTCTGAAAAATAAAGATGATTTTTATAGAGAATCATATCCGATGGTTTAGTTAAACCCACCAAAAAATCTGTAGCACTTTCGCTTTTGTTTTTTAAATTCATCTTTGATATTTTTCCAGCATTCCATTCGGCGATGTACAAATTATCATTGTGAATTACAATTCCAGAAGGGCCATTTAAGTCTTTAATGACATTGCTAGTTTGTGCTGTAGCATTAAAAGCTAAGACAATGCATAAAATATTTAGTAAATGTTTCATAATTACTATTTTTTTAGAAGTTTTGAGTTTTTTTGTTATTTGTCGAATATGCCGATACCAAAACCCAAAATAGCTGCTGCAACAGCAATGTGAACATACAACCATACTTTTTGCCAGATTGGTCTTTCTTCAAAAGGTTGTTGTGGATTAAATGGGTCGAAAATGAAGGCAATACAGAGATTAGTTGCAGCAGACATATAATCTTTTTCTACCAAGACAAAATAAGCTGTAAGCACTAAAAATAAACCGTATAATATTCTATTAAAAATGGGTTTTGCGTAAGTCATAACAATAGGATTAATTAAAAAATTGTTTTATGTTTTTTGTAGTTGCTTCAGGATTTTCTATAAATGGGAAATGACCTGATTTTTCTATATCAACTATTTTTACATCCGAAAACTTTGAGAAGGACTGCTTCATATCCTCGGCTGTAAGCATATCAGTTTCGCCTTGTAAAATCAGTATCGGGAACTTAAATTTTTCTTCTTTTCCGACTAGATTGAATTTTTGCGATATGTCTGTAATAATACTTCTATTGGTTTCAAAATTGATTTTGGTTTTTGTCAGTTTCTCTAAATGTGCCTCATCATAAAAATAAAGTGGCAAATACACTTCAACCATATCTTGCTGTGTTGCATTAGGATTTTTACTTAAATCTTGCATTTTTTTAATATAATCGTCCGTAAATTTTCCTTGTAAATTGGTTGCAAACTTTATGTAGTCTTGAAAGGACGTACCGATAGAAGAAATTAGGGTTATATTATTTATATGTTCAGGGTGTTTTTCGGCATAAAGCAAAGACAATATCGTTCCCCAAGAATGCCCAACTAATGACAGTTTATCTAGTTTTAGGTGTTTCCTTAAATGTTCCAAGGTTTCTATTTCTAAATCGGCTGTATTTGCTATTTCTGTTGTCGATGTAGATTTTCCAGCGTTATTTTGGTCATAGAGAATCACTCTATAATCCTTGGATAACTCTTCAGCATAAGGCATAAAACTCATATGATTGTCTCCTGGCCCTCCGTGAATTAAAATGAGTGGTTTTCCTTCACCCATTTCTTTTACGAAGATTTTAGCCTCTTTAACTTCTAAAAAATATTCCTTATTTCCCTGTGCTTTACATATTTGTAATGCAAAAACGATACATACTATTGCTATTATTCTTTTCATTAGTTCACTTTTTCTAAAACATATTTTATTCTACCATTATCCTTAAATTGGTAAAACACTATTTTTCTTTTTGTAACTGCAATTTTCTCCCATTTTGAAGGAATCAAACTAATTGATTCACAGCTTAATTTTAAATTTCTCTTTTTATAATATGATATATTGGTAGTAATAAATTGGTCTATAATGAGTACACCATAATTCTCTTCTAAATAGGCATTAGTAGCATACGATGTTTCTATCTTTTCGCCATTTATAATCACTTGGCATTGATTATTTTTGTTGAATTCAATGGTGGTATTATTATTTTCAGATAGTAAGTTTTTATGTTTAATAGACCAAGCACCTATTTCTTTTACTTTTACTAATCTCCATTTGCCCTCTAAAAGTTGTGCTGTATTATCTTCAAGAGTAGTTGCAAAACAAACCGAAAGGCTCGAAATTGCAATTACCAAAAGGGACATTATGTTTTTTATTTGGTTCATTTTAGTCTTAATTTTTTTTATTGTAGGTAATGGTATCTTTTGTACTTGATTTTACAATTCTGAATCGAGAAGATGTAATTTCTACGATTTTATCTTCTGTTATTTCTCCTTTAGAATCAATTCTTATAAAAAGTGATTCTTTGCTATTAATTTCCCAACTTCCTATTCTTGGAATATTGTCAAAACCAGTAGTAAGGATGTACTCTTTGTTTTTCTTGAATTCTAAAGTTGTTATTCTTATAGCTGCTGCTATGGCATCTTTTTGTTTTTCTAATTCAATAGCTTGTTCAGGATTTGATTTTTCGACTCTAGCGAGTATTTTTTCTACGGTTTTGGACACTAATGATTCGTCAATACTCCAAACACCAACAAGATCTTTTTCTGGAGTCTTTAAAGAGTTAAATGCAAAAAGTGATAGACAAATCGCGATTAAAAAACTGTAATTCATAATTTTTCTCATAACATTTAATTTAAAATTTTATCATTTAAATCATAAGTATCAAAGAAATAAAATTTGTTACAAACACCTTATAATTAATTAGTTATGAAAAAATATTCTTTGTCCTTAGACAAAGAAAAAAAATAAAAAAATAAAAAAATTGTAAAAAAATTACCTATCCTTGAGTATGTACAACACCTGTATCTAAAAAATCATTAATATTCTTAAAAAACTCTTTTGGAATTTCTCCTATTAGGTTTTTGTAGTCTTTTATAAAGTGTGATTGGTCAAAATAGCCAGCATCTAAGGCAACTTGTGTGAAGTTTTTATTTCTATTCATTGCATACTTTTTATCTATAGAGTGCCTAAACCGTAATATTTTTTTATGCTGAGTTGGTGTTCGTCCTAAATATTTTTTAAAATGAAAAATAAATGACTTAACTGTAAGATTGTTCTTTTTGGTAAATTCTTTGACTGTAAATGTTGGATGCTGAATCTCTTTCACCGCTTCTTTTAAAAAGGCATGTTCAAAAGTATTCAGTTTGGAAAGCCAATAGGATTCTATGTATTCAATCTGTTCAACTTCGTCATTTAAACTTAGAATTTTCATTGCGGTATCTTCAAAATCGGGAAATGGTATAAACGGTGTAAAACAATCAACGCTGTTTCCAACAGGCACTTCGTTATTTATAAACGCATATATTCCAAGAGGTCTGAATGAAATGGTAATTTCGTAATAGAATCCTTCATAATTCAAGCGCATTGGTGTGCTGAGATTATGATTAAAATAAACTAGTACTCTATTATTAGGATTGTGCTTAAGTTTAAAATAGTTAGCATTTACTTTTATGAGTTTAGCAGTTTTCGAGAAACTAATACCCGTATTAACATGAGGAAAGACAATAATATCTGCATCTTTTTCATGATGTTCTTTTTGAAGTATATGAATACAATCAATGTAGTTTTTAAGCAAATCATTTTTCGGAGGAATAGAAATAATTTTCATTATTCTCAAAAGTTTATATTATTACATACGTGTATATTTTTTAACAGTCGTTACTAAAAACATAAAATCTGTTTTTAGTAACTAACTGTAAATGTGTGCAAAACAAGAATATTTTGAACTTAAAGTAATTAGTACGGTAAATCATTTATACCATTTCTTCATTTTATTGTTGCGGGCTTCCAAAGTGGTCCTACAGCTAATAACAAAACTAAAATGTTACATAAAGCGTTTGAAGCATTTCCAGAAGTTATAGAACCTGTACTATCCAATACAAACCAGGCAAGCAAGCCGATGAGTACAGATTTCCGAACGCCTTCAGGCGCACTGTCATATACCCACTTTTGCAAGCACCAAATACAAACTCCCCAACCAAAAAGAAAACCACCAGTTAGCGCAGAAAGAAACCGTGTTGTTGCAGCGGTATACTCTTGTTGTCCATCTAATGGCCAACTCAGAAGATCTAGTGACCATCGTGCGGGTTCGGAAGTTGCAAGCATGGTTCCTAAGAAAAATATAGGACCAAAAGAGCCTACAACTATGGCGGTAATTTTTAAATACGACTTGTGAAACTTTTGCGTCATTGTTGTGCTTGCTTAATTTTCTATTTAAATTGTCTGAGCGATAGCTTTGTTTTTTAGAGAGCGTACTCTTTCTTCAAAGTTAGATTCTGCTATTGATGTTGTTACTTTTAGAAATAATTCCATTAAAGCCTCAGCATGATTTGTCTTTATTGATTTTTCACTATTGAAATACACAAATTTCACCCATAAGATAGACTTCAATTGATTTTTCTTGGCATTCCACATCGTCATTTCAACATACAAAGTGTTTTTCGTACATTCAAATATTTGAGATTCAATAACAACCGTTTCCATTAAAAAAACAGGTTTTAAATAGGCTATTTGATTGCTAGCGACCACCCAACTATTTTTAGTAGTTACAAAGTGCTTGTGTATATTGAGATTATAATATTGAAGCGCTTGGTCTTCACGTGCATTCATAAAATAATCTAGATATTTAGAATTATTAAGATGATTGAATGGATCGCAATCTTGAAATCTTATTTTTGTGCTGCTCTGAAGAATTTTTTCCATAAAGATGTCTTAGAAATTAGGATTTTAATTTTTACCCAATAAAACTTTATGAATATCATTATGATTCTTATACGTGAGATACAAGAGATATGGCGCCAAAAACATGATGCCACCAACAAGGGCAAACAATCCTAATACAATCCCCAAACTTGAAAATTTTTGGCGCCAAGAAGTCCATAATGCTGTTAGTAGTAAATAACTTAGGAAGTCAATATTAAACTGTCCCCGCCATGTAACATTTAAGATATCTTCAAAGAAAACTGAAAATAAATTCCAGCCGGTATGCAGTCCAGTATATATTGTATATGTATAAACAGTCATGGCGATGACAATGACTAGTATTCTAAATAATTTCATGTAAACGTGTTTGTTGTATTGTTTTATTTATGATTTAAAACTACAACTAAACTGAACAATATTATAGACACTAGTGTACAATGGACTATGGTTTATAGCCATTTTGAATACTCTTAACCATCGCCTTAAGTTCTTTTGTATACGTATCGAGCCATTCAAATGTTAAGGTTTTTTCTGTAATTTGAAGGTAAAAATTTTCTAAACTTAAATTCAATACTAACATTGCCGAAGCAGAGTTGTCTTTTAAGTCTAGCATTTCTGACCAAATGCCAATAATGACTTCTGCTGACATTTCATTTATTTTTTCAAAACAATCTTTATAGATGCTAACTTCCCTGTGAATTCTTAACTGTCTACTAAATAATAAATCTTCTTTAAACTCTAAAAGCACATGAAGCATTTCGGGGTTTACATTTTTGCACTGTCTTTCTTTTTCAATAATAATTGAAGCTCTTTCAAGATGATAGTTTAATAATGCTTCTATATAAATTTCTTTATCAGAAAAAAAGTGATAAAATGAAGATTTACTTTTTCCCATTAGTTTAGAAATTGTCTGAACTTTAATTCCGTTGGGACCTTTCTGAGAAAAAATTGTATATCCTATTTTAATCCATTGAAGTACATTTTTATCCATCGTATGAGTGTTTTTGATTATCTTTTTTAACAATTATTTTATATAAGAAAATAAACTACATCCAATTGTACACATGTGTCTAAAATTGACGAGATATTTGCGTTAACTTTACTACTATTATTCTTTTTAATTATAAAAAATTATGTCTGATTTTAAGATTCGAATACAAAATAGAGCATCTATTATAGGTCTTATACTGAGTGATGCTCAATTAGAATTCTTGAATACTATTGTCGTAAAAAGTATCCAAAATGGTAGCTCTGAATTTGATGCGCTTGACAAATTATTTGACTATTTAAAGCGTAATTCTACAACATTAATGGCAGAAAGTAAGATTAAAATCGCCCGAAATTAACTCTTTCCTTTTTTTACTTTTCATAATTTCGTTTTATGAATTTTATGCTTTCAAAACATCTTTAATATCGTCCAATTTTTTAAACATTGCATTTGCAAACGGACATAACGGAAGAATTTTTAGGTTTGCGGCACGCATCTTTTCCACAATAGCATATAATAGTTTTTTGCCAACACCTTTTCCTTTATAATTTGGGTCAACTTCGGTATGATCAATAATGATAAAATCGCCTTGCGGAATGGAATACGTCATTACTCCAGCTTTTTCTCCGTTTTCGGTTGCAATTGCAAACCCTTTGTTTAGTTGTTCTTTAATTTCTATTTCCATAATATAATTGAAATTTACTATTTTTTTTAAAATCGTATTTCTGTTGTAAACACAAAATGATATAATGTAGCATCTAGATTACTTTCTTGTAAAAATGAACTGGGTAAAATAATATTTGATTCCAATTCAACACTGATAAAAGGAGAAACCTCAAAATTGGCAATTGTACCAAATTGATGTCCAATAAAGCGTTGGCTATTTTCAGAAGGATAATCTAAAATTAAGGCTGGATTGTAAATTCCATCATTCGTAGCAAATCGCCAAAAAGCGACGTAATCAGCTTCAAGTGTCAGTTTTCCTAGTGTAAGGTTGGCATACGGATGAATGTCTATTAAGTTTGAAGGACCAAAACGTGCCACTCTTCCAAAATATGCACCTCTTGGGTATAAAGCATCAAATGTTTGCAAAGTTGCATCACTTGCGTCAGAATCGCCACTAATAGCTTCTGTTTTAATACCTAGCGTAATTGGTTTTTCACCTATTGTAAATTCTTTTTCTACATTAAAAGAAATCGTCCAAGCAGTAATATCTTGATTGCCAAAAGTTCCTAATTGATAGACAAATTCGTTGTTATAATTGAAACCTTTCCAGGTTCCAAAATGACGCATCCCTAGGGAAATTCTATTGTCATCTGCCGTTCCTAGATTCCATGTTTTTTGTGCTTCTTCTTTGTAAAGAATATACACATCTGTATTGGTCGTTTGTGTCCAATTTTGTGTCCAATACAAGGCTGACAATGTTTCATTTGTTTCTAAAAAATCATTGTCAAAAACACCTTCTTTTTGTTGCACTGGAACGGCATAAAACCCTGTAATTTCCGTAGTTTTGTCCTTGAATTGTAGTTGCACCATATCAAATGATAAACGTACATTTGGTCCTTCGCGAATGTCTATCAATCTACCGCTTCCCAAACGCATGTTTTGCCTTCCAATAAGTAGATTACAGTTTTTGTGAAATTGATAGCGAGCAAATAATTGATTGACGCTTAATTCATCTTTATCTACAGGAACAATTGCTTCTTTGCTTGTAATTAAACTGGAATTGAATTCTGAAAATAATTCAAAAGTATTGCCAATTTTTAAGTGTGCATGCAACATGGCACGATTGAGAAACCAATAATCATTTTGTTCCGATTTTTTTTCAAATTGTTCGTGAATGAACGCTTCTGTCTGAAATCTGTAACTTCCTCCAAAACTAAGTGTTGTATTGCTTCCCAACGATAGTTTTTTTAGCTGTTGATATTTATTTTGCGGTTCTTCTATTTGAATTGCATCATATTGGCGCAATAGTGTAAAGTTTACTATTGGTGGTGTTGACACTGCAACTTGCCCAGAGACCGATTCCTCGAAAGCGATATATACACATACAATGATATACAAACAACGCATAGGTTTACAATTTTTTAATTAATATCATGTGTTTGTAAATCAAAACTTTATCAGGTTTTAAAAATGTATAAAGGATTTTTTTGACTACGTATAAATAGTTACTGTTTTATAAATTGTAAATCGATTACTAATCGGATGGTGTCACTAACCACAATACTTCCTGCTTCTGTGACTGCACTCCAAGTAAGACCAAAATCTTTTCTATTGATTTTACCAGTTATTTCAAAGCCCGCTTTGGTTTGTCCGTAAGGATCAACAGCAATACCATTGAAATCTACAGCTAGTTCAATTTCTTTGGTTACGTCTTTAATTGTTAAATCGCCAATCATGCTATTTCCATCATACGATGTAGACTTGAATGTCATTTCTGGATATGTAGTTGCATTGAAAAAATCCGCTGACTTTAAATGTGCATCTCGATCTTTATTTTTGGTATTGATAGCATCAATTTGAGCTGTAAAGCTGAAATCTGCATTAATAAATTGTGAATTGTCTGTTTCTACAATAGCATTGAAATTTTCAAAATGTCCTGTTACTGTTGAAATCATCATGTGTTTTACTTTAAAACTGATTTCTGAATGTGCTGCATCAATATTCCATGCTGTTTTTACTTGTGTTTCCATTTTTGTTTGTTTTTAAAAATTAGTATTTGATTTTTTGTTTTTTTAAACTTCAATCGCTTTTATTGTATGTTCTGCTTTTTTAATAACCTCATCAGCATTAAACATTAATTGGTCTAATGCTATTATTTCTACATCTGAAATTCCGAGGAAGGATAAAAAGTGACTAATGTAAGTCGAAGCAAAATCAATGGCACTCCCAACGACTGTTCCGCCACTAGAGATTACAATAAATGCTTTTTTATCTTTTAATAGACCTTCTGGACCACTATCCGTGTATTTAAATGTACGTCCCGCACGAGCTATTAAATCAAAATATGCTTTGAGTGATGCAGGTACTGAAAAATTATATATAGGCGAGCCTATAACAATATAATCTGCTTCAATTAGTTCATCAACTAGAGCATCTGAAATAACTAATGCTTCTTTTTGTTCTATTGTTCTCTCTCCATTAACAAAAAGAGCATTTAGCATTTTTTCATCTATAAAAGGTAAATCAGAATAGGCAACATCTCTTTCAGTGACCTCTATATCAGTGAACTGATTTTTAATCTTATCTACTGTTTTATCAACATATGTCCTACTTGTTGAAGTTTTAGTATTACTACTAGAATTAATTTTTAGAATTTTTTTCATTAGTTTTTGTTTTATTTGTTTTGATAACCACCAAAGTACTTTACAGGTGACCAATCAGGTATTACTTCTGGTAAAGAAGGATTCAAAGCTTTATATTCTTGAGCGCCGTAAACCACATTCCCATCTACAACTGTTAAGACTGATTTTATATCGTTTATTTTAGCCGCTGGCACTGTGAAATAATCATCTGATAGTATGGTGAAGTCAGCAAACATGCCATCTTCTAAGGTGCCTTTTACGGTTTCTTCGTTAGAAATCCATGCGCTACCTTTTGTATATAAATGCAAGGCTTCTTCTCTTGATAGTTGGTTTGTTGTTTCAGCTAATTGAAAGTCACCAACAGTTTTTCCTGTAATCAACCAATATAAGGCTGGCCAAGGATTGTAACTTGCCACACGTGTTCCGTCGGTTCCTGCACCAACTGGCAATCCGGCATCTATCATTTTACGAACTGGCGGTGCCTGTTTTGCTTTGTCTGCACCGTAACGTTCTACGAAAAATTCGCCTGCATACGCCATTCTCGCTTGTATCGCAATTCCGCCATTAAGTGCTTTGATGCGTTGCAATTCTTTTTCTTTTACGGTTTCTGCATGATCAAATAGCCAACGCTTGGAAGCTAGTTTTCCATTGGTTTCGTTGTTTACTTCTTCAATGACATCTAACATGTTTGCGATAGTTTCGCCGTATGTAGCATGAATTCTAAATGGCCAACCACTATCAACATGTAATCGGATGACTTTTTTAAGATCTTCTCTCCACGTTGGTCTGTCTTCAAGTAGTGGTTGTGGTGCTAAAAAGTTTTCGAAGTCTCCCGCGCTCCACGCAAGGAATTCTCCTCCACCTTCAAGTTCATATCCATGATCTAAGTGAATTTCACCATTGTGACCAACCTTATTGTTAGCAATCCAGTTTTGAAATTCTTCGTATTCATTTCCTTTGTTTTGTGGAAATAAATAGTACGATAATCGTATTGGCATTTCTCCTGCATCGGCTAAAACTTTTGTTCCTGAATAATCTTTTGGAAATTTGTGTCCGCCGCCACCAGCGTCAATTCCACTGGTAATTCCGAAACTATTTAGCTCTCTGTAGAATTGCTTCGTACTGTTCACCATTTCAGCTTCTGTTAACGGCGGCAATGCACCTATTCTTGCATATAATATGGTCGGATTTGGCTCTGCGAGTAAAACTCCTGTAAGTTTTCCATCTGCGCCTTTTTCAAAACTACTTCCTTTTGGAGCTTTTGTAGTTTCGTCAATATTTAAAGCTGCTAAACCTGCTTTGTTGAGCCATGCTCTGCTGTATAGAAAAAGTACATACGTTGGTACATTTCCAGTTGCTTCGTTAATTTCTTTAGGTGTTGGAAAACGTTTTTCTTCAAATTGAAAAGGACTCCATCCACCAATGACTCTTACCCATTGTCCTTCAGGCGTCCGTGCTGCTTGTTCTTTTAGCATTTGCAATGCACGTTTTAAGCTTTTTACACCATCCCAACGTAATTCTGCATTGAAAAATCTTCCGCCTCTTGTTAAGTGTAAATGTGAATCATTTAGTCCAGGAATGATTGTTTTTCCTTTGGCATCAATCGTTTTTGTGTTTTCACTTTTTAGCTTTAAAATTGCTTCATTCGTGCCTGTTTTCAATATTTTGCCATCCTTTACAGCAATGGCTTCTGTGATTGTTCTGTTACTATTCATTACTGCTACTTTTGCATTGGTTACAATGAGATCCGCAGTTGTTGTATTTTGTTTTTTGACATCTTCACATGCTATCAAAGCGAGAGTTAAGAAAATAATATATATCAACTTTTTCATTTGGAACGTTTTTAAAAAGTGCCCATTGCTTCATGAGCACTTTTGTTGGTTATTGCATGCGTATTATGCTTAGTGCTTGTTTTCGTTTTCTTTTGCCCATTCGTTCATTGTTTTGATATAGTCGATTCCAAGACCATAAGCGCCACCGTAACGTTTTGAAATTTTCACAACTTCCATGTATTTATCGCTTCGTGCCCAATCTCTGTGTATTTCTAATAAATATTGTAGTGAAGTGATTGGTTTTACACCAGCTTGTATCATTCTAGCAATTGCCATATCATGTGCTTCTTGTGATGTTCCTCCAGAAGCATCAGTTACTACATATACATCATATCCATCTTCTAATGCTGATAATGCTGCTGAAAGCGTACATACTTCTGTCCAAAGCCCTGCAATTACAAGCTTCTTTTTTCCTGTTTTCTTAACGGCTGCAACTACGCGTTTGTCCTCCCAAGAATTCATTGTAGTACGATCTATATATTCTTTTTCATTAGGGAAATATTCTCTAATTTCTGGAAAAACAGGTCCGCTAAAAGATCGTTCAGCTACCGTAGTAATAATTGTTGGAACGTTATATAAAGTTGCCGAAGCGGCTAATAAACCTGTATTGTTTCTTAATTCTTCTATAGGTTGTGATTCTACTGCAAAAGCCATTTGACTTTCATGATCAATCATTAATAAGGTATGATTGGTTGGGTTTAATAACTCTTTAGAAGCGTTTGCTGGATCATTGTTTGGGTTTGGATTGTACATATCCCATTGTGCAAATGTTAAAGTGCTTACTAATAATGCTGCGATTGTTAATGTGATTGTTCTCATTTTTTTTATTTTTTTGTCTTTGACTGTTATACTTAATTTTTGTTTATACTTAACTGTTTATGAATTCATTGGAATTTCCATTAGTAGGATTTCAGTATCTGTATCAGCTTTGATGTCTACGGTTGCTGTATTCCATATACCAAAACCATCTCTTTTGTTTAATGGTTGATTATTGATGGTTGCATCACCATTAAGTACAAATGCATACACACCATTTCTTTCAGGATTTTGAAGCGTATAGTTCAATGATTTGCCTTTATCTAAATTGGTCATATTGAACCAAGCATCTTGATGCACCCAAACACCCGAATCTTCAGGATTTGGCGATAATACTTGCTGAAATTGATTTTTACGGTCTTTCACATCCAAGGTTATTTGATCGTAACGAGGTGTTACATCTTTCTTTTTTGGAAATACCCATATTTGAAGAAATTTCACCTTTTTGTCTTTGTTCTTATTGTATTCAGAATGCGTGATTCCAGCTCCGGCACTTAATACTTGAATATCGCCAGATTTAATAACCGTGGTATTCCCCATGCTGTCTTTATGTTCCAAATCTCCTTCCATAGGAATAGAAATAATTTCCATATTTTGATGTGCATGCGTTCCAAAGCCCATACCTGGCGCTACAATATCATCGTTTAATACACGTAATACACCAAAGTGCATTCTTTCTGGGTTGTGATAATTTGCAAAACTAAAGCTGTGTTTTGATTGTAACCATCCGTGGTTAGCGTCTCCTCTTGTGTCTGCTTTATGAAGTATTGTATTCATCGTTTTATATTCTTTATTAGGTAAATGATTGTAACCAATGTTTTCATTATTTGATGAAGTATTTTCTTCATCGTTGTTAGTTTTAGCAAAAGCACTCAATCCTAAGATGGAAAGTGAACTTCCTGCGATTGCTTTTTTTAAAAATTCTTTACGTTTCATTGTAGTTTCGTTTGGGATATAGTAGACGAATCTTGTGCCATTTACTTAAACAACTATAAGTCAAGTAGTTAATACTTGTGTGCCAGAAATTTAATTTCTCATTAATTAGAAATTTCCATTATATGAGAATATTTTAGCTATTTTTGTAATATAATTTCAAGAGACATGGATCAAAACAAACAAGAAGCATTCGTAAAAGAATGGTTGGTTGAAGCGCTACCTTATGAAATAATGTGGATGAATGAAGAAGGGAATATTGTATATGCAAATACAAAGTTTTGTAACCGCTTAGGCTATAAAAAGACTGAGATAACGAAGCTTTCTATATTTGATATTAATTCAACAGCGACCGCAGAAAGTTGGAAAGGTCATTGGGAAATTGTAAAAAAAGAAAAGGTTTATAATTTTAAGGCTACTCACAAAAATAAAGATGGTAAGTTTTATGAAGTAGAAATTTTTGCTCAATTTTTCTCAAATAATAGAAAAAATTTGATTTGCGCAGTTGTAAATGATATAACGCAATCTAGTTTCTATAAAAATTTAATGGACAATACAGAAACAATTGCCAATGTAGGTGGTTGGAAACTCAATTTACAAGATGGTTCACTCATTGTAACTACAGAAACACTTAAAATATTTAAAACAGAAGATAAGGATGATTTATTACCAGCTACTATAATTCATCATTTTAAGGATGCTAAAAAGGTAAAAAACTTATTGCGCGGCGTCATACGAAATGCAGCAGCTTTTGATGAAATTTTAGAGACTACAACACAACCTCCTCGTTATATTAGAGCTGTTCTTAAACCTATATTGAAAGGAGACAAAGTTTATAAAATAATAGGCGTTTATCAAGATGTTACGGAACAACAGATGAAGGAAAATGCACTTCAATTATTCAAAGCCGTCATAGATAATGCAGAAGATTTAATATATGTTTACAACAGAAAAGGAGAATTGGTACATTATAGTAATTCTGTCATCAAACAATTAGGTTTTTCAAAAAAGCAATTAGATCAATTTACAATTTTTGAATTAGACACTAGCGTAAAACCTGATTGGTGGCGTGATCATTTCGATGAAATTGTTTCTAAAGGTTCCATCCGTTTTGAGTGGCTGATAACTCGTAAAGATGGAACAAAATTCCCAGCAGACATTACAGCCAACCATCTTCAATTTAATGGAGAAGATTACAACTGTGCTGTAATACGTGATGTTACAGAACGAAAAATCCGCGACTTAAACTTATATGAAGCATTAGAAGAAATAAAATCTTTAAAAGAACGTCTTGAAAGTGAAAACGAATATTTACAAGAAGAAATCAGCATTAAAGTAAATGCGGATAATATTATCTGTAAAAGTGAAGCGTATGCCAAAATTTTACAACAAGTAAACCAAGTAGCTCCAACAGATACTACAGTGCTCGTCAATGGCGAATCAGGAACAGGAAAAGAACTATTAGCAAGAGCATTACATACCCACAGTTTACGAAAAGACAGACCGCTTATCAAAATTAATTGTGCAACCTTACCAAAAGAATTGATTGAAAGTGAATTGTTTGGACATAAAAAAGGTGCTTTTACTGGTGCTACAGAAAATAAAGTTGGAAAGTTCTCATTGGCAGATGGCGGCACAATATTTTTGGATGAAATTGGTGAAATGCCCATTGATTTACAATCAAAATTGTTACGTGTTTTACAAGAAGGTGAATTTGATGAATTGGGCGGCACAAAAACGATCAAAGTAGATGTTAGAGTTATCGCTGCCACTAATAGACATCTCGAAGAAATGATTAAAGAAGGTACATTTAGAGAAGACCTTTATTATAGGTTGAATGTATTTCCAATACATAACATCCCACTTCGTGCACGAAAAGAAGATATTCCGCTTTTGGCGCAATTCTTTTTAGAAAAATATTCAGCAAAAGCTGGTAAAGCTTTTAGACGTTTGTCTAAAAAAACGATAGAAGTATTAATGAATTATAATTTCCCTGGTAATATAAGGGAGTTGGAAAACTTAATAGAACGCGCCGTAATTATTGAAAACGGCACAACGCTTAACCCAGGAAGCTGGATGCCAAAAACGAATATCTTAACTGGTGTAGATGACTTTAAATCCTTTGAACAATTACAACGTGATTATATTATTGAAGTTTTAAACTATACCGATTGGCGCGTTAGTGGTAAAAAAGGCGCGGCTACTATATTACAGATGAAAGACAAAACGCTATTTGCTAAAATGAAACGATTTGGGATTGAGAAAGAAATTGTGCTTAAGAAATAAGTTTTTTAAATAAATATATTCAGTTTTTATAGAAGTGAACAAAACTGGAGACTGTAAATTAAACTAACATTATCCATTTTTCTGGTTATTTTGATCAATCAAATTTTATAAGAGATTATAAAACACTTATTGGAGAAAACTCTAAAAAAATCTTTAACCAGATATTTAGATGAGATGAAGATGCTATAGTTTGGTTTATTAGTTACGTTAACTTTTTTACAATTTTATCTTCTATACTCTTTTTTAAATTTACTATATTATTAATCTAAATTATGACTCAGTGATAGGTGAAAATATTTTAATACCACAATACTATCATTTTTCTTTATTAAGAAGAGTGATCATAATTCTTCTATTAGGTTTCTCTATTAACGCTAAAGGTCAGCGTAACCATAATCAATTAAATGAAGTACAAGATTCTTTAATAAAAAAAGCAATTGAAATTAGACCTAGTAACCCCATAAAGGCAATGGAATTAGCACAAAATGCTTTGATAATAGCCGAATCGCTTCAAAATGAAGCTTCAATAGCTTATAACAAGAATGTACTTGGTGTTTTTTACATGTATATTGATCAACAGGAAACAGCAATGAAATACTTTATAGAAGCTCTTGAGTTTTATGAACAAGAACAAGATATAAGTGGCATTGCTAGGTTACATAATAGCATAGGTCTTTTGTATTTTTCGATAGATGCGTATGAAAGTTCCATAGCCCCCTATCAAATAGCTTTAAAGCTATATAAGCAGATGGAAGATGCTCAATCAATTGCTGCTGTGTATAATAATCTTGGAGAATGTTATCTAAAAATAGACTCTCTTTCTTTAAGTTTGAAAAGCCTCTATAAGGCTCTAGAAATTAATGAATCTATATTAGATGATTATCAAATCGCAATCAATGAGTCAAATATTGCACTTGTCTTTTTTGAGCAAAGGCAATTAGATAAATCCTTACAACTTTTAAAAAAAAACGAAGCTCTTTTTATTGCGCTAGACAAGAAAATTGAGGTTATAGAATGTCAAATTAATATCGGAAATATCTATTTTTTAATGGGTAAATATGAAAACGCTATGAGTTCCTTAAATACTGCAGAACAATTTGCTATGGATATAGATTTAAAAAGTTCACTTCGGGATATATATTATAAGAAGGCAACAATTTATAATAAATTAGAACTTCCTGAAAAAGTACTGGAAAATCAAAACCTAGGAATTTCCATTGAAAGAAAACTACCAAATACTCAAAATTTAGTAAATATTCAAAACATTCGGAATCTATATAACACTAAGAAAAGTCAGTTAAATTTTGAAAAGAAAAATAAATCTACGACTGTAGTTTTGGTCATTGCAGTTATTTTTCTGGGACTAGTTATTACATTAATTACCAGAAGATATTACCGATTAAAAAAAGAGAGGTTTTTATCTAAAGTTAAAATTGAAACTCTAAAAGTCATTATTGCAGAGAAAAATAAAAAACTTACGACCAATAACTTGAAGCTCATTGAAAAAAATGAGCAATTATCAAACATACGGAAGAAGCTAATAGAATTAGGAGAATATGAAAACCTTAATAATAAAGAAATTAAGGATATTACAAACTTAATTAGCAGAAATCTTAGGTCTAATAAAAACTGGGAAGAATTTAAAGTAATATTTGAACAAACCCATAATGAGTTCTTTTTAAGGTTAACTACTATAAACGAAAAACTAAGCCCTTCTGAAATGAAACTAGCCGCATTAATTAAACTCGGTTTTGCTACAAAAGAAATTTGTGATATTTTGAATATAAATATTAACAGTGCTAAAACCGCCAGATGGAAACTACGAAAAAAACTTGGTTTAAATAAGAGTCAAAATTTACAAACTTTTCTTATTAAGATGTAAAATGCCGTCTCGAAAATTCACATATCAAGACGGCATTTAAGGAAATCTATAATACCTATATAATTAGCTTTTTAACAAAATTCTCGTTACCAGATTTAATTTTTAGTATGTATATCCCTTCATTATACTGAGATAAATCTATTTTTAATGTGTTATAACCTCCTTTAAAATCAATTCTTTTAGATTTCATGATACGCTTACCAGTCATGTCATATACCTCAAAACTTGTATTGTCTTTAGCATCTTCGATCAAGACAGTAAAGACACCTGATTTAGATGGATTTGGGAAGATAGTAAGACCGGAAATTGAGGTTTTATTATTTGTAGGATAAAATGACCTACCAGAAATGTTTTCATTACAGGATTCTACTTGACCAAAACCGATTAATAAACGCCTGGTAATTCCAAATGGGCTTGCTGGTTGATTATAGCTAATGTTAGCAGAAGTAATAAGGCTAATAGGGTTGTTGTTATATTGTTGAGCTAAACTAACCAAAAAATATGATTCTCCAGGAGGAACAACCGTTACTAACTGGTCAACAAACGTACTTCCGTCCTGTAGTTTAACAGAAGTAGTAGCACCTATAGTAACTTCTATTCCAAAACCGTTTGGGTTATTAATCATATACCTTCTCTCAGATAATGGATTTTCAGAGCAAACCTCAACAATTATTAAGTTTTCAATACCTACCTGTTCAATGATGCCTTCAATAGCTGAATCTGCTTGTAGAAATCCGTTACCTGATGCAAAATCAAAACCTACACTAAATAACGGATCATTTATATCAGATTGATACCCATTTAAATAAGGATTATCCATATCTTGAGTTGTTGAAATCATTGCATTCCTCATTTGCTCTGCATTAAAAGTGTAATTAGATGCTTGAAACAAAAGAGCTGCTACACCAGCAGCATTTGGTGCTGATGCTGATGTACCAAAGAAGAATTTATTAGGCAGTTGCGTGGATCTACCTAGAACAGTATTGGTAACACCGGCGGGTGCTATAATATCTGGTTTGTTGTTGATCTTAGGTATAATATTTCCAAAATTATCCGTTGCAAAAGGGGTTCCTTCTTTATCATAATAAAGTCCAATACCACCGATAGATGAGCTGGTAATATTCTCTTCTCCTGTAGCCAAATCAAAAATTGCACTCGGTGCTCCTGGATAACTTAGAATTGGAATGTTTGGTACAGCTATAGGGTCTATAATTGATCCATTCCCTAAAATAGTACCAGCAATATTGTCATTCCAATAGTTTGCACCATCAAAAGTATTAAACCAAGCGGTAGCACCAACGCTAATGGTTGAAGCTGCGTTTGATTGATTTCTAATTGTAGGTGCATTTCTAAAAAGATCTTCAACTATTGAAGAATCTATTGTTGCTGTAGATTCCACTATATTATATGTAAGTAATACCCTTTCTGGGAAATCAAACGATTCAAAGGTAGATAACAAGCCAACAAACACTGTAGAATTATTAGGAAAATTAAAATTAATTCGTCCATTATTTTTTGCATCTCCTTCAACATCAGGTTGAATCAAATTAAGTATGTTGAAATTTGCATCGAAAAATATAAAATCTATATCGTAATTACTATCCGGACAATTCTCACATCTAGAGCCCGATGGAGAACTCCATTCAGCAATTATATCAAGTGTTGTTGTTCCTGTTGATACATCTATTGGCAAGACAACCGAACCATCATTAAATTGATGAAAGATAAAGGTATCCTCTTCAATATCTACAGCAATTGGGTTATATGATGATTCATGAAATTTATATACATTTTCGCTAGACCCATCTGCATAATTCCCAGCAGATGAAAAATAAATTGAGCCATTCGATGTCACTTCATCTACCGCTTCACTTATAACATCTTCCTGATATACGGAACCACTGCCACCAATTACATATAGGTCATCAACAATGATATCACAACCAGCATTCGCTAGTTCTCTAATGGCATTAGCAAAAGCCAACTGCGAGTCTCCCAATCCAGTATGGAAGTATAGCTCGGCGTCCGGTGCAAGGTCATGAATCAATTCTGCCATACCTCTTCCTTCGTCAGTGTTAAATAAAATCGGACCAGGAACATCTTCTCTTAATATGGTTATAGGTTGCTCAAAACCATTAGGGTTGCCTGGACCTGGCAAGTCTCCATCTAATATACTTTGTTCCATATTACCAGTTAGATTAAATGAATTTGATATAATACCTATTTTTACATTTTTTCCGCTTACTTTAAATTTCTCCCTAATAATATTAGATCTCACTGCGGCAGCTGCTTGATTATTTGCTAGCCCATAACCTGTGAAATCATTGAAATCACTTTCTGTCAACTCTTCGTTAAATTGATTATTTTTGTTGGTGGAACTTTTAAACATGCTACTGTTTGTAGTCATAGGCGAAATAGGTATTACTCCAGCTATTTTTGGCATTTTGCCAAGTTTCTCAATTTTGTCTACTGGTAACCAGCCCAATATTACTTTGGCATTTTTAGTTTCCAAGACAAAACCAATAGATTTCAATTCAGAAAGTATATTCTTAGTTTCAATAACATCCTTTACATAAACCTCAACTAATAATTGGTTATTTTTATGTACATATTTATTCCTATTTTCGGGGTTACCCAAACCAAGAGATTGTAATTTGTTAATGACCCTATCTTTCCGGTTAATTTTTAAATCGCTAAGCTTTCCCAACTTTTTTTGATTAGCCGTAGTTTTGGTAAATTCTGATATATCCGTGGTTTTTAATCTCTTATTTTCTTGAGCCTCTGCTACACTTAGACAAAAGCAGGTACCAATAAAAATCAATAATAGTAATTTCTTCATAATGTTATATTTTTTATTTATTTAATCATCGTCAAAGTTGCGAATTACTATAGGTATATTGTAGAATTGTCATTCAGAATAAAGTCAGAGGTAGGTCAGTAAAAAGTCAGGAATCTTAGAATTTGATGCTGATTTGTACATTTACCCATATTTTAACTTTTACTAGTTAGCTATGGATAGTCATATAGTTAGCATCTTTAAAGACTTACCCTATCGCTCAACACTTTTGTCTGTTATTACATAAGCGAGAAAAGGATGGTGATTGGATTCTTTAATGCACTATAAGGATCCGTTAGTAACTAAAGATTCAAACTATGAATTTTATGCATGAAAGTACTATCTAAAAGACAAATGGAAAACATTAATGGAGGAATGATTGATACAACAGCTTTTGACAAGGCAAGTATGGCACTCTATTCTCAAATAGTAGAATTAGCAATACAATTTCAGTTGGATACAGCAATTGTGAAAGCTGCAAAAGATAAAGCCACTCAAATTTCAAGTTAATTTTAAATAACCGTTTTAGATAAATTAAAACCCAAAAGTTAAATAAACTCTTGGGTTTTATTTTTTCGGTTTATTTGTAAGTTTACTAATTGCCTAGCAGCAGTTTATTTAGCTTTTTCAATAAGGTGATTTTTTTTACAATTTTTTATTTGTAAAAATTACTTTTTTTGATAGTCATTTTTTTAAAGACGAATATTAACCATAATAAAAATGAAAAAAAATGTAATTGTTATTGCTGTTATTTTATTAGCTGTATTTTTAACAGTAGTGTCATTTAGTGAAAATGAAACCTCGATTGAAGAAATACAAAACTTTAAACATTTACCAGAAGATGTATTGAATAAAGTTTTAGAGCTACAACTAGATCCAAGTGATTTTCAATATGTGAATTATTCAACAAATGGAATCTAAAATACATTTTGGACTGACTTTTCGGTAAACCGTAAAGACATTAAATATTTCGCTTAATTTAAAACTACCTAATAAAGATAGTCTTCAGATGTTTAAAATAATAAAGCATAATCATTTAAGAACTACTGTATATGATGCAATGGAACTTTCTATGAAATCATAAAATTAAGGATAATAAAAAAGTATCTTTTTGAAGTACCTTTTTGCATAGATATGACATCGTTTTGTAAATAGCATTATTTATAAAAAACTGATAAACAGATATTTAAATTTACGGCTTTTTAGTTCATAACCCGGAGGTCACGAGTTCAATTCTCGTTCTCGCTACAAGGTTAAAACCATAACAAGCAAAAGGCTTTCCATTAAACTGGAAAGCCTTTTTATTTTTCTACAATTAAGTAGCTTGTTATTTATTTCTGACATAATATAATCTTAATCAGCATAGCTAAATAGACTATCACTGCTCTACAATTCGCGCAATAAACCATATAAATGGCTCAACTTGCCCTTTTAGCACACAGGTACCATTACAAATACTGTGAAGTAATCCTTGTACATCTGATGATTGCAAAGCGGAAACTGCCGCTCTATCCGTAAGAAGCAATGTACAAGAAGGCAACTCATGATTCTTTTCAGTACTCAATGTCACGTCTTCATCTTTAACTAAAATGGTAATGGGTTCTGATTGTTCAGGAATACGAACAGATATGGTGAGATTTGGAGTTGGAACAGTAGTTTCAGCCATCGATTTTTTCAAGTAATCAGCAAATGTATTTGCCCAAACCTCAACATCAGACTGTGTAATGTTTGCGTCTCCGGTTTCATGAAGTATGGCAGCGAGTTGTGCATCTACTTCACGTTCTGCTTCAATAAGCGCTTCAATTGTTTTGTCGACATCTTCACGTGTATGCGCAGCTGAGCAAATAAGTCGCAAGCGACCGCGACCAATTTCCACAATTGGATACGTCACTGCCGATGTTTGAACGCCTCGCTTATATAAGTTCTGTACGATAGCATACAATTTATCCTTATCGCTAAAATGTGGAGTGACAATTGGACCGTCTCCAGTTCCTAAATCATATCCTGCATCTTCGAATCGCTGACGCATATAGCGCGTTGTATCCCACAATCGCTCACGCAATGCATCATCAGAACGCAGTCGTCGCAATGCCGTAAGTGCAGCTGCCATATCTGCTGGACTCACAGAAGCCTGAAAGATATAAGCTCTGGAAGACGATTTCATTAAATCAACATGTTCCTTACTTGCTGCAACAACGCCACCTAGACTTCCTAATGCTTTACTGAGTGTTGTCATGATGAAATCCACTTCTTCAGTCACGCCTTGAGCTGCGCAAATACCTGCGCCACCTTGTCCATAAAAACCAAAAGAATGTGCTTCGTCTACTAACACAAGTGCATTATATTTCTTTGCCATGCGAACGATTTCTGCCACTGGCGCAGCTCCTTCTCCCATGCTATACACGCCTTCTAAAACAACTAGAATACTCCGATAAGGTGATACTTCCGATTGAAGGACGCTCTCTAAGTCAGCTGGATTATTGTGTTGAAACGTCCTGATAGTCGCGCCGCATAAACGAGCGCCATCTACAATAGACGCATGACAAAGTTGATCGATCACGACTACATCGTTTTTTCCTAGAATGCCTGCAATTGCTCCCACATTAGCTGTGTATCCTGTTGGAAATAAGCAAGCACTAGGCTTTCCTACTAAATCGGCAAACTCCGTTTCAAATTCTAAGTGTTGATTGGTCATCCCTGAAGCTGCCGCAGAAGTACCCATTCCAGTGCCAAATCGTGCTAAAGCGGTAGTAGCTTCTTGCATAACTTTAGGATCACGGTTCAAACCTAGATACAGATTGGTTGTCCAAATAATAGCTTCTTGTTCTTCATCATTGTAAGCATCACCAACAGTTCCTCTAGTTCCACTTCCTGTTAGTAAAACTTTACTATACGGATTTCTGCGATTGTCGTTCACCATCCTTAAGACTTCTTGAACCAGCTTACTTTTATCATTTACTGACCATGAAGATACTTTCGCCGCTTGAAATGTTGGATGACTCGACTGCATATGTGTTTGGAAACTAGCTAAAGTATCAGTAGCCATTCTTGGCAACTTATCTACTGAGCTTTCATCAGAATCATTTCCCGCTATGTTGATGATATAATTGACCAAAGCATTTGGCGTAGAATATTCATAAATTGCACGAGCTGACAATTTTCGACCTAATAATTTGCCGAGTCGACTACTAAATTCTAATGTACTTAAAGAATCGAGACCAAAATCATCGAATGAATGATCTGGTAATACATTTTTTGGATCCCCTAAGTGAAGTAGCGAAGCCAATTCGCACTGAATAATTGATAGTATCGCTGCTTGCTGTTCTTTAGTTGAGCTAAAGAGACTTTCTATAGAAATACTAGTATTATTTGCTGAATCTTGCTCAAAACGCATTTCTTTTTCTAGGCTCATCAGTTTTTTGCGATCGAGCTTGTCATTGGGTAAAAGCGGTAATTCTTTTAGGTGTTTCACAACTTGAGGAACCATATATTTCGGCAATCGTTGCGATAAATAGGATTTTACGCTCGCTTCTGTTACCGCTTTATCACGACTTACCACATAGATAACTAGCATTTTCTGACCGATACCTCCATCGACAGCCGCCGCTGCAGCAGCATCAACACCTTCCATTGACTCTAATGTTGATTCTATTTCTTCTAGTTCAATTCGAAAACCTCTGATTTTTACTTGTTGGTCTACTCGACCCAAAAATTCAATATCTCCATTTTCTGTCCAGCGACACAAATCGCCCGTTTTATACAATCGATTGTCTGGAATCAGTTCACTAGATTCCATGTCTATAAAGCGTTCTTTAGTTAGTGCTTCCTCATATAAATATCCACGTGCAAGCTTGTTTCCTGCGAGGTATAATTCTCCTGCTACTCCAACAGAAACGGGTTGTAATTCATCATCTAATATGTAGGCTCGTGAATTTGGCACCGATGTACCAATAGTAATCACTTTAGTTCCCGAAGGAACTTCGGCAATCGTAGAATACACCGTATCTTCTGTAGGTCCATACGCGTTTAACACACGTAGATTTGGCTTTTGTGAATACACCAGTTCTACTAACGAACTTTTGAGCGCTTCACCTCCAAAAACTAAACACTGTATTCCTTCAGGGAGTTTTTCTGTAGATAGCAACGCTTGCATTGCCGATGCCACCATTACGCAAGTTCTGACTTGATTCACGGCAGGAAGTTGGGTCAATTCTAGCGCGTTCTTTGCAAGTATGATGGTGCCCCCTAATGACAGCGTTCCCATAATTTCCATTACAGAGGTGTCGAAACAAACGGAAGCAGCAGCAAGTACACCTTTTAACTCTTCATCACTAAATTTTTGACGCATGGATTGACGCATTGCCACCACACTTTTGTGTTCGACAGCTACGCCTTTTGGTTTTCCTGTTGAACCTGAGGTATAGATAACATACGCCAAATCGTTCGCAGAAGATCGTACTGAGTTATCGGAATAATTTCCTATTTTATTGATCCACAATAGTTCATACACTCCACTGCATAGGTTGGCAGTGCTATCAGTATCTACAATCGCTGCTACAGCACGAGAATGCTCCAACATATATTGAACCCGATCTTGTGGATATGCTGGATCTAACGGAACATATGCACATCCAGCTTGCATGACACCAATTAACGCAGCTACTAGTTCCCAAGAGCGGTTCATGCACACTCCGATCAACGAACCGGGTTGAACTTTACGGTTTTGAAGTTCTCCCGCAACTTCACTAGCGCGTTTGAGAAGATTTTCGTAGCCAATATTGGTTTCGCCATCAATGATTGCTGTACGTTTTGGATGTGCTAGCATTTGTTTGACAATCAGTCCACTAATGGTGGTTTCTAAATCTTGAGTGGCAGTCCCAATGGTTTCTTCTGCATACTTGACTTCTGTTGTATTCGACAAATCTTGTCGATTGCGAGCAGTTTCAATCTCACTCGAACTTGAATTAAAATTGTCTAATTTACCCATGTATTCCTTCTTTTTTATAATTGATTAGTTTGATTTTAAAAAGCAAATGAATCGGGGAATCAGGAATTTGTTTATTTTTTATATGAATACAGCAATCACTTTAATGTAAAAAAGTACCTGTTTGTACTTTATCAGTTTCGTTTTAATTAGTATTTATCTTTGTGCTTAAAAATACAATTTTTTTTAGACAGAAAATTTAAGCATTAGAAAACAGCAGTAGTTTTCCCTAAAATCAAGGATCAATTTAGGCTGGTGAGATTTTAAAAACGAGCATATTTTATCAAAAAATGGACATTTTATTAAAGTGTTTCACTATTGTCCGACAAAAGATAAAAGACCGCTACGCTGTTAGATACTAGAATAAAGACGAAGTAGTGACAAACTAAAAAACAAGATTTACAATTATATTTTTTTATGCTAACCAAAATAGTTTTTTACTAATGGTGGTTTAAAAAAGCATGATGATTCATCAAAAACACCTTAAAAACTCTTTGATAGCAACGTTTTCAAAAGATTTTATCGAACACTAATGAAAGTGTTTTTTGAAGTGATTAAAAGTATTGAAAATCATTCATTTTCAATAGTAGTTTTAGTGAACAATAATCTTGGCAACACAATTTTATATTCTTTTTCTTCGTCTTTATCATACCAAAATACAAGATATTCAACAGAACCATTCATTATTTGATACCCATCTTTTTCAAAAATTGCATACGTTTTCTCCATAAATCCTTTAGAAAAAACAGCTATATTTCCATTATTCATGTTGGCCAATCCTAAAGCTTCGTTTGTTGAAAATTTTACGATATCTTTTTTTAATTTTTCTCCAGCTGTTAATGTGGAAATTCTAGTAAGCGCACCATATCCTTTTTGAGATTTTAAGTAGATATCTTTATGCCCCAAAACTATTTCAAAAGATAAAGGTTGTTGCGTAACACCTGTAAAGTGAATGAATTGGAGCGTTTGACTTTTAAAGTGATCAAAAAATGTAGCATTGCAATGCAGTTGTAAACTTTGTTTTGCGCGGGAACAACCAACATATAACAAGCGTTTTTCTTTTGTATCTGTAAAATCAAAATTTTCTAACAATACATATACATGATCAAATTCTTTTCCTTTTGACTTGTGCATGGTTGCAATAACAATGGCATTCGCGTCTGCATTGATGGCATCTTCCATGTTGATTTCACGAATATAATCGTACCAATCAACGAGTAAACGATATTTCGGATAGTTAGATTCAAATTTAGAAATCACCGCCAAACAAGTCTCTAAGTGAATGCTCTCTTGATGTTGTGTGGTAAAGACACGTTTTGCTTCATTCCATAATTTTTCTACTATAAATCCGCCATCATTTTTATCTTTCTGAAGTTGTGCTGTAAAGGTTCTCAATTCATATAAATCTGCAAGTCTAAAACCTTGTAACCCTGTGATTAGTTTTGTTTTTTCTCCAGCACTTTTTAAGAATGTTTGCACCATTAATGCTTGTTTATTGGTGCGAACAAGCACAGCCCGTGTTCCTGAATAATCATCTGCAATGAGTTGATCTACTAGCGATTTTTCTAAGTATTTTGATGTATATCGAATTAATTTATTTTTTGAAGCAGCAACACCATTTACAGATTCCAATATTTGATTTTTTAATCGTTTGGGAATGCTTTGCAATAATTCATTGTTAAAATCTACAATTTCAGTACTACTTCTATAATTTTTAATTAAATCGTACTGTGTTGCTTTGTAAGTGTCTTTAAATGCTAACATGTATTTGTTTGACGAACCTCTAAATTCATAAATGTTTTGATCATCGTCACCAACAGCGATGACTCTGATATTTTCGGCTTTTTTAATGATTAATTGAATCAACTCCCATTCCTCAGCATTTACATCTTGAAACTCATCTAAGAGTAATACACTTTTGTTTTCAATAGAAGTAATATCTATTTCTTCATCTTTGATCGCTTGGATACAATCTTTAATGATATTTTGAGATTTTTTTAAATCGCCCAATTGTCCTAACAACTGAAAGCAAAATCCATGAAACGTAGTTATTTTGATGAATCCAGCATATTCAGGCACCAATTCGTATGCTCTTGATCTGAATTCCAGCGATGCTGCTTTTGAAAAGGTGAGCATTAAAAATTGTTCAGGTTTGATGTCTTCCAACAATAATAAACTTGCTATTTTGTGCACCAATACTTTTGTTTTTCCACTTCCAGGACCTGCTAAAACTAAAATATTATCTGAATTCCCATCATTCACAATTTTTATTTGATCAACATCTAATTTGCCCAAAATTTCTTCGAATCGTTTGGGGCTGACAGGTCTGCTAATTTCTGTTTTTCTTCTTGGAAAATAAGTCGCGATAAATTCATCATACGATTGACTGAAATAATCATCCACAAAAGTGATGGCAGCTTCATAGTTTTGCAATCTTCTTTTTGCATATTCGCCTACAATATGAATTTGCTCCGTTCGCTGACGATAATGCGTGTCCATTTTTTCAAAATTATCTTTTGTAAATCGTGGAATAGTAGCATCAATATCTTCCATATTGAATTTATTGTAATACACCATAAAACCGCCTTCTAATTGGATTGATTTTATTTGATTTAAAAATAATAATGTGCGTTCATATTGTTGGATAGTAGCTTGTTTAGCTTCACCAAAAATACCAAAAGATTCATTTTGTTTTTTTAATCCTAACATGGAAAAACCAACAGGTAAATCGCGTTTGTCTTTGTTGGTAATCTTGTTTTTTTGTTCTTTATATAATTTAATTAAAATGTCAAGTGTATCGACTGCTAACTCATGTCGCCATTGAATATCTTCTGCAATTACATCCTTATTTTTCACATTTATTTGATACGTTTCGGTATCTCTATCAATACGCCTTTTTCGGATGAAATTTCGGATTTCCCAATAATTTAAAATGTTTTTTATACTTGTAATGGAAGTTTTCTCAACACCAGTATCCAATAGGTGTTGATTCAACGCACGCATAGATATTTTACTGTCTTTTGTTAAGAATTGTTGCAGAGCGACTTCAAGTTTTAGATAGCGTTGTAAAATATTTTTTGAACCGTTAGCCGACTGAACTAAGTTTATAAAAGCGGTTAAATCTCTTGCATCGCCTAATATTTGTAAATCTCGCAGAATATCAATAACATTCCGAATTTCTTTTAATGTTAATCCAGTTCTGTCTGATAAGTAATCTATTCTACATTCGTCATCCTTCATAATTCGTTGCAAAACTCTTGAACATTGCTCTAGTTGCGTTTCAGTGATGGTGGCACTTTCTCGAAGTTTTACCAATGCTTTCTCTAAATTGGGCACCAATAAACTATTGGCAAAAACAATTGACGAATTTTGTTTTCGTTTTAAAAATCCTTGGTCTTCCAATGCCGAGATAGACGTTTTTACTTTGGTTTCCAAGTCTTTAATTTCTGTGTCCCAACCTGCTTTTTGTGCAATTTGTAAGGCAGAATTACTGATTTTTTGAGCTTTATTTTTTGACAAATATTTTAAGGCTTGCCAAACTTGTTGAATTTCTTTGTGATTAATTTTCGTTTGCTGCAGTAAACTAAAATGTTTGTTCAAATCATCTTCGTTGAATAGAATGTAACACTTTGCTTGTATTTTTTCGTCTCGCCCAGCACGACCTGCTTCTTGCACATAGTTTTCTAAAGAATCCGATATGTTGTAATGAATGACCGATTTTACATCGTCTTTATCAACGCCCATTCCAAAGGCGGAAGTTGCCACAATGATGTCTTTTGTATCATTCATAAAGGCATCCATTTGATGGTTTTTTTCTTCTTTGGTTAGCTTTCCATGAAAGTAAGTCGCTTCAAATCCTTTTTTTGTAACCTCTTCATAAATTTCTTCTACTCTTTTCGTACGTGAGGCATAAATGATGGCAGGTTTTTCACAATCATTCAATAATGAAAGTAATGAACCCATTTTCTGATTGGGATCTTTGATGTCAATGACTTCATATTCCAGATTGACACGCCTCGCTCTGGTCACATATTCTTTGAGTTGAATGTTTAATTTTGATTGAAAGTATGTTTTGATATCTTCAATTACCTGCGGTTTTGCCGTTGCCGTAAAACAGGATACTGGAATTTTGGTATGCAATCGTTCAGCTTCCAGACTTTTGATGAAATCGCCTATGTATAAATAATCGACTCTAAAATCTTGTCCCCAAGAAGAAAAACAATGTGCTTCATCAATCACAAATCGCGCAATAGAACGTCCTCTTAGAATTCGTAAAATAGTTGGCGAACGTAACGATTCTGGAGAAATATAGAGCAATTGGATATCGCCATTTTCAACACGCTCAATAGCTTCATGTCGTTCTAAAGGCGATAATAATCCGTTGATGGCAATCGCTTTGGTGATGCCAAACTTTTTTACCAAATTATCCACCTGATCTTTCATTAAAGAAACCAATGGAGAAATGACGACAGTGAGTTGCCGTACAGAAGCACCTTTCATCAATGCTGGCAACTGAAAGGTTAACGACTTTCCGCCACCTGTTGGAAAAACAGCCACAAATGACGTGGATCCAAGCCCAGCACTGACTGTTTTTTCTTGTAAACTAATGGATTCATTAGGATCAAATTTTCTAAAATTATCGTACCCAAAATAGGTTTGCAATGCTTTTCTTGGGTTTAAATGGGTATTGCAATAGTTGCAGTGAGTATCGCCACAAAAATTGTATCGCATCACCTCCAAAATTCGTTGTGTTTCGGGAACTGTTTGTAGAACCCAATTGGGTAATATAGAATTTTCTTTCGCTCTAATTAAAGAGAAAGCATACGCTAATGCTATTGGATTATTTTGTGCAATTTCAGCGATGTTGACATTGTTACAAACGATATCTTTACACAGTATTTGCAAAGGAATTTCAGCAAACACATTATTTGAATGATAAGAAGTCAATTCAAAAAAGCCAGCATAATTTTCCAATTTGGCTAGTAAAACATGATAGAGTTTTTTTTCAACATCTTTCAAATTATGAAAAGCATTTACTTCTTCATATAGAAGTTCTTCAGTTAATTTACAATCGGACAACGGATTGTTATAATCACTATCGTTGACAATTTTATATCCTTTGACCAATTTATGGTATGGATTCTCATTAAATAAGATGGGTGACCATAACAGCGTATCTACCAATTTTTTGTGATGAAAAATTTCAGTTCCCAACTTTTCTTTTAAAATAGGAATGTCGTGTGCTACTATATTATGTCCGCAGATATATTCGGCTTCTTGAATCCAAGTAGTGAGTTTTGCAAAATTGTTTCCGTGTAATTCTTGCCTGTTGAATAAAGCACCAACATCTTTAATTTTGCCTTGTAGTGTAGTCTCAAGGTCTATGTAGAGGATTTTAGTATTCATAAAGTGTAGTATCCTTCAACAATTTTTTTGTTTTATACTATCATGTCGTTATAGTGACATTGGGGAATTGATAGTTTTTTTAGCTGTTTTTATAATGTAGGCTATAAAATGTAAACTAAGGTAACTAAAAGAAGTGAATATCCTTTTATAAAGAAAGGTTTTTCAATCAATTGCTTTTTAGAGATACAAATCAAGTATGTATTGACAATCCTTTATCGAATAGCATAACTAGTTTGTAATGAATATTTTAATTAAAAAAAGGCTTTCAGAAATTCTGAAAGCCTTTAAAAGTAATTGATTAGGTTGTTTATAATTGTGTAATTTCATCAAAAGTTAATCCGCAGGAACCATATTGCATCCGCCTAACGAAGTAATTTTTGTTTCCATTCGTTGCCACAAATTCAAAGCTTCTAGCTGCGCAACGGTATAGTTTCGTTGAAAAATTTCAAATACTTCACTGTTTGCATGACTTCTATTGGCGGCTTTGTCTTCACAATGTTTTTTTAATACATAATTTGGAAGAAATATTAAAGCGAGTTCTCTTACTTGTCGCCCAATATTATCAGCATGATTTGCGCCTCCTCCAAACCAACTATTCCAGGTACTTTGATCAATTAATAATCGTGATGCTGGAATGCTCGTTTCATTTTTAAACATTCTGTTATACGGATCATCTCCATGGGTTAGATACCTTTGTATCGACATAAAATTTGGAAGTGCATGACCTGATTTTCTTTCTAATTTTACAGGAATGTTAATCGTTCTCAAACACATTCTAAAAAATCCTGTAGTTCCCCAACAACCACCAGTTCGTTTTTTAACACCATCACCCGGATTGCTGGTTTTTAATGTTCCGTTGATGACTCTTTCTATGGGAGGAAATCCACGATATTGCCATTGATCGAATACATTATCTGAATCCCAACCGCCTGAGAAATGAGACAATCTTCGAGACCAATCTACCAAACGAATTACTGTCTGTAAATGATTGTAGCCAATTAAGTTATTTGACGTTAAGAATTGATAAATTTTAAATGGATCTCCAGGAGAAACAACCCCTAAATCAAATGGAATTATATACGCATTTTTACCGTTATTCCATTGGAATAGATTTCTACTGTCAAAAATCAATTCTTTTTCCGCATTACTTAAGTTTCTAACAGACCAATTCACTCTTCTATCTGCTTCTACCACTAATGATTGTGCAATAAAAGCTAAGTAATAATTCCAAGCTGTACTCCTACTCATATTCGTTGAAGCATTTTCGCCTCCAGCCGATACTGAGGATAATTGTGGCGTTTCAGATACGCCTGTATTTCTATTTCTGAGTATTTTATAGTAATACGTTTTTAGTTCATTTTTCTCCGTAGCTGTCCAATTTCGGTAGTTATGAATTCCACCATTGGGCAATTGAAAGTTTATAAAGTCACGTATATACGTATGACGATTCAACCAATCATTCAGTTCGAAAAGTGGTTCTAAATAACCGCCTTCTGCTTCTCCGACAGGTTCAACACTCCAGGTAGAAAGTCTTCTGCGTGAGTGATCATAAGACAGTGGCTTTTCATTTCGTAATAAATCCGTAATATAATTACTTTCTCTTAAAGATAAATTTGAAATTGTATTAGCGCCACCTGATTCGTAGTAGACATTTATGGAAGTAGTTCCATCCGTATTTTTAAAAACTGCATAGCTGTTTATTTTTTTTCGTGCCATGACTATTCATTTTCTCCAACTGGTTCAACACTCCAAGTAGAGAGTCTTCTACGTGTATGATCATAAGACATTGGTTTTTCATTACGCAATAAGTCTATTACATAAGAAGCCTCTTCTATGGAAAGATTTGTAATCGTATTTGCGCCGCCACCTTGGTAGTAGACATTTACGGATGATGTGCCACCTACATTGTAAAATACTGCATAGTGAGTTACTTTTTTTCGTGCCATAATTTTTTTGGTTTTTTGGTTAAAAACACAAAGTTGTGACTAATATTGAATTCTTGAAAGAAGAAAAACACCTTAAAGACAAGGGATTATGCTCCTTTTTCTTGTAAAGTTGAGAAGATATCGGTTGAAGCATAAAAAAAGCGAGCCGAAGCTCGCTTTGTAATAAATTTATTTTCCTAGTATTAACAAGTACAAGACCAGTTAGCACAAGTCATAGTTTCGTCTGGAGTACCAGTACAACCATCCGCTGAATCATCACAATCACCTACTGCTGATATAATAGTTTCTATGATCCATCTTGTTAATATAGGACATCCTGATGAACCACCTACAACTGTTTCTTCTTGAAGATTTGAAATTGATTTCTTGTTAAGCTTTAACGATTTTAAACTCTTTTTTTTCATAATGATATATTTTGTAGTTAATTAATGAACTCAATGTATAACCAATCTTTCTAAATATTAAATAGAGTTACTCGTGATTCATGAATTGTAAGTACTAAAAAACGAATGTGTATGTGCATAATTAGTATCTTTCGCACGAATTAAAATTCTTTTAAGATGAAATCTATCTATTATATGTTGTTGTTCTGCTTGTTGTGTTTTTCATGTTCAAAAATGAAAGAACAAACGAAAAGTGCACTCAAAGAAGGTGGAAAAGTAGTCGGTGAGTCTGTGAGCGAATTTAGCAAAGGATTGTCTGAAGGTGTTGAAAATACTTTTAAAATCAATATTAATACAAGCGAAGAAATTACGAAACAAGGTATTTCTTTTGGAAAAATTACGCTCAGTAGTGCATCAGGTGGTTCCGATAATGTATTGAATGTCTACATGATTTTTGATCATGATTTTAATGATACACTTTCATTGAAAGTATTTGATAATAACGACCTAGAAATGGGCAGAAGTTCCAAAGTAATTACTGCTAAAAAAGGCGAAGCCGATTTTTACGAGTTTCAATTTAGCCAGAAAACGAATATTGATAGCGATAGTAAAATTTATATAGAATAGTTTTTTATTTTGTACGTTTTTGTCCCATAAAAAAATAGTTTCTTGATCAAAGAAACTATTTTATTTTAGCTAAATTTTATTTTTCTAACAAGTCGCACAAGTTGCTCCTTCAATAGGGCAAATGGTATAGATACATTGTCTTTCACACACATTGTACGTTGATGTACAATCACCACCTATGGAAGCACTAATTTCCATCTTTGAAATTATTTTTTTGTTGAGCGATAATGACTTTAAAGTTCTTTTTTTCATGATTTTAGGTTTTAATTAAACATAACTAAATGTAAGAAAATAACAAATTTTAGTGATACGGTTTCACCTTATTTAAGATAATTTTAACGATTTTACCTACTTTATATTTAAGAATAAACTACGATTTCAAATCAATTTCTTTGATACTCTTAATGCGATTGCGTTCTAGGAAAGCATCAATAGTTTCAAAATGCTCTATCACACGTTGTTCTTTGAATTCGAATACTTTTTGCGATAATCCTTGCAAGAAATCACGATCATGCGAAACTAAGATTAACGTTCCGTCAAATGCTTTTAACGCATCTTTTAAGACATCTTTGGAACGTAAGTCTAAATGGTTTGTTGGTTCATCCAAAATCAACAAATTTACAGGTTCTAACAAGAGTTTCACCATTGCCAAACGCGTTTTTTCTCCACCCGAAAGTACACTTACTTTTTTGTCAATATCGTCACCTTTAAACATGAATTGACCGAGAATATTTTTGATTTGCGTTCGAACGTCTCCTTTGGCAACATCATCAACGGTTTGAAAAATTGTCAAATCCTGATCGAGCAAGGAAGCCTGATTTTGCGCAAAGTATCCCACTTTTACATTATGACCAAGCGTACATTTTCCTTCGTGTTCTATTTCGCCTAAAATAGATTTTATCATCGTTGATTTTCCTTCTCCATTTCGTCCAACAAACGATACTTTTTCGCCACGCGCAATGGAGAAACTCGCATTTTTAAACACAACGTGTTCGTCATATTTCTTGGTCAAATCCTCCACAATAATTGGATAATCGCCCGAACGTGGCGCAGGTGGAAATTTTAGTTTTAATGCCGAATTATCAACCTCATCAATTTCAATGATTTGCAATTTTTCCAGCATACGAACCCGAGAAGTAACTTGATTCGTCTTCGAAAATGTTCCTTTAAAACGATCAATAAACGCCTGATTGTCTGCAATATACTTTTGCTGTTCTTGATACGCTTTGATTTGATGTATACGTCGATCGGCACGTAATTGCAAATAGTGCGAATAATTGGCTTTGTAATCGTAAATACGCCCCATTGTCACTTCAATGGTACGATTCGTGATGTTGTCAATAAAGGCTCTATCATGCGAAATCACCATCACGGCATTCGCTTTGTTGACCAAGAAATCTTCCAGCCAAATTACAGATTCAATGTCAATATGATTCGTTGGCTCATCTAACAATATCAAATCGGGTTTTTGCAATAAAATCTTCGCCAATTCAATTCGCATACGCCATCCGCCGCTAAATTCACTGGTCATTCGTTGAAAATCGTCTTGCTTAAAACCCAATCCTTTTAATGCTTTTTCAACTTCAGCATCATAATTTATTTCTTCCAACGCATAAAATTGCTCGCCTAATTCTGAAACTTGCTCAATAATTTTCATGTACGCATCACTTTCGTAATCGGTACGCGTTTCCAATTCTTTATTGAGTGCTTCCATTTGATCGCGCATAGTAAAAATATGTGCAAATGCTTTCGAAGCTTCTTCAAATACCGTACAATTATCTTCTGTGAGTAAGTGTTGCGGCAAATACGCAATTTTAGTATCTTTTGGAGCACTTATTTTTCCGCGTGTTGCATTTTGAACGCCTGCCACAATTTTCATCATGGTTGATTTTCCTGCTCCATTTTTCCCCATTAGGGCAATTTTATCATTTTCATTAATGACAAAATTCACATCGCTAAATAAGCTAGTTCCACTAAATTCTACGGCAATATTATCTACTGTAATCATGTATTCGTTTTTCAGATGGCGAAATTAAGAAAAAAGTGAACAACTTTTGATACGTTATCAAATCAAAATCAAGGAATTCTATTTTGTAAATAATAGTGTTCATTTCATTGCTATTTGTTTATTTTTCTTACCTTTAATATTATTTTTTGCCACAGAAAAAGTGCAGTTAATATTTAATCTTATCATTATTCGCTTTCATGCAACCACCATATTCTTTTGTTCAAGAAATTTATCATGATGACCTTTCATTTACGAAAGAAGAAATTGCTTTTATTGAAAGTAAATATCAAAAAGTTTCGTTTAAAAAAGGCGAAATTGTGTTGCACGCCAATGAAAAAGTAGATCATCAATATTTTGTGTTTGATGGTTGTTTACGAACGTATCTGATGGCAACATCTGGAAAAGAACATACGATTCAATTTGCGATTAAAGGTTGGTGGATTAGTGATTATATTGGGTATTTTTCTGAAACAAAATCTGTGTTGTGTATTGAATGCATTGAAGATGCAACTTTATATAAAATTTGTAGAGATGATGTGGAAGAAATTTATGCAAAAATCCCAAAAGTAGAACACTTTGTTCGCAAAAAGCTGGAACGTTCGTTTATGAGTTTCCAAAAGCGAATTCTTGCCAATTTATCCCAATCTGCCAAAGAGCGATACATACACTTCACACACGATTATCCAAATATTGAACAATGCCTAAAGAACTACCATATTGCTTCTTACTTAGGTATTACAAACGAAAGTCTGAGTCGGATTCGCAAAGAAATTTTAAAAAGTAATTCTTAACATATATCAATTTTTTTCTGCCTGCAATTATCTATATTTACCCCATAAAAATTCCCCCTATGAAATATATTATGAGTGCACTTGCGGTAATCATTTTAGTTACTGCCTGTACGATGAAATCAGAAAAATCTACCTCTGCTACTAAAAATCCACCTCAAAACGAAGAAAAGAATATGAAAAAAGTATTGTTTGTATTAACCAGCCACGATCAATTAGGAAATACAGGAGAAAAAACTGGTTTTTGGATTGAAGAATTTGCCGCTCCTTATTACATCTTGAAAGATAAAAATATTGAAATTACGTTAGCTTCCCCAAAAGGTGGACAACCACCCATTGATCCCAAAAGTACAGATGAAAGTGCACAAACTGAAGCTACAAAACGTTTCAATACAGATAAAGAAACACAAACGCTTTTGGCAAATACCATTGAATTGGCAACTGTAAAGGAATCGGATTATGATGCACTATTTTATCCTGGCGGACACGGACCGCTTTGGGATTTAGCGGAAGATCCAACTTCTATTAAATTGATTGAATCATTCTATAATAATAACAAACCAGTAGCAGCCGTTTGTCATGCACCAGCAGTATTTAAAAGCACTAAAAATACAGACGGAACTCCGTTGGTGAAAAATAAAAATGTAACTGGATTTAGCAATAGTGAAGAAGCTGCGGTTCAATTGACAGATGTCGTACCTTTTTTAGTGGAAGATATGTTGAAAAAAAATGGTGGAATTTATTCTAAAGTTGCCGATTGGAATTCACATGCAGTGAAAGATGGTTTGTTGATTACAGGTCAAAACCCAGCATCTTCAGAAAAAGTAGCTGAATTATTATTGGAAGTATTGAAATAAATAATCATTAGTGTCCGATAAAACTATTTCAATTCTTGTGAAAACATTGCTATGAAAGAGTTTGTAAGATCTTTTTTATAAAAACACTATGTTTTTGTCAATCGCTATGATAAAGGAAATTAGCTAGATGAACATAAAAAAATATAATTATTGAGCTTGTTTTTCAGCTAATTACTATGCTGTCTTTATTCTATAAGCTAACAGCGTAGCGGTCTTAAGTCTTTTATCGGGCAACAGTGATAAATAATATAAAATATAACATTGATTAAAAGCGATATAGATACATTTTATATCGCTTTTTCAATTTAAACATCAAAATAATTTGTAATAACTAATCATTTGCTTAGTTTTGAATATTGAAGTAATTATGGCTCGAAAAAAACAATATATAGAAGAAGATGTTATCGAAAAAGCAATGGAGCTTTTTTGGCGTAATGGATTTGAAACTACTTCTGTGCGAATGCTTGAAAAAGAAATGGGTATCAATCAGTTTTCAATATATTCAAGTTTTGGAAGTAAAGAAGGTGTATTTTTAGAAAGTATAAAATGCTATAAGAAAAAGGTACATACTGAGCTTATTACCAAACTAAAAGAGTCTAAAGAAGGTGTTTTAGCTATCAAACAATATTTGTATGATTTCATCGCATTTTCTAAAGATACTGATCAAAATAAAGGTTGTTTATTAACCAATACTATAAACGAATTGGGACAGCATGCAGATAAACTAATTCTAAATCAAATTCTAAAATTTGCAGGCGATGTACGTGAATTATTCATCGAAAAACTAAGAGAAGATACTGCCAAAAGTGAAGAAATAATTCAAAAACAAGCCAATTATTTAATGGTTTCCTTACAAGGATTGTCTGTTGCTTCTAAAATGTTTTCAGATGAACAACTCGATGATTTCATTGTAGCAACCATTGAACATTTATAAAACTTTTTTTTAACCATTAACTAAGCAATTGCTTAGTTTTAAAATTTACAACTATGAGCATATTAAAAACAATGACATTAGCACCAAAAACTCCAGAAAATGCAGACCCAATTGCTGCTGAAATTTTAACAACTACTGAAAAGAAGTTAGGTTTTATTCCGAATATGTATGCTGGCATGGCTAACAATACTGCATTATTAGAAGGTTATGTTAGCGCATACAATTCATTTAGAGCCAATTCAGGTTTTAGTCCACAAGAACAAGAAGTCATATTTCTATCAATTGCTTATGAAAACAATTGCGAGTATTGTATGGCTGCGCATAGTTTTGTGGGCGATCACATGACAAATGTTCCCGTTGAAGTTACTGATGCAATACGCGCCAATGCGGAAATTAAAGATGAAAAATTAAAAGCATTGAGTACGTTTGCTAAAATTGTGACAACTACAAGAGGTTTACCATCGGCGACAAATATCGATGATTTTATAAATGCTGGTTATTCTGAAAGTGCAATTTTGGGAGTAGTAGCTGCAGTAGGAATTAAAACCATGAGTAATTATTTTAACCATGTATATCACACAACTACTGATGACGTTTTTAAAGAAAGAGTTTGGAAAAAACAATAAATCCTGAAGGTATATCAATAAAAAAAGGGAACTTGTGTAGTACAAGTTCCCTTTTTAGCTTTGTCCTTTTAGTATTTAAGAATCTTTTTTTGCTGCTCTCCACTCGTCAAAACGCTCTTTCAACGCTCCTGTAACCCAATAAGGCACAATAAACGTCAACAAGAGAATCATTAACCAAAATCCAATGGTTAAAATAGTTAAGAAAGCTAAAAAGCCTAAATATTGATCAAATTCAAACATATTTTCCGGAATTTATCGAATTCAATTGCAAAGATATTGTATTATATTAAATTTTCATACTGAAACGGTTAGAATTATTAACAATATAAATACTTCTTGTCTATCGTTAAAGTCATCGTCATCTGCGCATCCAACTAATTTTATATCTTATTTTCTAAAATGATGTGCCAAAAAAACGATACCCTTTTTCATTATAAAAAAATAAAAAAACTACGTTCCTACATGTAAAATCTTTAAATTTGCACCTTGAAAAAACCATCGACATCATGGAATATAGAATAGAGAAAGATACTATGGGCGAAGTGAAAGTTCCCGCAGATAAACTTTGGGGAGCACAAACAGAACGTTCAAGAAATAATTTTAAAATTGGCGCGCCCGCAAGCATGCCGCTAGAAGTTGTCTACGGATTTGCTTATTTAAAGAAAGCCGCAGCGTTTACAAACTGTGAATTAGGAGTGTTGCCTATTGAAAAAAGAGATATGATTGCTGAAGTTTGTGATGAAATCTTAGCCGGAAAACACGATGATCAGTTTCCTTTAGTCATATGGCAAACAGGTTCGGGAACGCAATCCAACATGAATGTGAACGAAGTGATTGCCAACAGAGCACATCAACTAGCAGGAAAAGTGATTGGTGAAGGCGAAAAAACCATTCAGCCAAACGATGACGTTAACAAATCACAGTCATCAAACGATACATTTCCAACAGGAATGCACATTGCTGCGTATAAAAAGATTGTGGAAAATACCATTCCGGGGGTTTCACAATTACGAGATACTCTCAAAAAGAAATCGGAAGAATTCAAAAATGTTGTAAAAATCGGAAGAACACACTTAATGGACGCTACACCGTTGACATTAGGACAAGAATTCTCTGGATATGTTTCACAACTAGATCACGGTTTAAAATCTTTAGAACATACCTTACCACATTTAAGCGAATTGGCATTAGGCGGAACTGCGGTTGGAACAGGATTAAACACACCAAAAGGATATGCGAAGCGCGTTTCTGAATTCATCGCGCGTTTTACAGAATTGCCTTTTGTAACGGCAGAAAATAAATTTGAAGCCTTGGCTGCACACGATGCAATAGTGGAAACACACAATGCTTTAAAACTATTGGCAGTTTCTTTAAACAAAATTGCGAATGATATTCGTATGATGGCTTCCGGACCGCGTTCAGGAATTGGCGAATTGATCATTCCGGCTAACGAACCAGGAAGTTCTATTATGCCCGGAAAAGTAAATCCAACACAATGTGAAGCAATTACCATGGTATGTGCACAAGTTTTCGGAAACGATGTTGCGATTACGGTTGGTGGAACACAAGGTCATTACGAATTGAACGTTTTCAAACCAATGATGATTGCCAACTTATTACAATCGGCACAATTAATCGGTGATGCCTGTGTAAGTTTTGACGAAAATTGCGCGGTTGGAATTGAACCAAATCATGCAAGAATCAACGAATTGGTCAACAATTCATTAATGTTAGTAACTGCATTAAATACAAAAATTGGATATTACAAAGCTGCCGAAATTGCGAACACAGCGCATGAAAACGGAACTACATTACGTGAAGAAGCTGTCAATTTAGGATACGTAACGCCAGAAGAATATGACCAATGGGTAAAACCAGAAAATATGGTAGGTACGATGAAATAATCGTTTCTTATAATTATATAATATCAAAAAAAACGCGCTGAGATTTCAGTGCGTTTTTTTGGTTTATGCTTATTCACATTTTGATTCAAAATCAAAATCTACAACTCCAGTTTTTAAATTATAATATGCTGGGCAAAATTTAACATTAGCATTTCTAATAATTGTAGAACATCGATTAAGTTCTGAAATACTATGAAGTACATTTTTTTTAGTAATATTTTTTAAATCTCCTTTGGATTTACACTTGCAAGCCTTCACAGCTGGTAAAATATGCCCGATTAAATGACTCAAATTATCACTATAGTATTTTGGTGGTGGCGTTATTATTGGTATTGAGTTAAAATCTTGATTAGCAGCATCAATAGCAGCTTCAACCGCACCGCAATTTTCATGTCCTAAAACCAAAATAAATTTACATTCTAAATATTTTACTGCATACTCAATACTAGCAATAGAAGAAGTATTGGCTATATTTCCTGCAACACGCACAACAAACAAATCGCCTATACCCGTGTCAAAAATCAATTCTGGCGGTACTCTACTATCTGCACAAGTTAATACAATAGCAAAAGGCTTTTGACCTTTTTCTGTATCAATTCTTCTTTTAGTAGATTGATTTGGATGAATCATAAAATTAGAATTACACTTACATTCACATTCACACTTACACTCTTCATTAGGAATAGAAGGTATTTCAATTTCTAGGAGAGGAGCAAAGCGTTTATTTCCAGACTTCAAACGTTCTAAGATTTTTTTAGGATCATTTCGATGTTCAAAATCTCCTAAGCATTCTTTACATTTTTCTTCTTGTTTACACATAATATGGTTTTATTGGTTCATAATTATTTTACAAAGTATATATTCAATACTTTCTATTTCAATTTAACCAAAAAATCACATTTGTAAGAAAAAAAATCAATGAAAGCGTATTTTCTTAGAGTGAACGAAGAAAAATGTAGAATCAATGCATATTTTCATTTATTGTATTTTAGTACATTCCTATGGTAACATTTAGTTTCTTATAATTGCATAAAACAAGAAACACACTGAAATTTCAGTGCGTTTTTTGGTTATATATTCAATGATTTACAAAAGTCTAAAATTTAACATTTATAATTCATAATTTACATTAAGCATCTTTCTTCTCTCTACAAGGAGACTTTTTATTAAATTCTACTTTTCCACTTTCTAAATGATAATATCCTGTATGAATTTTTAATTTTGATTTCCTCACTGCTTTGCTAATAATTTCAGAACGATCAGTCAATTCATTAGCCGCATGCAAGGCATTTTCAACAATTACATTATCTTTCGAAGCACCACATCCGCAAGCTTTTACAGCTGGCAAAATATTTACCAATAAATGGTTTAAATTATAGCCCATATCGTTTCCGTCCATTGCAGCGCCAACGGCTCCACAACCTTCGTGACCCAACACTACAATTACTTCACATTTTAAGACAGCCACTGCATATTCTATGCTTGCAATGGAATCTGTATTCGCTACATTTCCCGCAACACGTACTACAAACAATTCTCCTAAACCTGTATCAAAAACAAGTTCTGGCACTACTCTACTATCTGCGCAACTTAACACAATTGCAAAAGGTTCTTGTGTCTTATTCCATTTCTTACGTTGCTTACTATCTTGATTTTTCCCTTCTAATTTATCTTTTTGAAAACGTACATTTCCTTCTTTCAGACGTTTCAGAATCTTCTTTTGTCTTTTGGCAGCTGCTTTAGCTTTCTCTTCAGGAGTTTTTTGATCTTTCATAAATATATGGTTTAATTAAATTTTGTCTACATGACAATATGATTTTTCCATTCGTAAGGCGCAGGAATATCGGTATCATCAATCAACTCTCTAATATCAATTTCAATTCCTCTGCTCATATCCGTAATTGGCACATCATTTGGTCCGCCTTCAAAAGGATTTTCTGTATTTTCTCCAATAGCTTCCATAGTGTGAAAAACCCATGCTAATAAGGTGCTAAACGGAATGGAAAACCATTCAAAATGGCTTGCTATAAATTCTTGAATATGATGAATTGTCGAAAAAGTAGACGTATGTGCCGCTAAATCTCGTGTAATATGATCGCCAATAGTTTCAAAACCTTCCATGATCCCGAAAGGTAATAAAATAATAAAAATCCACACAAAAATATAGTTTAACGTAGCAAACTGTCTCGGATATGGAAAGTTTTTAATCCGCTCACTTTTTCCTTGCAATGTGTACAATTCTACCAACACATTCGTCATTTCCATGTGGCGGAAATCATCAATCAGTCCTTTTTGTTTTAACTCTTTCAAGCGTTTGGATTGAATTCCAATTAATTGCGAAGCTTGATTTCCTTTGGCAAATATTTCATCATATTCTTCTTTGGAAATATAGGGTTTAATCACTTCTGAAATTGGTTCCTCATCTTCACAAACTTTGTATTTCCGGGAACGAAACTCTCTATTCGATCGTTTGTTCTTCAAATGCATTTCCCACGGTTTGTCTTTTCGCAATTGATACCGCAACGCCGTCAACCAAGCCACATGTCTATGCACCAATTCACGTTTGATGGCATATAATTCTTTTTCTAAAATAGAATTCTCAGCAAAATCATTCGTAATATAATCTTTCACCATAATGGTCCATGAACGAGATGTATTTACAATGCCGCCCCAAATTTTTCGAGCTTCCCACAAACGATCATACGAAGCATTATTCTTAAAACTGACAATAAAAGCAACGGCAGTACCCAAAACTCCTAAGGGCAACCAAGGAACTCGAAACCATTTCATTCCTAAAATATCAAACAGAATGACAGGAATGGTGGCTAAAATGAGAAATAAAAAAATATGCCTACGCGTCCATTTTAAAACGCCAGACACAGGAAATATTCTTCTTGTATACATTATGTTGTTTAAAAATTTATGTCAGTAATATACAAAAACCTATTCAATATTTTTTTTGATTTTCATCAGAATGTATATCTTGACATTTCAAACCACTAAAAACTTCTCATTATGGACAAAGCACTCGAAACCATGATTGCAAACATGCCTGAAAAAACAGGAAAATCATTAGATGCTTGGATAGCGATTCTCAAAGAAAAAACATTTACAAAACACTCTGAAGCTGTTAACTTTCTCAAAAAGGAACATGGTGTTACACATGGTTTTGCAAATACCATTGTCCATTTATCCAAAGAAGACAAAACACAGACTGTTGATTTTGTGAGTGTACAATATGAAAAAAAGGAAGCTTTAAAACTTATCTATGACACGCTAAAATCATACATAGAAACCTTGGGGAATGATATAGAGTTTGCACCAAAAAAAGCGTATGTAAGTGTTCGTAGAAAAAAACAATTCGTGATCATTCAACCATCTACCAAAACAAGACTTGATTTAGGTTTAAATCTAAAAGGCAAAGAAGCGGAAGGCATTCTAGAAAACTCAGGAAGTTTTAGTGCGATGTGCACTCACAGAATTCGTTTATCTAGTATTGATGATATTTCTGAAAATGTAAAAAATTGGATCAAAGAAGCGTATGATAATGCGAATTGAATGATTTAAAAAAACAGATTGCCACAAGTTTCTCCAAAACTTTCGTAATGACGCGCTTTATAATCTAAAGACCCTACAAGTCTAAAAATTTAACGTGTCACATCGAGCGCAGTCGAGATGCTAACTTGTCCAAGAAAGTCTAACCAATCTAGCCTGTTCAAAACCTCGTGAATAACTCCTAAATTATACGATCAATTTTGAGTTGAATTATCGCTAAATAGATTAAATTTGCACTTTTAAAAACAACAACACAAACAACTACATAATGATTCATTTCTTTGGAAACGCGCACAGCAAAGTGTTTGCTGTACAAACAGTAAAAGAATTATCAACAGAAAACGTTGCAAAACTCAACTGGCTTTTTGGCAACGCATCGAAACTAGCACAAGCATCATTAGATGCTTTTTTTGTTGGTCCTAGAGCCGCAATGATTACACCTTGGAGTACAAATGCCGTAGAAATTACCCAAAATATGGGAATTAAAGGTATCATCCGAATTGAAGAATTTAAAGCAGTGGCTGAAGATTTTACAGAGTTCGATCCAATGATTTCTCAAAAATTCAACGGATTACACCAAGATACATTTACCATTGATGTTGAACCAGAAGCAATTTTAGACATTGAAGATATTGCCGCATATAATGAACAAGAAGGTTTGGCGTTAAATGTTGAAGAAATTGAATACTTAGAACAACTTGTTGAAAAAATAGGTCGAAAATTAACTGATTCCGAAGTATTTGGCTTCTCGCAAGTCAATTCAGAACACTGCCGACATAAAATATTCAACGGAACATTCGTCATTGACGGCGAAGAAAAACCAACGTCATTATTCAAACTCATCAAAGAAACCTCCAAACAACATCCAAACGATATTGTTTCTGCCTATAAAGACAACGTAGCATTCATAAAAGGGCCAAAAGTGACGCAATTTGCACCAAAAACAGCAGATAAGCCAGATTTTTATGGTGTTGAAGAATTTGAATCTGTCATCTCGCTGAAAGCGGAAACACACAATTTCCCAACTACCGTAGAACCTTTCAATGGTGCGGCAACTGGTTCTGGAGGAGAAATTAGAGACCGATTAGCTGGCGGACAAGGTTCATTACCATTAGCTGGAACGGCTGTATATATGACTTCCTATTCACGTTTAGAACAAAAAAGATATTGGGAAGAAAAGTTTAAAGCTAGAGATTGGTTGTATCAAACACCAGTTGACATTTTAATCAAAGCTTCAAATGGTGCTTCTGACTTTGGAAACAAATTTGGACAACCGTTAATTTGTGGTTCTGTATTAACGTTTGTACACGAAGAAAATGATGCTTCAAGTTCGGCAAAAGCTCGAAAATTAGGGTATGACAAAGTCATCATGCAAGCTGGCGGAATTGGCTATGGAAAAGCTTCTCAAGCGATCAAAAAAGCGCCAAAAGAAGGCGATAAAATCGTAATTCTTGGTGGTGAAAATTACCGAATTGGAATGGGCGGTGCTGCCGTTTCTTCCGCAGATACAGGCGCGTTCTCCACAGGAATTGAATTAAATGCAGTACAACGTTCGAATCCTGAAATGCAAAAACGGGCGGCAAACGCTATTCGTGGCATGGTGGAAAGTAAAGAAAATTACATCGTTTCCATTCACGATCATGGGCCTGGCGGACATTTAAACTGCTTGTCGGAATTAGTAGAAGAAACTGGCGGTAAAATTGATTTAGACAAATTGCCTGTGGGCGATCCGACACTTTCCGCGAAAGAAATCATCGGAAACGAATCGCAAGAACGCATGGGATTGGTGATTGCCGAAAAACACATAGAAACACTTCAGAAAATTGCAGAGCGTGAACGTTCACCAATGTATACAGTTGGAGATGTTACTGGCGACGATCGTTTTACATTTGAATCGAAAAGTACAGGCGACAAACCAATGGATTTAGCATTAAGTGATATGTTTGGAAGTTCTCCGAAAACCATCATGAATGATGTGACGATTGAACGTAATTATAAAAATTCACGATATAAAACTAAAAATGTACACATCTACCTCAACCAAGTATTACAGCTGGAAGCGGTTGCTTGTAAAGACTGGTTAACAAATAAAGTAGACCGTTGTGTTGGTGGAAAAGTTGCCAAACAACAATGTGTAGGCGCATTACAAATTCCATTGAATAATGTGGGTGTCATGGCACTCGATTATAACGGAAAAGAAGGAATTGCAACGTCTATTGGACATTCGCCTATTGCTGGATTGATCAATCCGGTGGCTGGAAGTCGAAATTCGATCACAGAAGCGTTGACCAATATTATTTGGGCGCCATTAAAAGATAATTTACAAAGTGTTTCATTATCTGCTAACTGGATGTGGCCATGTAAAAACGAAGGTGAAGATGCACGATTATACGAAGCTGTAAAAGCAATTTCAGAATTTGCAATCGATTTGGGAATCAATGTTCCAACAGGGAAAGATTCCTTATCAATGAAGCAAAAATATGGTGATGACGAAGTGATTTCTCCGGGAACGGTGATTGTTTCTGCGGCAGGAAATTGCAGTGAAATTACGAAAGTTGTAGAACCTGTTTTACAACAAAATGGTGGAAATATCTATTACATCAACATTTCTCAAGACGATTTTAAATTGGGTGGAAGTTCGTTCAATCAGGTATTAAATACGATTGGAAACGAAGCGCCAAATGTTCAAAATGCGGCGTATGTAAAAACGGTTTTTAATACGATTCAAAATTTAATAAAAGACGATAAAATTATCGCTGGACACGATGTCGCTTCTGGCGGATTGATCACAACATTGTTAGAATTGTGCTTTGCCGAAGTTGATTTAGGCGCAGACCTAGATATTTCAAGTATAGGAGAAGAAGATTCCATCAAAGTATTATTTTCTGAAAATGCAGGAATCGTTTTTCAAGCTGATGAAAGTGTCGAAGAAACGTTGAAATCGAACAAGATTGAATTTTTCAATATTGGAAATGTAACGAATACGGCAACTGTCAACATTAAAAATAACGATCAAAATTTCACGTTTGATGTAAATGAAACGAGAGGTACTTGGTATAAAACCTCGTTCCTACTCGATCAAAAACAAACCGCGAACAATCTAGCGCAAGCGCGATACGAAAACTTTAAGAATCAACCGTTAACATATACATTTCCAACACATTTCACTGGCAAATTAGAAAGTGTCACTTCGAGCGCAGTCGAGAAGCCAAAAGCCGCCATCATTCGTGAAAAAGGTTCAAACTCTGAACGCGAAATGGCAAACGCGATGTATTTGGCTGGTTTTGATGTAAAAGATGTACACATGACTGATTTGATTTCGGGGCGTGAAACCTTGGAAGATATTCAGTTTATTGGCGCTGTTGGCGGGTTTTCGAATTCGGATGTGTTAGGTTCGGCAAAAGGTTGGGCAGGCGCATTTTTGTATAATGAGAAAGCAAATACAGCCTTGAAAAATTTCTTTAAGCGAGAAGATACACTTTCAGTTGGAATTTGTAATGGTTGTCAATTGTTTATGGAATTGGAAGTTATCAATCCGGAGCATGAAACACATGGAAAAATGACGTATAACGATTCGCAAAAACACGAAAGCGCGTTTACTTCTGTGAAGATTCAAGAGAATGATTCAGTCATGCTTTCTACCTTGGCAGGCACAACTTTAGGTGTTTGGATCAGTCACGGAGAAGGAAAGTTTGATTTGCCACTTTCGGAAACAGATTATAATATTGTTGCCAAATACGGTTATGAAAGTTATCCTTCAAACCCTAACGGATCAGACTTTAATACAGCCATGTTATGTGATGTAACCGGAAGACATTTGGTTACGATGCCACATATTGAACGTTCTACATTCCAATGGAATTGGGCAAATTATCCAGCAGGACGAAAAGATGAAGTTTCGCCTTGGTTGGAAGCGTTTGTGAATGCAAGAAAGTGGATTGAAGCGAAAAAATAAGTAAAATTATCAACCAAAAAATATAAAAAAAGACTTGCCGAAAAGCAGGTCTTTTTTATTGTGCATAATTCATCATGGAAAAGCTAAATTACTATCTAACTGATAGTGAATTATAAATTTCTCATAAAAATGTGTGCTTTTTTAACATTCCCTTTGAAAATGGTCAACTATTTTCCTATTTTGCAATTTCATACAAAAACCAAATCAGAGAATGATGAATGTAACCCGCCTTTTTGATTTTCCTTATTATCAACTAGAAAATTATCCCTTAGCAAAATCATTAACTTCTTTCGTTAATGGACAATGGACTTCTACATCCACACAAGAATATATAGATCAAGCAAATGCTATTAGTCGAGGTTTATTGCGTTTAGGTGTGCAACCAAATGATAAAATTGCAGTAATATCATCGACCAACAGAACGGAATGGAACATTATGGATATAGGAATTTTGCAAACTGGTGCGCAAAATGTCCCTATTTACCCTACAATTTCACAAGAAGATTATGAATATATCTTAAATCATTCTGGATCTATTTACTGTTTTGCTTCGGATGCTGAAATTGTTGAAAAGCTAAACGCTATTAAAGGAAATACCCAACTAAAAGGCATATATACATTTGATGAAATCACTGGTGAAACCAATTGGTCAAAAGTGAAAGAATCTGGAGAAGATACCAGTAATAATGACGAATTACAAGCTAGAAAAGATGCCGTAACGCCTGCAGATTTAGCGACTTTAATATATACTTCAGGAACTACTGGACAACCAAAAGGTGTCATGCTATCACATAGTAACTTGGTTTCTAATGTATTAGACAGTCAGAAACGAGTTCCACTACACATAGGTCAAGCTAGAGCGTTAAGTTTTTTACCTGTATGTCATGTATTTGAACGCATGATTTTGTACCTATATCAATATTGTGGAATTGAAATTTTCTTTGCGGAATCTATTGAAAAAATCAGTGATAACTTAAAAGAAGTGAAGCCAAATGTAATGACGGCTGTTCCTCGTTTATACGAAAAAGTATATGACAAAATTTATGCAAAAGGAGCTGACTTAACAGGAATAAAAAAGAAACTATTCTTCTGGGCAATAGAACTCGGTCTAAAATACAAACCATACAAACAAAACGGTTGGTGGTATGAAATGCAACTTAAAATTGCTCGAAAATTAATTTTTAGCAAATGGCAAGAAGGTTTAGGCGGAAATCTTGAACTGATGGTTTCTGGAAGTGCGCCACTACAAGCGCGTTTAACACGTGTTTTTGCCGCGGCTGGAATTCCAATCATGGAAGGTTACGGATTGACAGAAACATCGCCTGTTGTCACAGTAAATGATGTACGCGGTGGCGGATTTAGAGTGGGAACTGTAGGACGCGTCATTGATAATGTAGAAGTGAAAATTGCAAGTGACGGAGAAATCTTAGTCAAAGGTCCAAACGTTATGCAAGGATATTATAAAGATCCTGAAAAAACGGCAAGTGTCATGTCTGACGGATATTTTCATACAGGAGATATTGGTGAAGTCAGCGACGATGGTTTCTTAAAAATCACGGATCGTAAAAAAGATATGTTTAAAACCTCTGGTGGAAAATATGTAATTCCTGCCTTAATTGAAAACAAATTCAAAGAATCGCGATTCATCGAACAAATTATGGTGATTGGTGAAGGCGAAAAAATGCCCGCTGCGTTAATTCAACCTAATTTTGAATTTATAAAAGGTTGGATTGAAAAGAAAAAGAAAAACATCGGAACTTCTGAAAAAGAAATATGTGCTTCGGAAGAAATCATTTCACGGATTCAAAAAGAAGTAGATGAAGCCAACGAAAACTTCGGAAAGTGGGAACAAATCAAACGCTTTGAACTCATTCCAAAAGTTTGGTCTATTGATGGTGGCGAACTAACACCAACGATGAAAATGAAGCGAAAAGTCATCAAAGAAATTTACAAAGACTACTGCGAAAAAATATACGATCGTGCATAAAATCAAAACCGTTCAAGCTTCTTGAACGGTTTTTTTTATAACTTACTACCTCACAAAAATTCTGCTAAATTCTCGATAACACGCAGATTTTTTGCATTACTCCTACACCGTCTGCTAATTTTTTAGCAAATTCATAAAATTATTTTCTTTTTTACTATGCGTGCATAATAAATTTTTCATATATTTGAAGACCAAACAACTATATGAAAGAAAAAACGATAGATCACGTAATGAGAGCCACTTGGCAAGCCATCTCCAAAATGTACAATGAAGAGGCTGGAAAATTTGGCAGCACCATGGCAACTGGTTTCACATTATTGAGTATTGATCAAGAAGAAGGAACACCATCAACCACATTAGGTCCAAAAATGGGCATGGAAGCCACAAGCCTTTCTCGCACCTTAAAAGGTATGGAAGAAAAAGGACTCATCTACCGTAAAAAAAACCCAAAAGATGGACGTAGTGTATTAATATGTCTAACCGATTTCGGAAGAGAAATGCGTGCCGTTTCTAAAACAACGGTATTGCGTTTTAACGACGCGATTAGAGCAAATATTAGTGAAGAAAAACTAAAAAATTTCTATGAAGTATCAGAAGTCATTCTGGAACTCATCAGCAATAAAAAAATCTATCCTTCCGATATGGAAGTAACTTTAGAGCATACCAAATAACCATAAAATCATTCAAAAATCTACTTAATTCATTACAAAGTAAATTTTGGCTAACAAATTAAAAATTGAAAAAAAGATGAAACGATCAATTAACAAAATAGCAGTCATCGGTTCTGGAATCATGGGTTCTGGGATTGCCTGTCATTTTGCAAATATTGGAGTTGAGGTATTACTGTTAGATATTGTACCTCGTGAACTTACCGAAAAAGAACAAGCAAAAGGATTAACGCTTGCTGATAAAGTGGTGCGTAATAGAATGGTCAATGACAATCTTATGGCATCCTTAAAATCTAAACCATCTCCTATCTATTCCCAGAAATTCGCCAATAGAATCTCCACAGGAAATTTAGAAGATGATTTGCACAAAATAACAGCTGTTGACTGGATTATTGAAGTTGTTGTAGAACGATTAGACATCAAACAAAAAGTATTTGAACAAATTGAAAAACACAGAAAACCCGGAACGTTAATTACGTCCAACACTTCTGGTATTCCAATTCACTTCATGAATGAAGGTCGTAGTGAAGACTTTCAACAACATTTCGCCGTAACGCACTTCTTCAATCCACCACGCTATTTAAAACTATTTGAAGTAGTTCCTGGACCTGATTGTAAACAAGAAGTAACAGACTTCTTAATGATGTACGGAGAAAAATTCCTAGGAAAAACATCCGTTTTAGCAAAAGATACGCCAGCATTTATTGGAAACAGAATTGGAATCTTCGGAATTCAGAGCTTATTCCACCAAGTAAAAGAATTAGGTTTAACTATTGAAGAAGTTGATAAATTAACAGGCCCTGTAATTGGTCGTCCAAAATCAGCTACGTTTAGAACCGTTGATGTGGTTGGATTAGATACGTTGGTTCATGTTGCGAACGGAATTTACAAAAACTGTCCTGAAGACGAAGCACACGACTTATTCAAACTTCCAACGTTCATCGAAACCATGATGGAAAACAAATGGTTGGGAAGCAAAACAGGACAAGGTTTCTATAAAAAAGTAAGGAACGATGATGGAAGCTCTGAAATTCTGTCGCTAGACTTAAATACATTAGAATACAGAAGTAATCAAAAAGCAAAATTTGCGACGTTAGAACTCACAAAAACAATTGACAAGCCAATTGATCGCTTCAAAGTATTAGTGGGTGGAAAAGATAAAGCGGGTGAATTCTACCGCAAAAATTTCGCAGCAATGTTTGCGTATGTTCAAAATAGAATTCCTGAAATCTCAGACGAATTATACCGAATTGATGATGCCATGAAAGCAGGTTTCGGATGGGAAAATGGACCGTTTGAAATTTGGGACGCCATCGGTATCGAAAAAGGAATTGAACTCATGAAAGCAGAAGGAAAAGAACCTGCTGCTTGGGTAATAGAAATGGTTGCTGCTGGAGAAACAAAATTCTATACAGTAAAAAACGGCGCAACGTATTATTATGATATTCCAGCGAAAGCACAAACTAAAAAACCTGGTCAGGATGCCTTCATCATTCTAGATAACATTCGCAAATCGAATGAAGTTTGGAAAAACAGTGAGGCTGTAATCGAAGACTTAGGCGATGGAATCTTAAACTTAGAATTCCAATCGAAAATGAACACTATTGGTGGTGGCGTTTTACAAGGAATTAACAAAGCAATTGACTTAGCAGAAACAGATTTTCAAGGATTAGTCATTGGAAATCAAGCGGCTAATTTCTCTGTAGGAGCCAATATCGGAATGATTTTCATGATGGCTGTCGAGCAAGAATATGATGAGTTAAACCTAGCCATCAAAATGTTCCAAAACACCATGATGCGTGCGCGCTACTCCTCTATTCCTGTAGTAGTTGCTCCACACGGGATGACACTTGGTGGCGGATGTGAACTTTCTATGCACGCTGACAAAGTAGTCGCTGCAGCGGAAACGTATATTGGATTGGTTGAATTTGGCGTGGGAGTAATTCCAGGTGGTGGTGGATCCAAAGAAATGGCGTTGAGAGCTTCGGACACATTCAGAAAAGGTGATGTAGAATTAAACGTATTGCAAGAATATTTCCTAACCATCGGAATGGCAAAAGTAGCAACGTCTGCTTATGAAGCATTCGATATGGGAATTTTACAAAAAGGTAAAGATGTGGTCGTTGTGAATAAAGATCGTCAAATCGCGACAGCAAAAGCGCATGCGAAACTCATGGCAGAATCTGGATACACACAACCTGCACGTAGAACAGATGTAAAAGTACTTGGAAAACAAGCCTTAGGAATGTTCTTAGTTGGAACGGATGCTATGGAAGCGAGTAAATATATCAGTGAACACGATCATAAAATTGCTAACAAACTTGCGTATGTAATGGCTGGTGGCGATTTATCCGAACCAACATTGGTTACTGAAGATTACTTACTAGATCTTGAACGTGAAGCGTTTTTGAGTTTATGTACAGAACGAAAAACCTTAGAACGTATTCAGCACATGTTGAAGACGGGCAAGCCGCTTAGAAATTAGACGACTAGACAATTAGAGTATAGATTTTAGACTATGGGACGACATAATTTTAAAAAATTAAAAATTTGGCAAGATGGTATTACGCTTGTGCGTCAAAACTATCAATTGACCAAAACATTCCCAGACATCGAAAAATTCAATTTAGTTACTCAAATGAACAGATGTGCACTTTCTATTCCTTCAAATATTGCAGAAGGCTCTAGTAAAAGTACAAATAGACATTTTAAAAAATATCTAGAAAATAGTCTAGGTTCAGCCTTTGAATGGGAAACACAATTAATTGTTTCATTTCATGAAGGCTACTTGGATAAAAGTAAATTTGAAGAGTTAGAAAATAAAATATTACAAATTCAAAAAATGTTGGGAAAGTTTATAGATAATATAGGTGACTAGTCTAATTTCTAGACATCTAGACTCTAGCTTCTCGTTTTCAAAAATAAACAATAGAACTATGAACAAAGTAGCATACATAGTAAAAGCATACAGAACCGCCGTTGGAAAAGCACCAAAAGGTGTGTTCAGATTTAAAAGAACAGATGAATTGGCAGCAGAAACCATTCAATACATGATGAATGAGTTGCCAAATTTTGACAAAAAACGCATTGATGACGTCATTGTCGGAAACGCAATGCCAGAAGGTTCGCAAGGACTCAACATGGCACGTTTAATCTCGTTGATGGGATTAGACATTGTGGATGTTCCAGGTGTGACGGTGAACCGTTTTTGCTCCTCAGGAATAGAGACTATTGGAATTGCAGCCGCGAAAATTCAATCAGGAATGGCCGATTGTATCATTGCAGGTGGCGCGGAAAGTATGAGCGCTGTTCCGATGACAGGATACAAAACGGAATTAAACTACGACATCGTAAAAGCAGGTCATGAAGACTATTATTGGGGAATGGGAAATACGGCGGAAGCTGTTGCCAACCAATTCAAGGTGTCTCGTGAAGATCAAGATGAATTTGCTTTCAATTCACATGTAAAAGCATTAAAAGCACAAGCGGAAGATCGTTTTCAAGATCAAATCGTCCCAATTACTGTGGATGAAACATATATTGATGCGAATGGTAAAAAAGCAACCAAAAGTTACACTGTAACCAAAGATGAAGGACCAAGAGCAGGAACAAGCACGGCAGTTTTAAACAAATTGCGTCCTGTATTTGCTGCTGGCGGAAGTGTGACAGCTGGAAATTCATCACAAATGAGTGATGGTGCAGCATTTGTACTCATCATGAGTGAAGAAATGGTGAAAGAATTAAATCTAGAGCCAATTGCACGTTTGGTCAACTATGCAGCGGCAGGTGTGGAACCACGTATCATGGGAATTGGACCAGTAAAAGCAATTCCGAAAGTACTAAAACAAGCAGGATTGCAACAAAGCGACATTGAGTTAATCGAATTAAACGAAGCCTTTGCTTCTCAATCATTAGCCGTAATGCGCGAATTAAATTTAAACCAAGACATCGTAAACGTAAATGGTGGCGCGATTGCTTTAGGACATCCATTAGGCTGTACAGGTGCAAAATTATCAGTGCAATTATTTGACGAAATGCGCAAGCGTAACATGCAAGGAAAATACGGAATGGTGACCATGTGCGTAGGAACTGGACAAGGCGCTGCGGGCGTTTTTGAATTTCTTTCTTAACAGAAAAAAGAGATAAGAACAGAGAATAAAGACGTGAATGGCTGTTAAGAAACGACATAATTACAAGAATTTAAAAATTTGGAAGCTGAGTTTAGAAATCGCAAATGATATTTCAGATATGTTAATTGAATTTCCAAAACATGAGCGATTCGATTTAAGTTCCCAAATTAGTAGATGTTCAGTCTCAATGCCAAGTAATATTGCGGAAGGTTCAGCAAGAACTAATAAATCTTTTAGTCACTTTCTAGATATTTCTCTAGGTTCATCTTTTGAATTAGGAACTCAATTATTAGTGGCAAAACACAGAAAATACATAAATAACAATACATTAACAAAACTAGAAGAAAAAATAGAAGAATTCCAACGAATGACAATGGGGTTTCAAAATAGTCTCGATTAAGGTCTATAGTCTATTTTCTCTTTTCTAAAATCTACAACAAAAAATGGAAACAATAAACAAGGAAATCTTACGCGGGGGACAATTCCTCGTAAAAGAAACAAAATGTGAAGACGTATTTACTCCTGAAGATTTTACGGAGGAGCAGCAAATGATGAAAGAATCGGTAAAAGAATTTATCGATCGTGAAGTATGGCCAAAAAAAGAACGTTTTGAGAAGAAAGATTACGCACTCACCGAAGAAATCATGCGCAAAGCGGGTGAACTCGGATTCTTAGGAATCTCAGTTCCTGAAGCGTATGACGGAATGGGAATGGGATTTGTCTCTACGATGTTGGTGTGTGACTATATTTCTGGCGCAACAGGTTCAGTAGCAACAGCTTTTGGTGCACATACCGGAATTGGAACGATGCCAATTACTTTATACGGAACAGAAGCACAAAAGAAAAAATACGTTCCTAAATTAGCAACTGGAGAATGGTTTGGTTCGTACTGTTTAACAGAACCAGGTGCAGGTTCGGATGCAAACTCAGGGAAAACAAAAGCGGTTTTAACTGACGACGGAAAGCACTATTTGATTTCTGGACAGAAAATGTGGATTTCAAACGCAGGTTTTTGTAGCCTTATGATCGTTTTTGCACGCATAGAAGATGACAAAAATATTACAGGATTCATTGTTGAATATGACAAAGAAAATCCAAACGGAATTACTTTAGGTGAAGAAGAACACAAACTAGGAATTCACTCTTCATCTACACGTCAAGTATTCTTTAATGACACCAAAGTTCCTGTAGAAAACATGCTTTCTGAAAGAGGAAACGGTTTCAAAATTGCGATGAATGCGTTAAATGTTGGACGTATCAAATTGGCTGCGGCTTGTTTAGATGCACAACGTCGTGTCATTACAGAAGCAACAAAATACGCAAACGAGCGTGTTCAGTTCAAAACTCCAATTGCAAAATTTGGAGCGATCAAAGCAAAATTAGCCGAAATGGCAACTGCATGTTACGTTGGAGAATCGGGATCGTACAGAGCAGCAAAAAATATTGAAGATCGAATTGCCATTCGTGAATCGGAAGGAAGTGCACATCATGAAGCGGAATTAAAAGGTGTGGAAGAATATGCCATTGAGTGTTCTATCTTAAAAGTAAAAGTTTCAGAAGACGTACAAAACTGTACAGATGAAGGAATCCAAATCTTTGGTGGAATGGGCTTTTCGGCAGATACACCCATGGAATCTGCTTGGAGAGATGCGCGTATTTCTCGTATCTATGAAGGAACGAACGAAATCAACCGAATGTTAGCCGTTGGAATGTTGGTTAAAAAAGGAATGAAAGGTCATGTTGACTTATTAGGACCTGCAATGAAAGTTGCAGACGAATTGATGGGAATTCCTTCATTTGACATTCCAGATTATTCTGAATTATTCGCGGAAGAAAAAGAATTATTAGGGAAACTGAAAAAGGTCTTCCTAATGGTTGCTGGTTCGGCGGTTCAGAAATTTGGACCACAATTAGAAGAACACCAACAATTATTAATGGCGGCGGCAGATATCTTAATCGAAATCTACATGGTAGAATCGTCTCTATTACGTACAGAGAAAAACGCAAAACGCTTCGGAGAAGATGCGCAGGAACTTCAAATTGCCATGACACGATTGAACTTATTCAACGCCGTTGAAAAAATCTCCACCAAAGCAAAAGAAGGAATCATTTCCTTTGCAGAAGGTGATGAACAACGCATGATGTTAATGGGACTGAAACGTTTCACAAAGTATACAAACATGCCAAACGTGGTTGCCTTACGTAACCAAATTGCAGAAAAAATGACCGCCGAAAACGAATATTGTTTCTAGGGAATTAAAATAATTCTAAAAAATATAGGTTTTAGAATTTAGTTGTTTGTGAAAAGCCATCTCAATGAGGTGGCTTTTTTGATTGCCCTTCACTTCCACTTCGACAAAGTTTATCTTGAGTTGAACCGAAAGACTCAGTGTGCGTATTATGTTGATTTTTTAGAAGTATAAACTAAAGTACACTGAGCGGAGTCGAAGTGTGCCACGAATTCACGAATTATTTTTGTTGGATTATGGGAAACCGTACTTGTAATTATATTAAATTAATTAGCTTACTGAACAAATATGTCTGATGTCTAAGAAAAATTTTAAACTCGTATATATAATTGGAATTATTGCTATTATTATTTGCATGCTACTAATCCTATCCCTTGATTCAATACTTCGATCAAAACCAGTCGCTAGAGTTGTTATTTTCATAGGTGTTATTGCAATTGCTAGATTATATATTTTGTTCAAAATGTCCTCAAAACTACCTGAAAAAATTGAATATTTTCTAGAACTTAAAAACTACACATTATATCTAAGAGGTTTTAGTCTTGACAAGAAATTTCCTGTAAATAATGATCCTTCTATAATAGACACTGCCGAGGTATTATTTTCAAAAATGTTTAAACCCTCATTTATTACTATTGGTAAACCAAATGAATCTAATCCTACACTAGGCGCAAAACGTGCCTATTTATCTAATGATGAATGGCAATATACTGTTCAATTTCTTATTATTCATGCAAAGATCATAATAATTAGAATAGATCATAGTGAAGGTATTAAATGGGAATTAAACCAAATAATAAAGTACAATATGTTACAAAAAACTATTCTTTATCGTTCTATTTATGAAGATACAAGTTTTTCATGGAAAGAATATCTCAACTTTCTTATCACAACATTTGATATAAGTATTCCTAATGAAACTAAAGAGTTCCAATTCATTACATTTAATGATTCTGGATGTTTTTATGATGATAGATTTTCATTTTTTCATGACCTAAATAAGAAAAGTTGGCTATCGTTTTTTAAGAATCGTAAACGTCTACATCTAATTTTTGATACTGCAAATGGTAAAATTCCTTTTTGGAGTTGGTCAAGATATTTTAATGGAGCTATTAAAATGAATACTTTAGAGTTACATATAGCTGAAATAAACACACATCTTCAAAAGATGGGATTAGTACCATTAAAGCAACAAAAAAAAGCTAAATTTGGTAAGATTATGGCAATCTTTACTGTAATTACTTTTATATTTTTCGCTATGTTTATAATATTTGGATTATGGTATTTTTTAACGGGATTTTAAATTTAAGAATTAATAAAATTATCTTTTTGCAAACATAGGATGACGAGAACAACTGCAAGTTCTCACTACTAACATCTCAATTCTAAACAAAAACCGTACTTTTGCGCAACATCATCACAAAGCAACAAAATTGATCGAATTACCAAATATTCCAACCAGTAAAATTGCCATCAAACTAAAATCCGCTACAGAAACCTTGGTCAAAAAGGGACATCCATGGGTTTTTGAAAATAATATTATCAAACAGAACAAAGAAGGAAAATCAGGTGATTTGGCGGTGATATTTGACAGTAGAAAAAATAAATTTCTTGCCTGCGGTTTTTACGATCCGAATTCACCAATCCGTATTAAAATATTACACGCCAATTCTCCTGTGACGATCAATTCGGAATGGTTTGCGAAAAAAGTGAAGGAAGCATATCAAAAAAGAATTCCACTATTACAAACCGACACCAACAGTTACCGACTCATTTATGGCGAAAATGACAGCTTACCTTCATTAGTTGCGGATGTGTATGATAATGTGCTTGTAGTAAAGCTATACGCTTCGTTTTGGTTCTATCATTTAAAAGACATTTTACCTGAATTGATTAAAGTGAGTAAAGCGGAAACTACGGTTTTACGTTTGAGCAGAAATGTGCAAAAAGAGAAAAATCCATTCAAGTTTACAGACGGTCAAATTTTAGATGGCGAACTGAAAAATGAGGTTGTTATTTTCAAAGAACATGGCGTAAATTTCTCCGCAAATGTAATTCACGGTCATAAAACAGGCTATTTCTTAGATCATAGAGCGAATCGTAAAAAAGTAGGGGAACTTGCCAACCAAAAAACGGTTTTAGATGTTTTCTCCTATGCTGGCGGATTTTCTATTCACGCCTTAGTTGGCGGTGCAAAGTCTGTCACGAGTTTAGATATCAGTGCGCCTGCGCTCGAAATTGCAAAAAGCAATGCCAAACTCAATCAATATTCAGGAACTCATCACACGATTGTGGGCGATGCTTTTGAAGAATTGGACAAACTTGCCATAACAAAAAAGAAATTTGACATTGTGGTGATTGATCCACCATCATTCGCGAAAAGCGCCACAGAAGTTGACAAAGCATTAGCGAGTTATAAAAAACTAACGCATCTTGGATTGCAATTAGTTCAGAAAAAAGGAATGCTAGTCTTAGCTTCTTGTAGTTCCAGAGTCACTTCAGAAGTATTTTTTGATTTGGTCGAAGAAACACTACAAAAATACAACGCCAATTATACCATCATCGAAAAAACGCAACACGATAGCGATCATCCGATTGGTTTTAAAGAAGGTGCATATTTGAAGTGTGTATATGTGCAAATTCATTAAATTTTTAGAAAATGAGTTTATTTCTAAATTCGCTTAAATAAATCATCGCACAATATACAAAATAAATAATTTCCTTACGGGAAACCACATTGCATATATGTAATATTTATCTTATATTTGTTTCAATATCAATACATAACACCATGAAAACTACCAACTTTATCAAATTAGTGCTCTTTACACTTTTTATTTGTGCCTGTTCACAAGAAGAATTATCACTAGATGAATATTCGTTAGATAAAAAAGAAGAAAAAGCAATTGTTAAGCTGTTAGAAACGAATTTGACTGCTGCAACAAAATCTTCCATAAAGATTGAATCGACAGAATTAAAAAAGATTGGTGATTCATATTATTTAGTTTCTAAACATAGTAATAAAACGACAACGACACTTTTAAAAATAGAAAATAAGAATCAATTAAGATATGCAGGTGTATCCTGTACATCTAGTAATTGCGCGAGTAGCTCAACTGGATGTATTCCAAAACCTGATGGAAAAGCGTGTACAAAATGTGATAAATTTAGTGGTGATTGTGTCAAAACCGTCACTTCTGATCAGTTTACAGAATAATTCTTCAGCTAAAAAGTAAATATACATGAAGCTATCTCCCTGAGATGGCTTTTTTGTTACAATTAATTTTGTAATATAAAATCAAAAGGAATCCAGTTGCATCAAGCTAGCCCAAGTTGTTTACTTGTTCAACAAACAATTTGTGCATTCGTAGCAAAACTTCTCAATAGGTTTAATGATTTAATTTTCAATCTTTCAATTGTTTAATCATTTAATTCAAAACAGGTAGTTCAGCCTGATTTGCATAAACAGGTTCTACTACGCTAACGTAATCCGTTGTATTCATTGATATTTGTACCATAATCAAAGTCAAGTATTTAATTCACAATTTTCTTTGTTTATAAAAACGAGACGCAAATGTCTACAATAGGAAACTAACCATTAAAAATTTAAACGATGAAAAAATTAGAAAATTTTAAGAAAGGTATTCAAACACTAAACAAGGAAGAAGTAAACACGCTAAAAGGTGGTAATTCCCCTGAGGTTTGGCAATGGGTTTGGTTCGAACCAACATGGTCTTGGATGTGGATGAAAACGAGTGGTATATAGGCGGTTAAAACACTTACTTCTACATAATTAGAAATAAACACGCTTATACTATTACATACACACTAAACAGAGATTACAAAAAGTCTTTTGTATTTTAAGAACGTTCAACTTCTTAAAATATAAGAGGCTTTATTTGTAGCAGATAATTGATTTAACGATTGTTGATTTCAGATTTTTAAATGCTTCAATCTTTGAATTATTTAATCTTTACATCAAATAACAAGAATACCCTATAAAGTTCCGTATATTCCAAAAATACAGAGTTTTATACGATATTCAACCAATGGTTAGCAAAATACTTTATGTATTGTGTAACCAAAAATAACAATCCATGATTACAAAAATTACCGTCCTTGCCATTTATGTTGCCATTTTATTTTTAATCGGAATCTTAGCCTCACGCAGAGTTAAAAGTATGAGCGATTATTATTTAGGAGGGAAAAAAATGGGCTTTTGGGCGGTTGCGTTTTCTGCGAGAGCTACCGGCGAATCGGGATGGCTTTTAATTGGTTTAACAGGAATGGGCGCCATCGCGGGTTATTCAGGATATTGGGTAGTTGCCGGAGAATTGCTCGGCGTTTTTCTTTCCTGGCAATTTATGGCAAAACGATTTAAAAGACGATCTGACGAATATAAAGCCATCACTATACCCGATTATTTACAAAGTCATTTCAAATCATCTACAAATACATTACGAATTATTTCCGCTTCAGCGTTAGTGGTTTTTGTGGTAATTTATGTCGCATCACAAATGGATGTCACAGGAATTGCGTTTGAATCCATGCTTGGGATTGATTATCGAATTGGCGTGCTCATTGGGTTCAGTATTGTGCTGATTTATATTTTTATTGGTGGATTTGTAGCTGCCGTTTGGTCAGATATGTTTCAAGGGATTTTAATGTTTTTCGGCCTAGTTTTACTGCCAATTGTGGTGTGGTTCTCTATGGATCATGGTGCGGGAATTACCGAAGGATTAAACGCTATTGACCCAACACTGACACAAATCATGGGAAGAAGTGATGACGGATGGATGAACGTATTTACGATTCTTGGTTTCTCCATGATTGGATTAGGTTTCTTAGGATCGCCACAAGTATATGTCCGTTTTATGTCTATTAGTAGTGAAAAAGAGATTGACAAAGGAAAATGGGTGGCGCTGCTTTTTACACTCTTAACAGATGCCGCAGCCGTAACAATTGGTATTCTTGGTCGAATTTATTTCACACAAGAAGGACAAGATCCAGAAGCCATATTAGGAACTGGTGGAGAAGATGTGTTGAGCATGATTACCAACGAATTCTTGCCCACAATTCTCGTAGCAATCTTTATTGCCATTGTACTTTCGGCAATAATGTCAACCATTGATTCACTGCTTATTTTGGCTTCAAGTGCGGTTACACGTGATTTTTACCAGAAAATATTCAGACCCGATTTAAAAGATAAAGACTTAACGAAAATTTCGAGATTAGTCACACTTGGTATGGCGATGATTGCGCTTGGAATTGCTGTTTTATTGTATCATTTGTATCCAGACAGACAAATTTTTTGGATTATGATCTTTGGCTGGTCAGGAATTGCAGCAACGTTTTGTCCTGTTATTATTTTATCATTATTCTGGAAAGGCTATACAGAAAAAGGAGCCATTGCTTCGATGATAACTGGTTTTCTGTCCGTAATCTTATTCAAATTTGTGATCTCAGATTTGGAAGGAATTGGTCCCTATTTTGTTGAATTGGATGTATTAGCACCTTCATTTGCGTTGGCGATGCTTGTTGGGTATATTGTTTCCAAAATATTTCCTTCAAAGAATAGTAAAAAAGAGCAATCAGAAATAGTTTAATCAATCTAAAAAACGTGTATTTGTGGTAAGACTTCTCGATAGCGCTACTGAGTTTATCGAAATGCAATTTTTCATCATTCCACTGCGAAAAATCACTCAAAGTGACGTGTACGATTGTTCATTTCAGATTTTTCAATCATTGAATCTTTGAATTATTCAATCATTCAATAATATAAATTTCCTATCTTTCAAACATGAAAAAGTTACTCATCACTTCGCTCCTATTTTGCACAGCATTCACCCTGTTGGCGCAAGTAAAAATATACAAAGGAAACTCTACCTATCGGACAGATTTGGTGTGTACGGTGGAAAATGGAAAAATATATCGAGGTGATTCCACTTTTAGATTAGATGTTATTTTTACCATCGAAAATTCAAAAATATACAAAGGGAATTTTACGTTTTTAAAAGATTTAATTGCGACGGTAAAAAATGATAAAGTCTACAAAGGAAATTCTTTTTTTCAGGGCGATATTCTATTCAATATACAAGATAACCTTATTTATAGAGGCGATTCCATTTCTTCTTTCGATATCATGGCAACTATTGAAAACGGCAGCGTCTATCAAGGTCGTTCCGCATTTAGCAATGATATTTTATTTACCATTGATGGCGAAATCACTTTTGAAGAATTCACCGCAGTTTGGTTTGTGATGAGCAAATTGCGCTAACTTTTTTTGATAAACTTCTAAAAAACAACTTATGATTCTATCCGCAATTATTAGCCTATTTCAAGCTATTCTTTACGATCTAATTTTATTCTACGTTGGCAAAATACTCACTAACAGTCAACAATTAAGAGCTTTCCTTGGGCTAAAATCCAAAGATAATGAACCTTATAATTTTAGCGACACGTCCTATTGGGTTGAAAAAATTGGAAATTTAGTAATGCTTATTGCAATCATTGGTATTGTAATCTCTATTGTCACTACAATTAGTTTTATTTTAGAAAGAATGTAAAAAGGAATTGTACGCGCTTATTTTGTTAATTGATGGATGAATGCTGTAATTTTCAATCATTGAATCTTTCAATCTTTCAATCAAACTACACAAACGTATACGCCCAATAAATTAGAAGTAATTGCATTGGCAATCGAATCAGGGTTGGAATGACCATTCTTCCTTTGCGTCTTGCTTTTTGAAAATGATATATATTCGCAGGAAACACAGCAATCAATAAAGCAATAATTCCGATTGCGGCAAATGATCGAGTCACTTCAAACAACAATAAAACTCCTAACACAATTTCAATATTACCAACCATACTATTTACCATTCCAGGAAATGGAACCCATTTTGGCGTAATGCTGAGAAATATTTTTGGTTTCCAGAAATGACTAATTCCTGCAAAACCATACAAAAACGACATCGCATACAGCGAAATAAGTTGGAGTGTTGACATTTCGTAAAGTTAAAGGTTATAAAGTTGATTCAAAAGAACTTTCTTCGCAAGAATGTTTCTATCTATAACCCGTTGTACATTTTGATAAAATTCGTCAATTCGATTTTTGAATTTTACGATTGAAAATGAGTAAAATTTGTATCGAGAATAGAACTTTTTTACACCAAATAGGTTCTCGATACGATTTTTCGTGCCTCAAAATCACTCGAACTGACGCTTTACGATACTTTTAAATTTAAAATGCACAACGGGTTATCTATATTTTAGCTTTAGTCCAATGAAAATTTGATTTCAACAATAAAAATAGTAGATTCATCACAAAATAATTATGACCAAACATCGCCATTTTATTATCCACAAACCGTTTGGGTATCTTTCACAATTTGTCAACAATCAAAGCAAACGAAAAAACAAAAAACTCTTGGGAGAATTACACAATTTCCCAGAAGGCATTATGGCTATCGGACGCTTGGATGAAGACTCGGAAGGCTTGTTGTTTCTGACAACAGACGGAATGATGAGCGAACAAGTTCGGAGTAAAAAAGTTGAAAAAGAATACTATGTACAAGTGGATGGTGACATTACACCAGCAGCCATTGAACAGTTAAAAACAGGTGTCGAAATTGGCATTCATGGTAAAAAATACCAAACCTTACCGTGTGAAGCTTTTATTTTAAATCCTGCGCCAATATTCAAAGTACGTACCAAAAAATTGCGCGATGAGCGACACGGGCCTACCAGTTGGATTTCCGTCACGTTGACCGAAGGGAAATTTCGGCAAGTGCGAAAAATGACCGCAAAAGTTGGATTTCCTACCTTACGATTGCTGCGAATTCGCATTGGAAATATACTTTTGAACGATTTGGCTTCGGGAGAAATTATTGAGGTTGATGGTTTTGAGTGAAATTAATTTAAAATTTAAAACTTCAACAAACCTCCATTTTGTTAAAAAGTCATCTACATATAAGGCTTCTTTTCAAAATTGTGTAACTTTCCATCACCAAACTAATCAAACCACATGAAAAGATTATTACTACTTCTAGTAATTGCGTTTCCGCTTGTCATATATTGTCAGCCAAATACAGAACTATTTCTGTTTGATCTAAAAGTAGATGGAAATCAACTGGAAATCACCAACGGAAAAAACATTTCTAATAACGAAGGTTATGACAATCAGCCTTCCTTTCAATACGAAAACACAATTTTATTCGCGTCGACGCGAAATAAACAAACAGATATTCTTTCTTATACTACTGGTACTGGTAGAAAAAAATGGTTGACAGATACCAAACAAGGAAGTGAATATTCGCCCACAAGCATTCCAACAACCAAAGATATTTCAGCAATCCGATTGGACACTACAGGTTTACAATATTTATATCGGTACCGAAGCGGAAAAAGCAAAGCCATGCTGAAAGATTTAGTCATTGGCTATCATGTTTGGAATTCCAAGAATATCTTAGTTTCTTTTGTATTGGGCGAACCACATAAATTAGTCGTTTCAAATTTTAAGAAGAATACACACATTACAGTTGATACCAATATTGGACGTTCGTTACACAATATTCCAAACACAAACTTGGTGAGTTACATCAGTAAGAAAAATGATGCTTGGGAAATTCGTTCCTTAAATACAACAACAGGAGAAGTCAGAAGAATTACGAATACAATTCCAAATGTAGAAGATATGTGTTGGTTAAATGATGGTTCTATTTTGATGGGAAAAGGAAAAGCGTTGTATCGATTGGATCCAAAAAAAGATACGGAGTGGAAAATTATCAAGCTGTTCGACAAAGAAAAATTTGATAATATTACACGAATTACTGCAAACAAATCAAATACTAAATTAGTTATCGTTGGTGAACTTGAAACAGCACTTGAACCGAAACTTGAAAACATTCGCTGGATTGCTGGAAACTGGAAAGGCGAAGCATTTGGCGGCATTACAGAAGAAAATTGGAGCGAACCTTCGGGCGGTTCTATGATGGCGACTTTCAAACTAATTTCAGACGGAAAAGTCAATTTTTATGAAATAGAAACGATTACCGAAGAAAATAATTCGCTCATCTTACGACTGAAACATTTTGGCAACAATCTTAAAGGTTGGGAAGAAAAAAACGAAACCGTCGATTTCCCACTGATCAGAGTCACCAAAACTAAAGCTATTTTTGAAGGAATGACATTCGAGCAAATCGATGAAAAAAATATGATTGTCTATGTCGCTATCGGTCAAAAAGATGGTAGTACAGCAATTGTTCCGTTTAGTTATTCCAAAGAATAAACAAATCAAAAAACACAATTTAGAATCCATTTATATGAAAAACATACTCACTACTATCCTACTCTTTTCAGTTGCTTTCGCGATGTCACAAACCGATCCACGTTTGTACGACATTATAGAAGCCGTTTCTGCTGATCGTATTGAAAATGACATCAAAACATTGGCAAACTTCGGTACGCGAAATACCTTTAGTGATACCATTTCGGAAACACGTGGAATTGGTGCTGCAAGACGCTGGATTAAAGCTGAATTTGACAAAATTTCTAATAATTGTGATAATTGTTTGAATGTATTTTATCAAAAAGATTTTGTCACGAAAGAAGGAAATCGTCGGGTGCCAAAAGATGCTTGGGTTGTAAATGTAATTGCAATTCAGAAAGGAACAAAATACCCCAACCGATACATCATTATGAGTGGCGATATTGATTCGCGCGCAAGCGATACTATGGATTTTACAACAGACGCGCCTGGTGCCAACGACAATGCGTCGGGAATGGCTGGAACAATTGAAGCTGCGAGAGTTTTATCCAACTATACATTTGAAAATAGCATCATTTATGTGGGACTTTCTGGTGAAGAACAAGGACTATTTGGCGGACAAGGATTAGCAAAATATGCAAAAGAAAAAGGCTGGGATATTATTGGCGTGTTAAATAATGACATGATCGGAAATATCGAAGGTGTTGACGGTGTAATAGATAATCGCTCATTCCGAATTTTTTCAGAACCAGTTCCTGCAAACGAAACCGAACGTCAGCGTAGATCACGTCGTTTTTATGGTGGTGAAGTCGATGGAATTTCACGACAGTTAGCGCGGTATGTACACAAACAAGTGAAAACCTACATGCCAGAAATGAATCCTATGCTAATTTATCGTTTGGATCGTTTTGGTCGTGGTGGACATCACAGACCGTTTAACGATTTAGGTTTTGCGGGAATCCGAATTATGGAAGCGCACGAAAATTACAATCGCCAGCATCAAGATATTCGCGAAGAAAACGGTATCAAATATGGTGACGTAATTGAAGGTGTAAATTTCGCTTACGCAAAGAAATTAACCGCTGTAAATGCTATTAACTTGGCTAGTTTGGCTTGGTCGCCATTACCACCACAAGAGGTGGAAATTGGTGGAATTGTAGAACCAAGCGCTAAATTTCGTTGGAAAAAATCTGAAGATCCAAATGTAGCAGGTTATAAAATTTATTGGCGAGATACCACAGCACCACAATGGCAACATTCACGCTTTGTAGGTGATGTAACGGAATTTACCTTAAACGGAATTGTGATTGATAATTATTATTTCGGAATTGCTACGGTTGGTAAAAATGGCCATGAAAGTTTGATTGTGTTCCCTGCGAAAACGTTTAGATAATAAACAATGTCTGAAAAAGAAGAATTATATTTTAAAAATGCTACAGAATGGCGAGTATGGTTAGAAGAAAATCATCACACGTCAACGGGTGTACATCTCATTTTTTACAAAGTAAGTAGTGAAATGGAAAGTATGCGTTGGGAAGAAGCCGTTAAAGAAGCGTTATGTTTCGGTTGGATTGATAGCACTGTTAAAAAATTGGACGACGAACGCAGACGCCAATATTTTTGTCAGCGCAAACGCAAAAGTGTGTGGAGTAAACTCAACAAAACCTATATTGTAGAACTCATTGCTGAAAATAAAATGCACGAAAGTGGTTCTTTAAAAATGATTGAAGCGATCAAAGATGGTTCGTGGACTGCGTTAGACGATGTTGAAAATTTAATTATTCCAAACGATTTACAACAAGCATTTGACCAATATCCAAAAGCGTATGAAAACTATCAAAATTTCAGTCCATCGTACCGAAAAGGGTATTTATACTGGCTCAATCAGGCTAAACGAGAAGCTACTCGCGAGAAGCGAATCACAGAAATCATAAAACTATGTGGGTTAAACGTAAAATCTAGAGATAATTGGTAAAATAATAGCTATTTTAAGTCAAAATATAAATCTAATTGATATATTTAGTTTCTTATTTTTAAATGTTAATAATGAAAAAGAAACCGATTATCTTAGCTTTATTGCTATTTACCACTAGTTTTTTCTTTGCCCAAAATGATTGTAATGAAGCCCTTGTTGTGTGTAGCAATCTTGGTTTTGTAAACTTAGATGTGACAGGTGTAGGAATTCAAGAACTTTCCAATTCTAATACATGTGCAAGTCAAGAAAATAATTCTTTATGGTTAGATGTTACCATAAATACAGGCGGAACTTTGGGCTTTGTATTGACTCCTTCAAGCACAGCGATTACCGAGGATTTTGACTTTTTTATTTTTGGACCTAATGTAACTTGTGGAAATATTGGACAAGCCATTCGTTGTTCTACAACAAATCCATTAGCCGCAAATCAAGGGAACAATCTTACAGGAATGAATGATACCGAAACTGATACTGCCGAAGGTCCTGGTGCTGACGGAAACAGTTTTGTAAGCTCACTAAATGTAACTGCGGGAGAGCGTTATTTCATAGTTATAGATAGACCGATTGGAAATAGTAGTTTTGATTTAGCATGGACAGGAACAGCTACTTTTAATGCTGCGCCAGACAGTATGATACCAGCAGGAACTAGCATCGATTTAGAAGAATGTGATGTCGTAGGTGATCCAAATGATCAAATGACTACTTTTGATTTAACCCTAAACACTCCTATTATTATTGGCACGAACACTGGAGTTACAGTAACCTATTATACTACAAGTACAAATGCACAAACAGGAAATGGAGCTATTGCAAGTCCTGCTGCTTTTTCCAATACATCCAATCCGCAAACAATTCACGTTCGATTAGAAGATGATGTGACCGGATGTTTTAGCACAGAAGAATTTCAATTAAGTATTTCTGGAAGTATTAATACAGGAATACCAAATAATTTAATAGAATGCGATGATGATAACGATGGAATTTGGGCTTTTGACTTAACACAAAACGATCTGTTAATTGCTAATGGAATTCCTAATACAACTGTTACGTTCTACTTATCAGAAATGAACGCGCAAAACGATATAAACCCGATTTCAAATACATATCAAAACCAAAATGCGTATACGCAAGAAACAATTTGGGCAAGACTAACCAGCGGATCGGGTTGTTTTGGTGTCACTTCATTTACAATTCAAGTATTTGAATCTCCAACTCCCAACCCTGTAGACGATCAATTGATCTGTGATGATAACAATGACGGATTATGGGG
>CAYGPQ010000005.1:0-71972 GCA_964351775.1 uncultured Kordia sp. | reverse complement strand
CTTGTTTCCATCGTGAAATATTAGAGCTTGGAATCAGAGCTATTTGTTCTTTAGTGAGTATGTCTTGTAAAAGTCCGTGACGCGTACTATGTTTAATCGATGTATCGTAGGAAAATCTTTTCATTTTTTAGCGTTTGAAAGAACAAAATTATACTAATTTAGAATTATATAAAGACCACACATTGAGTAACTTCCTTTATAAGGGATGCTTTATTTCAAAAGTGTCATAGAGATAGCAACGCTCTTTAATATTTGGACTTTTCTGATTTTGGTTTTTTGCCCTGAATTGCATATAAAGTTTTTTGAACTTTTCATAAATAATAAATTAAAAACAATCTATTTCGATGAAAATTTTAAGGATTTTGAACGTATATAAACAAGTTTAAGTAGTACTAAGCTTGTAAATAATAATAGAGAATAATAACACATTGGTGTGCCATTATCCGTTTTTGGGCATTCACCATAACCAGTAATCTGCATAATCGAAGCTACTAAAGCAATAATAAAAGCAATTCCTGTAAATAAAAAGTATATAACATTATTACCTTGAACAATATGAGTAATAAAAGGAATTATAAAACATGCTAAAATGATATAGCAGACTGGTATTCCCAACAGTATTGGACAGACATTAGCGGTTTTAATTTCATCATAAACTAAAAGACCAGCACCAATAATTCCGATTAGAAACACTAATATCAACAGTATATTTAATACTCTAGTTTTCATTTTATAAGGATTCGGTTAGTGTGTCTTTTTCTCTTGCCATTAAGGCTTTTTCAACATCAATAATAGTGTTTATATGCAAGTCTTCAAGTTTTAATATGTCACCATTTGTATAGTCGACTTGAAGTGATGTTACTGCTGTATCTTTTCCTAAACCAAATTGAAGTAATGCTGTTTGATCACTTGCTAAACCTTCTCCAGTAACTAACCATTCTGTTAATGTTTTTGTGGACGTCGTTATGGTGACTTTTGCGCCTTGAGCTTTAACAGATTCGCCCAAATCTACTTGTAGATAGTTGTTGTTCCCACCGTTGTTTAAGTACGCTAAAGAAGGCGTGTCTATGTTCACCCAAATCATATCTAAGTAGCCATCATTATTAAAATCTGACACTAATGATGTGATGGCAAAATGCGGATTTACAACACCGCTTTTTTCTTCAGTTGGTGCAAAGGTTCCATCTTCTTTCTGAACCAAAAATCTACTTTTTAATCTAAATAATTTATTGGGTGCTAAGTCTACATAATTTTCAGCTACCATTAAATCCTGTAGCCCATCATTATTCATATCAGCAAAGGTACATCCCCAAGAAAATTCGTAATCTGCTATTTTAGTTTCGGCTGCAGTATCTGTAAATTTGAAGTCTCCATCATTTCTAAAGAGAATCCATTTTTCATTAAACAAAGACTCATCTTTTATATCACCTTTGGCTAAAGCTCTAGGTAAAGTACTTCCTGTATTAGAAAACATAAAATCTACCAAACCATCATTATTATAATCACCAACGGCTAAGCCCATTGGATACGCAAATTTCTTGGTTAACGGATTGGGTTTCATGGTAAAAGTTAGGTCACCATTGTTCCTATACGTTCTGGCCTCTCCTGTATCATGCACGACTACTAAATCCAACCAAGAATCGTTATCAATATCTACGAGAACGCCTTGAAACGTGTTATGTACATAATCTAATCCTGCTTGTTTAGTAATACTTACATAATTTTCATCACCAGTATTTAAAAGTAATTCACTTGTTGAACCATAGGTGTAATCTTCAAAAATAGTTTGACCTTCCATCAATTCTTTTTTGATGTAGGTTGCCAAGAAAATATCTAAATCACCGTCTTTATCAATATCCCCAACGGTAATTCCTGCAGGTGTAGATTTTTCGTTTACTGGTGTATCAATCTTTTTTGGACTAAATTTTCCGTTTGTGTTGTAATAAATGCTTAACCCATCTTCTCTCCCTATTATTAAATCTGTAAATCCGTTATTATCGAAATCAGCTGAAACAACTCCGACTGTGGTAGTGGTATTTCCTTTTTTTGGAAGATTTACTTCAGAAGAAATATCAACAAATTTTCCATCTCTAAACGCAAATAAAGCATCTTCTTGATCCATTCCTCCTCCAAAGAAAACTTCATCTACATTATCATTATCAATATCAATTAATCCTGCTGGTGCAATAGGCAAAGACTTTTCACCATTATAAATATGACTAAAATTTAGAGGAACTTCTTCAAATATTGGAATTTTGCTATCCTCTATGGTGATATCATATTTTTCTGAAGTTGCATCGTTCCAGAAGAACCAAATTACCAATGCTATTAAAGCTGCTAATAGTATTCCAATAGCGATAAAGGTTTTCTTAAATACGCTAAGTACGTTTCTTGTGTTCTTGCTAAACATTATTATTGATTTTTAGTTAGTTTATTTAGTTGATAAAGTGACAACCCAAAAAGTATAAAATGGGTAACATTCATTAGTATAGGCAACATGTGTTTGCCTATAGAAGGGATTAATTTTCCGATTAAAACCAGAAGTAATAAAATGACTATTGGATTGAAAAGAGCCATCCATTTTTTATAGTATGTTCCACCTTTTAGTATCGCAATTGCAAATACAACAGATAAGGTTGCAATTACAATGCGAAGGATTTTCACAAGAATCTCCATATGGTTCGTATAATGGTCTAAAAGATTCTGATAATTTGCTGCACTCATAGTGTCTTTGAGATGAACAATGTTGCCAATAGAAGCTCTAGAACCAATCCAAATACCTCCAACGGCAAAAGCAATAAAACCAACACCTAAAACAATACGAGCTAAGGTTTCATTTCCAGATTTAAGCATTCTATATATGTGGATATATCCGGCAAAGTAAAATGGTAATCCGATTACAGCTAAAAAATGACCTTTTGTTAAGTTTTCCATAGGAACAAACTTGAAGAATTCATAATCTGCAGCAAAATCTAGAATATTGGATGAATAATGCAGAAAGTATTCTCCCAATCCTACAAGAATAGATGCGAGTAAGCCCAAATAGCCTAAGGTTTTAGTGAGTTTCATGATATGGTTGATCGTTTAGTTTTTAGTTTGTCGAAATAGGTTAGTGTTGTTTTTAGTAAAAAGTAAAGTATAAATCCAACAGGTATTGCTGTTAGTAACCAACCCAACGAGCCACAAAGTAATTCGTAAGACAATGCTTTGGCAGTTTCAAAAAAGCTTTCGTTATAACTGGCTTTTATGGCTTCATAGGTTAGTAAGGTATGTTCAGTTCCAAAAATGCTGGCTCCTAAGTTGATAAATGGTATTAATACCAAAAATTTTATCGGACCAAATATGTAGCTCGATGTAATCATAATAGGTAAATTCAATCGAAATGGAAGTGCGATACAAGTTAATGCAATAGTGCTTAACCCAAATATCGGAAAAATGGAAACCAATAGCGAAATTACCAAACTCAATGCCAATTGTTTGGGTGTTAGTCCTTGTTTGAGCAAGGCTTTAGTTTTATTCCATATAGCGAGAAGTTTTGCTTTCATAATTTATGATATTAAAATTATACTATTTAAAAGGTTATCATTTCAATTAGATTTTACGTTGTTATTTAGTCATCACTTACATTAATATTAAAAATTAGGATACCATATAAAATCCATAAATACTATGGCACGTATATCTCCATCTGAATTTCTTACAGCAATTTTAGCTTCTGGTCCAATTTCGAACCGTCCCATTTTTTTAGTTTGATAGCCTAGACCAAGGTAAAATTCGTTTAAATTATTAAATGCTGTTCTTGGTTTTGTAGGTTGCACAAAAAAACTGCTTATAGAATTTAGATAAAATTCGTTTGGGTTTAAAATTCGACCTTGTAACGGTGCATCCCAACCAAAACTAAAAGATAATCTGGTAATGGCATTAAACTTTCCATTAGAAATTGCAGACTCAATAAATCGTTCTTCAAACCTTAAATGGTAGCGTAGTCGCCAACTTCCTAGATGTTGTATTTTGATGTATTGCTGAATTAAACGATGTTCTAATCGTGCTTCAGATTCGAAAGGGTCTATTATTCTAAACAAATACGATGTTATAAGAATATTATTGGGATTTAAGTTATAGCCAAACCCTACAATAAACGTTAGGTTTAATACTTTACTGGGAAACTCTTCTGCGCCTACTTCAGCATCAAAAGGCGTAATTTCACTAAAAACAGTTCCGTTCAAGGTAAAGTGGTCATTTAAGCGATGTGTATAATTAACTCTTGGAAGAATACCTACCTGTGAGAAACTTTGACTTACCATTGGTTTCGTATTTATGAATAAAAACGCAATTATGACTACAATATTTTTTTTCATAATTAGTGAAAAATTGGACTTAGAGGTTTGTTGTCTAATGCTTTATAACTTTCAAAACCCCCTTCAGAATTATATAAAAAAAGCATTTTACGTTTAAGGGATTTTTCCCTAGCGATAATTTTTACTTCATAAAAAATTGAATTATGTACGTTATGTTTTTCACAAGAAATGATTCTATATCTGGTAAAACGACTATCTAAGTCTTTATGAATCTTTTTTCTAATATCTCTAGTAATTCTATTAAAATCAATGAGCCTATTAGACTTAAGAAGAACATATTCTTCGTTAAATACTAAGAGCAGAACTTCTTTATCCTTTTTTAGTCTTACTTCATAATACGTTGAATCTTTTGTAATTAATTTGTAAAATTTAGATTTTGCCTTTGGGTATTTTTCATTAACAGTTTGCTCGATTCTTTTTGGAATTTCATTAGTTCTAATTCTCTTTTCGCTTATCAATTGTGCAAAAGAAGAAGTGCAGAAAAGCAATAATAAATAATTTCTAAACAAGGTTTTCATAATTCAAATTTGAAGATGACACATTAAATAAACCCACCAAATAAGGCATGACAGCCTACAAAGGCTAGAACAGATAGGATGATACCTATCAAAAAAATATTGAACGAGCGCCTTAGTAGTTTAAATTTCCTATCAATCGTTTTGCCTAAATGAAACGTGTCTTTTGCAATGGTTCTGTAAAGTTCGTCACCTTGATGCATCAATGTGATGATATTCTCTACATATTCATTTTCGTCCATATACTGAAAATTACCATAGAACATGATATTATTGCTAGTTTTATTGCCATGAAACAGTTCTGGTCTTGTTGCAAAAATGGCAAATGTTATAGATGCCAAATTTGTAATTAGAATCATCATTACAGGATAGATGAGGTGCGGGTCAGTATCGAACTGACTCATTACTGTACCAAGAATTAACGAAATTATCAAAGCATTAATAGAAATTAAAATATTAGACTTTGTATCAATCATGGTATTGAGCGTATATTGATTTTTTGAAAGTAACCTAAAAAGGGTCTCAACACCACGTTCTGATCTTGGTGAAATTTTAGCCAATTTTTTCTTTAAATCCTTAAGACCAGCTTTATCTAGATTGAGCTCGTTCATAAGATATTTATCTTCTTCCTTCTTTTTTTGTTTATCATCCATAATCGTTGTTTTATATTTTAAGTCTAATTCCTGTTCTGAAATAACTGGTGTTGCTGTCGTCTAAATCAATGATATTTTTTCTTTTGCCATCGCGTAAGTTTACATTATGATTGATGATATATGATGCTTTTGCATAAAATTGAATGTGATTAGTAATGTGATATTCATATTGGATTCCACCAATAATTAATGACATATTTATGCTTTCGGCTTCTTTATTGTCTATTAAAACGCCTTGCTGAAGGTTGGATGTGAATCCATCAATTTCGGTATAGAGTTTTAGGCTATGTGTTTCTGAAAAATGATATTGCAAATTGGTTTTCGGAATACCCAAATTATAGGACCATCTATGATGAATTTTTTTATAATAACTTATAAATGGTAATGGGTACGGAAACCCTCTGTTACCAGAATAAGAAACACCCAAGATCAATCGCCAAGGTTTTAATTGTGCATCATCGTTTGTCTTGTCCTTAATAAAAACAAGGTCTGCCGAAATTACAATGTCTTTAATGCCTAATTCTTTTGCGGTAAGATTTGAACTAAAACCTGGTGTAAGTCTTGCACCTAATCGCCAATCGTTTTTCAAGGGTGTTGTATAACCAATATTGAAATCGAGCAGCTGAAAGCCGTCAAGTTCATCCTTATTTATTGATATGTCCTCGTCTATAGTTAAGTTGATATTACTATAGTCAACACCTAAAAAGAGATAGGTACTTTCTTTTTTCAATTTAATTGGATAGTTGAACAACACTCTCAACCGATTGTATTCTATACTCGAATCTCCACTTGGTATGATGGTATAATCAATTCTTGCTAAATCGCTGAACTGTGCAAAACTTTTCAGCGAGGTTAACATTAAAAGGATAACAAGAATTGTATAAAATTTCATAGGCTATTGATAAAGTTTTTTGACTAAGGCGCCTATTGATAATCCTTGAACTAAAATTGAAAACAATACCACAGTATAAGTAAGGTATAGAATCAAGTTTCCTGATAAATCATTATCAAGACCGAGCGCAAGCGCAATGGAAATTCCACCTCTTAAGCCTCCCCAAGTGAGTACTGCAACTGTTTTCTTTACGCTTTGTTCTTTATGTTTTAAAAGGGAATAGGGAATAAGTACAGAAATGTATCGTGAACATAAAATGACCAGAACGCTCACTAATCCTAGAAGCAGATAAGACACATTGTATTGTAATAAATGAATTGACAAACCAATGAGGACAAAGAGAATACCGTTAAATATAGTATCCAAAATTTCCCAAAATTCATTAATACTTTCTTGAAGTTTACTTTGATTGAGTGCATCAATATGAATGTTGTGACCAATAAACAGTCCTGCAACAACCATTGCTAGTGGTCCAGACAGATGAAGCATTGAAGCAATCGCATAACCACCCAGAACAACTGCCAAGGTTATCATTACAGCTAGGTTTACATTCTCCTTTACACTTTTAATGGCATTCAATCCAATAAACCCAATGGCAAATCCGAAGGCTAAACCTCCGAGAACTTCTTCAATAAAAAGCATAATTAATTCTGAACTAATCTCGTTGACTTCCATAGTTTTAGTCATATTGGCAATGACCAATAATCCAGAAAAGACAACAACACCAATACCATCGTTGAATAAGGATTCGCCTTCAATTTTAATATTTAGACTTTCAGAAATTTTGGTTTTTTTGAGTATCGCCATTACTGCAATAGGGTCTGTTGGTGATATCAATGCGCCAAAAAGTAAGGCATGAATAATTGGTAAATCAATCACGAAAAGTTTTCCGATATAATATGTTAGTACTCCAACTAAAGCTGTTGAAATGAGTACACCAATTGTTGCAAATAGAAAAACCGATTTTCGTTCTTTTTTTAAGGAACTTAGATTTACATGAAGTGCTCCAGCAAAAAGAAGAAAGCTCAACAGGCCATCAATTAAAAGCGTTTTAAAGTCAGCATTGGTAACAATATCACAGAAAAAAGTATAGACATTAGGAAGGATATCTTTACTGACTATGATAAGAAATACAGTAATTAAGCTTAATAGCAGTAATGCAATGGTATTGGGAAGTTTTATCCATTTGTAATTGACTAAACTAAAAATGACTGCAATTGAAAAGATGATACTAAAAGACTGAAACATTTAATTTAATTTGATTTTACATTAATATATTTTCCAACAAAGACACCAATCACAATGGCTAAATAGAATTGACCAATAATATTCATAACTAAAGTAAGTGCCTGAGCAGGTTCTGAAGCAGGTGTAATATCACCATAACCAACGGTTGTAATACTTATAAAGCTGAAATAGTAGAAACTATAACCAGAAAAATTAGTAATTAGATTAAACGAAGATTGGTCAAAAAAATGAATCGTTTCAAATAGAATACCTCCGAGTATTCCTAAATATAGAAAGCCCAGAATTGGACCTAAAATAAATTGAAAATTAATTTGTTTTATTATACGAATTTGCCTGAATAGTATAATGCCAAATAAGCTAAAAAGCATAAATGAAAACAGCAATCGGCAACTCAATATAGTATTTGAGTTTGTATTGCTAAATTCTAGCCCAATGAATAGCAAGGTTAAAACACCTAAGAAATAAGTTATCCATTTAACCCTGTTTTTTTTAGCAATTAGCGCACTGCTAAAAATTACACTGCTATAATTTATAACGACAATTAAAGCAGGGTTTATGTTAAGAATAGAAATATGAAGAGGTGTCAACAAAAAGTTGAAAACACAGATTAGGGCTACTAAATATTTATATTTTTCAGTCTTCATCAAAGATACATAGTGCTATTTGTTTATGTTAACATCTGTTCTTATATATATACAGTATTGTTTTAAAATTCATCCTTTAGCGTATAATCGTTGTAATTAGCTATTCATCTTTTCCCATGCTGCGTCTGCAAGACTTCTTTTAAGTTCAGGGTCTTTTATCCATTGACGTTTGGCATCAATAATCCCGAAAAGCATACGCGTAAAGAAGTACAACTTTCCATCTCTAACTTCCCAACTTTTAGGATTAGGATTTACCTGCTTGTCTTCAGACATGGCTATAGCACAGAATCCACCATATTGAGGTGCGTAACTTTCTGGTGACGTTTCAAATAATTCCTTGTTTTCTATAGAGGAAAAAAGATATTTTGCTTCGTTATGTGTAGACGCATAAACTGCATCCCCTTTTTTTGGTTTACCGTTAAAGAACGATACCACATCATAGCCTTGCGCAGCTATTCCATTTTGTAAATTTTGTAACATTTTCATCTATTTTTTAGTTTATATAAGATTAACATCTGTGATTACTTCGAGTAAAGCAGGTCCATTATGTTTATTAAGTTTCTGCATTGCAGGTAATAATTCTGATAATTTCTCTACCCTCATTCCTAAAGCACCACAATTTTCTGCATATTTTGCAAAGTTTGGATTACTCAAAGACGTTTGCCAAACATCAACTTCCGCAGCACGTTGTTCTTTGGAAATTTTACCTAATTCTGAATTGTTAAGCACAATATGCTTAATGTTCATATCGTATTTTACGAGTGTATTTATTTCTGCTAGATATTGACCAAGGCCTCCATCACCCGAAACTGACCAAATGGGTCTTTTATGACCTTCTGCAGCCCATGCTCCCATGGCAGCCGGTAATGCAAAGCCTATAGAACCTAAATAACCAGACATGAGTATGGATTGATTTTTTGGTTCAAAATATCGACCGAAAGAATAAGTGTTGTTGCCAACATCAACAGCTATAACTGCATTTTCTGGTGTCACTTTATTCATAGCATCAAATACAGAAATAGAACTTAAGCCATCACCGCAATCGTTTAATCGACTCTTTTTTTCAGCTTTCCAAATTTGCCATCGTTTTTCAATTTCAGGTCTTTGGTCTATCGTATTTGTTTTATTCGTAGTCTTCGTATCTAAAACTTTGATTGTTTCGGATAGCTCTCCCCATAAAGCAACATCAATTTTATGAAACTTACTCAATGCCATTGGGTCAAAATCAACTTGAATAATTGGCTTCTTTGGCGTAATACCTGTATGATTTGAAAATGATGCGCCAAACACCATAATTAAATCACTTTCATTCATAAACCAAGAGGCTATTGGTGTACCACTACGTCCGAGCACACCACAGCCTAAAGGGTGATTATCTGCTATTAATCCCTTTCCTTTAAATGTTGTAATAACTGGGCATTTAAGCTTTTCCGCGAAAGCAATAATAGATTCCATTTGAAATCGTGCACCATGACCAACAATAATGATAGGTCTTTTGGATTTGGAAATTAAATCCACAGCATTATCTACCATTTCTTTTGGCGGTGAAATAGTAAAGGGTGTGATTCTATTTTCTGAAGTTTGTGGTTTTGCATGTTTGGGTTTTTGAGTGAAAGCTACCTCGTCTGGAAATGTTAAGTGCGATACCTCTCTTTTAATCAAAGCCGATTTTATGGCTAAGGACATTAATTCGCTATGATTAGAATTAAGATTCACTGCATGATTAAATGTGGCAACACTATCAAAGGCTTTCACCAAATCGACTTCCTGAAATGCTCCAGTACCAAGAACTTGAGTATTAACTTGCCCCGACAAGGCTAACATAGGTGCTCTATCTACTTTAGCATCCCACATTCCTGTAAACATATTTGTTGCACCAGGACCTGCAATCCCAAAACAGGCTGCAGGTTTACCTGTTAACTTGGCATATCCAGAAGCTGCAAATGCTGCAGCGCCTTCATGACGAATACCAAAAAACTTCAATTTTCCTTTTTCTTCTTGTCGTTTCATTGCATCTGCAACGCCAAGATTACTATGACCTACCATTCCAAAAACAGTATTGACTCCCCAATTTACCATGGTTTCAATCATCACATCAGAAATGGTTTCTTTATGTGGTTTCTCGTCTGGGATTCCTACATATATTTTTTCATTTTCTTCTTTAATTTCAAATGTTTTAACACCATCATCAAATCCACCATCAGAGTTTCCTGTGCAAGGGTCAAAATCCCAACCATGCCATGGACAGCGTAACATACCATTTTCAATAGAACCTTCTCCCAAAGGACCACCTTGATGTGGACACTTATTGTCTAAGGCAGAAAATTTTCCTTTAAAATGTGTCAAACAAATACTTTGGTGACCGGCGGTAACGGTTTGTACCCTTCCTTCAGGTAATTTTTTTCTATTGTCTAAAACTTTATACCATGTTTTTTTACTGTTGCTCATACTGAATAATTAAATCAAGGTGTATAACATAAATGCTCCAACAAGAATGAAAAGGAAGGAAACTCCAACTTTCATTTTATCTGCAGGAATGACTTTTTGTAGTTTTGGACCTAACTGGCCACCAATAACAACTCCAGGAATCGTAAATACAATAAGGTTGAGAACTTGATTCATCACCTCACCACCTTCGTTAACGAATTCATAGAAATGCCCAACAGAGGCCACTAAAACTGTAATAACAACGACAAATATTGATGTCGCTATAGCTACTCTAGCTGGAACTTTGCATTTGGCAACTAAATGGTATTCTTGAAGTTCAGCAAGTCCTACTGAAATCATGCCTAGAAAAGCTCCTCCAATAGCAGCAAACATGCGTCCCATATTCTTGTTGCAAACTGTATAATTGTACACATTTCCATCAGAATCAGTTAATGAGCTTTCGTAATTGTTTTCAAATTCTTTTTTATGAGCTGCTTCAAGTTTTTCTTTTTCTTCTTCTCTCCATGACACATAAAGTTGATACCCAATAAAAATGATACCGATTCCGAAAATAGCTTTGAGAATTATAGGTGGTACCAAGTCACCATAAAGTGTTCCTATAATAGCAAATGGCACAGATATCATGAGTAGATTTAGCCCTAGCTTGTAATCAATTAGTTTGGCCTTAATATAGGCTTGAAGTCCAGACCCAAAACCAAATAATTCGGTTGCAAGTGCAGCTCCAATAGCTATTTTGGGTTCTAGCCCTAAACCAATCATAAACAGTGGTGAAAAAAATACAGCACCACCAATTCCTGAGGACATAGCTATGGTTGCTATGGCTATTGAGATAGGTAATAAGTACCAGAATTCTAATGTAATTTCCATGAGTATTAATTTTATAGGTTTAGTCCAGCATAAGCAATACCTGTTAGGTGATGCATATCTCTGTTAAAAGTTGATAGGTCTTCTTTTTTGAATTTTGAAATATCATCATAACCACAGGCTCTAGCCACTACTTTAATTAAGCTATTTGTTGCATCAAAATAGTTATGTAATTGTTTAGCAGATTCGTTAATAATGATACGACTGCGCAATGATTCTTTTTGCGTAGCAATTCCTACAGGGCAATTATTACTTCCACAAGCACGCATCCCTAAACAACCAATAGCCTGTAATGCTGAATTGGAAACTGCAATGGCATCTGCACCAAGCATCATGGCTTTTGCAAAATCTTCAGCGATGCGCAATCCTCCTGTAATAACCAAGGTAATATCATTTGCACCTACTTTATCTAAATATGCTCTGGCTCTTGCAAGGGCAGGAATGGTTGGAACGTTAATGTTGTCTCTAAGGATAGTTGGTGCAGAACCTGTTCCACCACCTCGACCATCTAGAATAATGTAATCCACACCAACATCTAAAGCAAATTGAATATCTTTTTCGATGTGGCTTGCTGCTATTTTAAAACCAATTGGGATGCCTTCTGTATGTTCTCTTACTTTAGCAGCAAATTCTTTAAAATCATTGACACCATGAAAATCTGGAAATGTAGCCGGTGAAATTGCTGTTTCACCTTCATTCAAGCCTCTAACTGCTGCGATTTCTTTGCTAACCTTATTACCAGGTAGATGCCCTCCAGTACCCGTTTTGGCACCTTGACCTCCTTTAAAATGGAAAGCTTGAACATGGTCTAGTTTATCCCAAGAAAACCCGAATTGTGCGGAAGCCAATTCGTAAAAATATTTTGAATTATTGGCTTGTTCTTCGGGGAGCATGCCTCCTTCACCAGAGCATATTCCTGTACCTGCCATTTCAGCACCTTTGGATAATGCAATTTTTGCCTCTCGTGATAATGCTCCAAAGCTCATATCACTTACAAAAAGTGGAATATCTAATTCGAGTGGCTTTTTGGCATTTGGACCAATAACAACTTTGGTTTTCACATCTTCCTCATCTAACAAAGGACGAGAAGCTAATTGCGCCGGTAAAAACTGAATGTCATTCCATTTAGGCAGTGTATTTCTATCTACTCCCATGGAAGCAGAAAACCCGTGATGTCCAAGGTTTTTTAACCCGTTTTGAGCTAATTCTTTAATATAGTTTGTGTAAGGCTCTGTTTCTTCTGGATGTGTATCTGCATAAGCACCTAAATAATCTTTTCTGTTGAATGGTTGCGGATGTTTTTTTAGATACTGGTCAATTTCCACTTTGTCTACAAATAATTCGCCATTTTTAATTTGAGTGGCGAACTTATGCAATGCTTCGGCATTATTATATTCAGAGACTCCTGTATCTACTCTATAATCCCAACCGTGTACACCACAGATTAAGTTGTTTCCTTCTATATGGCCATCGGCCATTAATGCGCCACGATGCAGGCATCTTCCATACAGTACTGAGATTTCGTTATCAAATTTTACAATAACTAAATCGAGACCGCTTACTAGCGCATGTTGTGGCTCTTTGTTTTTTAAATCACTTAATGTTGCAATACTTACCAGTTGATTCATAAATAATCTTGAAATATTAATTAAAATTGAAAGCCAAATGAGAATGTTATCAACCCACCATCTGAGCTTGCAAAATATCCTAAACTTGTTGAGAAAGAATCTAGACCAGTAATCCAGAAATTTCCACCGACACTTGGATGCCATTTATCTGAAGTGTCGTTTTCTACCCAAACCCTTCCGTAGTCAAAACCTCCTGTTATTCCATAATTAAGAGGAATAAAACTGGTTTTAAATTTTCCGAGTTTTAACCTAAGATCTGTATTTTGATACAATGCATATTTGCCAATAAAGCGTTCTTTTCTAAAGCCTCTTAAGTTTTTAATGCCTCCAAGTGTAGCACCATGGTAGAACTCGAAATTATCTCCAAAGATTAATTCTGCACCTATCCTAGTGGCAAAAACAAAAGAGCCACTCTTATTTAATTTATGATTAATCGCAACATTAGGGAATAGATAAGCAAAGTTGTTGTCAAAGTCTTGCTCATCGATATTCTTTTTATACCCAGCTGTAATATTAGTTTCAAACCCTAAGGTTGGAAAAGCAGCATTATCTTTGTTGGAATAACTATAATTAACCTCAGTTCCTAAATAATTTTGTCTTTGAAAAAAGGATGTATTAGATGGAAGGTTAGAAATAAATCGATCGCTTTTATTTTCTACATCGAAAGATTCAATGTATGGTTTAATATAAAATGAACCTCCATTTAACCCTCGCCAAATCAATGAAATTGCCGCAGACCATTCTCTGATACTAACTCTATTAAAATCGAGATCTACAACGTCTTTATCGTATTCAGTTTCATTGCCAATTCCAAAGAAGTTCTGTGCAAAATTTGGACTTGTATATTTGCCTTCAATACCAAAATTCCAATTATGGAAAATGTTAGAAAATTCACCCTTATAAAATAAATTATAACCTGAATTACCTGTGTAATACGAGGCTCCTATAGTGTGTTTTGTTGTGAAAGGGTTTCTTTGAATACCATAGGTTGTTATGACGTCTACTAAACCTATTTGAACACCATCATCTGGATTAAATCCTAAGTTAGGTAATAGTTGGTTTAAACTATATTTTCTCTTCTTATAATCATAGTTATTTATTTGATAGTCGTCAACGAGCCATTTTTTGGATTTGTTATTTGTAATGGTGTTATCCTTTCCTTTGTAGTCATATAATTTTACAGCCTTTGTGTTTTCAAAATTGTAAGTGTCATTCTTTTTACCACCAAGCACTCGCAATTTTATATTATTATTGCCATCTCCTATAACGTTAAAGGTGTCCTTACCATCCAATCCATAAATCCAAATTTCTTTAGTTTCTTCTTTGTTGAAGGTTCTTTCAAAAACGCCAATATCCTTTCGCTGAATTTTAATAGTTGTTTTGCCGTCGGGCAATCTGGTTATCGTAAAAATGTCATCTTTCTGGGTACCTGTGATCACCTCATGCTTATTTAAGTAATCGTAATAATCTCTGGCAATAGATTTAAGATTTGATCTTCTGCCTTTTAGTTTCGTCTTTATATCTTCAATCGTTTGTCCTTTAACTTCGGATGGCACATTTTCAAATGCACGTTCTATGACGTCATCGGTTAATCCTTCTTGAATCTGTTTTACCTGATTTTCCCAATCGCTCCAATTGGAATGATTTATAAAGGTCATATCTAATGGATACGGCTCGAAACTGAACCATTTAGGGCTTGGTAACTCTTCATCAAAAGATTGCATCATTCTGAGATTAGGTACTGCGCAGCGCAAAAAACCGAGAATAGTTCCGTCAAAGATTGAAAAGGCCTGATCCCTGTCCCTTGGGATGGGTTTGTAAATTTGTGTTCCATCTGATTGCTTAAATAATGCCCATCTCCATTGATCTTCATGCCTGTCCCAATCGCCAATAAGCATATCAAACAATCTTGCTCTGATGTAAGATGGTTCGTCTACTTGAGATTTTCCAGTTTTGTGCACTTCTTTAAGAACATCATTTGTGCTTATAATATCATCAGGCATTCCGAAGCTCTCAAGGTCATTGTGACCAGATTCAACGCGCTCTTCAATAATATAAAGTTCGTCTCCGTACTCATCGTTATATTCTCCCAATGCATCTTGTTTAGGTATATAATAAAGATTTGGATTTGTATGGAATACCTCTACTGCGTCTGACAATTCACCTATTGTTGTTGGTGTATAAGGATGTGCCGTAGTATAAAAATCTAAAACAAAGCTTTCAATAAAACTATCTTCAAGATCTTCCTCTACGTATGTGTCTTGAAATGCGGTAGACTGTAAAAACTTGATTGCACTCTTTCTCAGGGCTCGCATAACATACTCTTTACCAGAACTATCTTCTAATCGTAATGATTTAGATTGATGACCTCCACCTCTTCTAATAGGTGTTAACCCTCCGTTTAGTGTATCAATAAAGGCAACTTTAGCAGTTATAGGCTTGCTGTAAAATTCTCTATAATGATCTCCCCAAAGTCCACGATAAACTTTGCTTTTTTTGGTCTCATCAGGACTGTAGATTGATGATTCTGTATAATCAGAATAACTGCTTTTAGGTTTTATATTGAAGCTGGTATTCTTTTCATTCTTTTTGAAAAGTTCTTTTGAAAATGATGTAGCCTCATTTTCTATAAAATTTACCATAACCTCTCCGTTGTCGTAAATATCTAGTTTAGCATAGCCTTGCGCATCAGAAGCAAAATCATCATTATTTATTGCTTTGGCTTTTTTTGTTTTTCCCTGTGAACCACTTATGATTTGAGGTATTTGATAGTTGTTGATATATTGTAGATTTTTGTCATGTCCAGAGATAAAAAAGATGTTCTCTGCTTGTCTCGAAAGTGTAATTATTCTGTTGCGTAATTTCTGATATTGTTTGTGTTGAAAGTCACCTTTTGAAAACCCTCCAACTCTTTTTAATAACCCTTCTTTTGTATTAGAAAAAATAGGATGATGCATGGCAACCATTATTGTTTTCCCTTGAGATTTTTTTAAAATACTTTCAAACTCTAAGAAAAATTGAGTTCTGTTTTTTATGGCACAGTCTTCATTAATGTAGGTGTGGTCATTCCAGTCTTCTAAAAACCATTGTGAATCGATAGATACCATAACCAAGTTGTCCGTAATATCTTTTTTCTTAATGGGACATCCTTCATCTGGATAAAATTTCGCATCGCTATTTTTCTGTATAAATTTTTCTAAATCTTTCACGCTTTTATACCCATTGTGAGCCCATTCATTATGACCAGGAAGTATGATGACCTTGCCATTAAATTCTTTTAACAGATTTAAGTCATTTAATACTTTTGCTTCATTTTTAGAATGAAAACCATCTTTTGAGACGAAATTCCCTAAAATTATAAGTGTAGGGTCGTTTAGTTGTTTTGATGCTGTAATTAACTCTGGTACTATTGAATTCTCAGTATTTCCAATGTTTGCAGTAACCAAAACGGATTTTTCGATATCCTGACCATAGGCTGTTATTGAGAATAAGACAATTAATATGGTTAAATAAGATTTTGTTTGTATTGCTTTCATAGTTTTGATTGCTTTGATGTTTATTATTCTAGGTTTTAAACAACTTAAAATGAGGCTTGAGGTATTATTTTATGAATAGTTTGCAGGTTGGACATTCTTGACCATGAACACTGTTTTTTAGTGTTATGCCTTTAAGGTTTGTAACCACAAAATCTTGAATGAAAGCGTATTTTGCGTTCTTGTTATTGACATCAATTTGAGCATCTTTTAATTTTTCTCTTATGATGTTATCATATTTTTGGTGTCCCCAACAATTAGGGCAAACCGTATCTGGTTTTTCTATTTTAGGTTGATTTTTACCAAAAAGTTTTGAGAAAAGTGTCATGAATTAATGTGTTAGTTTTGTTGTAATAAAATCGATTATGTTGATTCTATTTATTAAAAGCTAACTTATAGCAATTCCAAGGGCAATACTATCATTGATACTAATGATTTAAAGCAGGTATGACTAAAATTCTAATTAGATGTATTGAGTAGATAATATTGAAAATGTGTTAACAGCTAGACCAAGCCTTCTCTAAGTGCCTTAGCTACTGCCGAGGCCACAGTTTTTACTTGAAGTTTTTTGTAGATATGAGAAACATGCGTATTAACTGTTGCATATGAGACAAAGCATTTTTCTGCAATCATTTTATAGCTATAGCCTTCAACCAGAAGCTGTAAAATTTCTTGTTCTCGTTTTGTAAGTTTAATTTTTTTATCAATTGTCGGGAATACAGTTTGTCCATTAAAGAGCTTAAGAATTTTCCCTGCAATGGTTGATGTAATTGGTGCGCCACCATTTAGAACTTCATGGATACCGTCAATGAGTTTTATAGGTGATTTTTGCTTTAAAATATAACCATCAGCTCCAGCAGAAATGGCGGCAAGAATTTTGCCTTCATCTTCATAAATCGTTTGCATGATAATCTTAATTTCGGGGAAATGCGCTTTAACTAATTTAACACCTTCAATGCCATCAACTTTAGGCATATTTATATCCATAAGGATGACGTCAGGTGTATGTTTTTCTGTATTCTCTAAAACCTCACTACAGTCTACATAAGAGCCTATGCAAAGCATATCTTGCATGGCGTCTAAAAGAAGTTTTAAGCCTTCTCTCCTGGAATCATTATCATCATACACGGCAACTTTAATCATAAAACAAAATTAATAAATATGTTATGCAATAGTATCATTATTATCAATGATATAGGTGTATTTTATAATGAGAAATTTAGCCTAATTAGAGTTCCATTACTGTCTGGTTTTGATATTATTTCTAATATGCCTCCTAATTCTTCTGCTCTTGTTTTCATGTTATTAAGGCCATTTCCACCAAGCATTTTATTTTTGTCAATATTTTCTAGGTCGAATCCAATACCATTATCTTTTATTTCCATAATGATGGATTTGCGTGCATTCTTAATATCAACAGCAATGGTATTTCCTTTAGAGTATTTAATGGCATTATTTATAGCTTCTTTAAAAATTAAATATATATTTCTTCGTTGAATCATATCCAGTACTTTAACAGATGATGAAGGTGTGTGATTTATTTGAATGTCCCACTCACCAGTCTCTTGCATTTCGCTAGCAAAACTTCGCATTCTGTTTACTAAGTGATTTAGGGTGTCATTTCCTGATTTTATTGCCCAAACAATATCATTAATGGATTCAATGGTTTGCGTTGCATTATGATTAATTCTAGATAATAGTTGATTTGCTTTTTCGGGATCATCAATGATATTTTTGCTCGCTACTGTACCATACAATGAAATACTGGATAATGTAGACCCAATCTCATCATGAAGATCTTGTGAAATATGCTCGCGAAGTGAAACGAATTCTTTTGCGCGTTTCGTTTTAATTACTGAAATATATACTACAATACCCGTAATTAATAATAGCAGCAAACAAACACCAATAGAAATGTTTCTAAATTGATTGCGTTTATTTTTTTCCCTAACCAATAAGAGTTCTTTTTGTTGAGCTGCTTGTAAAGAATCGCTCTTTTTTTGGAATTCATATTCTGTTTGTAAGCGGGTAATTTTCTTGATGTTCTCCTTATTATTTATGCTATCAGCCATTTGTTTATGTAAGCTTTGGGCTTCAAATGCATTTTTATAGTTACCCAATTTTTTCTCTACAATAGATAGTTGTTTAGCACCTTCTCTAAGGTATCCTAAAAGTCCTTCTTGTTCAGCTAGTTGCAGCCCTTCTTTAAGATATTTTCTGGCTTTAAGTAATTGATTTTCCTCTTTATAAATTTCACCTATTAGAATTAAAGCGGAAGCTTTCTCTGAGTTTGTATCCAAATTCTGGTAAATTGTTAAAGCATCCTCAGCATAGTTTAGGGCTTTGGGGTAGTCTTTCAGTACTAAATAAGTTTGTCCAATGTATTCGTAACTGAATGCTATTTCTCTTTTGTCTGGAAATTTTTTCTTAAGTTCTAGAGCTTCTAATTGATATTCTAAAGCTTTTTGCGGTTCTCCTTTTTTTAAGTAGAGGTTGCCTATATTGGTAAGGTTACTTGCAACAAAATCATTTCTACCAAATTCTTTCAAAATTTCTAACGACTTATTGTAGTTTTCTATTGCCTTATCAATATTGTCTTGATTTTTATAAATGATACCAATATTATTGTAGACGATTCCTACCTGTAATCGATTACCTATTTCCTCATTAATTTTGAGTGATTTGAGGTAGTATTTTAGTGCTTTGTCATAATTGCTTTTCTTCATGTAAATGTGTCCAATCATATTATGGTTCAAAGCGATTTCACTTTTAACGCCTAACTTTTCCCTAATCTCTAAAGACTGAAGAATATATTTTAGCCCTTCATCATTTTTTCCTTGATAGGTAGAGAGTCTACCTAAACCATATAAAGCAGTTGCTTCTCCTTGCAAATAATTACTAGTATGAGAACGATTTTGCATTTCCGAGAAATAGTGCTTGGCCTCTTGTAAATTTCCAGTTCGGACATTAATCACAGCAATAGGATACAAGGCATCTATCGATCCTTCAATGTAGTTTATACTGTTGGCTAATTCAATAGCTTTATTGGCATATTTCAGCGTATTTATAGAATCTCCTTGTTTATATTCTTCCGCAATATCTATGTATGTATTCACACGATCTATATTGGTTGTGTTTTCAGTCAAAGTATTAAGTAAAGAATCTATTTCTTTTTGATTTTGACTCTGAGTAAAGCCAAAAGCCAGAAGAGCTATTATGAATGGAAATTGTTTAATCATAAGCGTTAGTTTATATAAATTATATTAGACAAGTCCCTCTTTTAAAGCTTTTGCTACTGCCGATGCAACCGATTGCACTTGCAGTTTTTTATAAATATTTGAAACATGAGTATTTACTGTTGGATAACTTATATAACATTTTTCAGCAATCATTTTGTAGCTATTCCCTTCAATTAATAATTTTAATACTTCAATTTCACGTTTAGTAAGGTTAAAATCTTTGGATTTTGGCATGACCTTACGATTTTTAAAAAGTGTAAGTATTTTATGAGCAACTGAAGGTGTAATGGGCGCACCTCCTTGTAAAACCTCTCTAATACCTTCAATAAGGTCTAAGGGCGATTTTTGTTTCATAATATAGCCGTCAGCGCCCGCAGAAATCGCCTCTAATATTTTACTTTCATCTTCAAAAATGGTTTGCATAATGATTTTTATATTTGGGTAAGACGCTTTTATGAGTCTTACCCCTTCAATACCATTGACGTTGGGCATGTTTATGTCCATTAATATTACATCAACATGCAAGGTTCTCAATTTTTTCACAACATCTGTACAATCTCTAAATTCGGCAATACAGGTCATATCCTCCATGGCATCTATGAGCAATTTTAGACCTTTACGTCGCGATACATTATCATCAAATACAACTACATTTATCATTGTCTTTTTTTTGTCTAAATAGAAAATTCTAGTTTTAGTTTCGTTCCTTTTCCTTTAGAGGTTTTTATATCTAGCTTTCCTTTTATATGCTCTGCCCGATGCGTCATATTGTTTAAGCCGTTTCCATTCGAAAGCGCTTTGCTGTTTAAATCAAATCCAATACCATTATCTTCTATCTCGATAATGAGGTGTTTACTTTTAGATTTTGAGTATATTCTTAAGATAATTTCGGAACCTTCAGAGTATTTAAAGGCATTATTTAATCCTTCCTTTAAGATTAAAAAGATATTTCGAAATTTTATAATGTCTACTTTTACTTTTTTTACTTTTTTCTCACAATAAATAGTCACATTCCAATGCCCTAAGCCTTCCATTTCACTTGTATAAAAGCGAATTCGGTTCAAAAGATTTCCTACAGTATCATTTCCATGTTTTAAGGTCCAAACAATGTCATTCATAGCTACAATAGATTCTGTTGCATTGGCATCCATTTGCTTTATCAGTTTTTTGGCATTTTTGGGGTTAGTCTCGACTTCTTGCTCTGCAACCGCACCAAAAAGAGAAATACTAGATAAGGTTGAGCCTATTTCATCATGTAAATCTCTAGATAGCGAATTTCTTAATTTCTCTAAACGTAATTTAGCATGTAATCTTACAAACCATATGTAATACATGATAGCACCTAGAATGGCTATGATCAATAGCTTAAACCAAATAGTTTGCCACCAAGGCGTTTGAATAAAAAAATCAATTGACGCATTTAGTTCTGAAAAAGTTCCGTCATTATTATAAGACCCAAGAATAAAACGATAGCCCCCAGGAAGCAAATTTGTAAACATGCGCTCTGGTGTTGTACCAATGTCTGTCCAATCTTCTGAAGAACCTTCCCACTCTAACTTATAAGCATAAGGATTTCTTTTTTTCGAAGAATAATCCAATTTGGCAAACTCAAAAGTTATCTGATTTTGCTTATGTGATAAGTTGAGGGCCTCATTTTTTAATAGCAAGCTATCCGCTCTTTTTCCATTAATTATTAGACCATTGATTATTATGGGACTCTTCTTTTCTTTTAACCTAAGTTTGTTAGGATGAAACCAGCTGAGGCCCCCAACACCACCAAAAAATAGGGTGCCATCTTCTTTCTTTAAAAAGGCCCAGCGATTAAATTCGCTATGCTGTAAGCCATCTTCTTTGTCGTAATTTGTAATTGTCTTTTTTGTAGGATTAAATCTCGTTAGCCCTCTATTTGAACTTAACCACACATGATTTTCATCTTCATGTAATACACCATATATGGTATTATTAGGCAATCCTTGCTTTTTATCATACAATTGAAAACTATTGTTCTTAAAATTAAAATCAACGAGTCCATCTCTAGTCCCTAACCAAAAGTTGGTTTGTGGCTTATTTAGTGAAGCTTCAATTGAAAGAATATGATTAGATGGTAATGGATTTGATGTACTCTCTTTATAAAAATGTTGCCAAGACTTTTTATTGATGTCATAGCTCACAAGTCCTCCTTTATCAAATCCAAACCAAAGTACATTGTCAGCATCTAAATGCGAAAACATAAACTGACCAAACAAAAAATTATCTGGTAGATTTCTATAAGCGCCTTCTAAAATAAATTCTTTAGCTGACTCACTCCATTTAAAAAGATAGAGATACGGAAATAAAGTAATCTGGTCTACATTATTGGCGCACCCAATGGCCCATATGTCCTCATTATGCTCAAATAAATTGTTGGCTCGTATTCCCTTAATATCAATTTTCTCTATATCAATGCTTTGATTTTCATCAAATAAATATTTTATTTTATGTAGTTCAAAATAAGCAGGTTTATAGTGAAGCGTAAACCATAGATTTTTTTTAGAGTCAATGAAAACCCTTGGATGCTTTTTAAGTATATCACCCAAAGTATTTGGTATTTTATGTGCAATATCTTTGTAAACTTCATCCTTATAATTAAGGATGTTAAATAGCGGACTCTCATTATTATGAAATAACAGGACTTCATTTTCGCCGTAATCAGTGATTTGATACGTTGAAGGCCCTGCGTTTTCATTGCCAAAGTATTTTATCGCATCGTGCGCAGGCGTGCATTTAAAAATACCATAACCCGTGCTTCCCATCCATAATACATTATTTTTATCTTGATAAAATTTATCTATCCATAAAAGTTGCTCGTTTTTTGCTTTGGATTCTGGAAGTTTAATTTTATCCCAAGTCATAGTGTCGGTATTAAATCTAAATATGCCAAATATACTGGTCAGCCATATTCGATTACCGGCATCAACATATTTTACGGCAATACTCTTATGAGTTTGCATTGGAAATAACTCAAGGTCGTATGTAAACTTTTGATTTTTGTGTTTTACAATTAGCATTTTCTCAATATCTGAGGCAATGATGAGTTCCCCATTAGATTTTTCATTTAATTGTGTAAACGCTTTAGACTTAAATTTTGTAGACTTAAATTCTGTTTTAAAGAACAATTGAGAATGCTTCTCTTTTGCACTTAGATTGTAATTGTATAAGGTGTCATTCTTGTGCAGCCATAAACCTGTGTTTTTAGAAAAGAGTATGGATTTATAGTGAACCTTATCTGGAAGGTTTGGAAATAATTGAGATTGTGAAAATACCTTAAAATCCTCATCGATAAACTTTTTTAAATCAGTGATAGTCCATTGAGTTTCTAAAGGAATAATTTCTCTTTCATAAATAGATGTATGGTACCATATCCTACCAGAATTATCCTCAAATAGTTCAGCGGCATAATTTACCGGTACTTTAATAAAATTATCTTCCTCTTTGTTATAGATATGAAGCTTATGATTTGATGTTATAATCCATAGCCAATCCCGAGAATCAATGAACACTTCGGTAATGTAATTGTTTGTTAATGAATTTGGGTCTTTAGAATCATGAAAGTAACGTTTAAAACGGTGTCCGTCATAACGGTTGAGCCCATCTGAAGTTCCAAACCACATATATCCGTCACGGTCTTGTGCTATACCAGAAACAAGACCAGCAGAAAGCCCATCGTCTACACCCAAGTTGCTCATAAATAATTGCTTCTCTGTAATCTTATTTTGAGCAGAAAGCGATAGACAAAAACAAAGAAGTACAAGACTAAATTTTTTTGTGAAATATAGCTTAAATGTATATCGCTTTCTTTTTAGGCATATTAGCATGTCTAAATATATATATTTTAAGTGGAATTATAAACTGTTGCGCATGTTGGTCTTCTATAAATCATTGATTCCAATGACCTTTGCCTGTCAATATTTCTAAATATCCAAGATACCAACGATGTTAGTCCTTGTAATAGAGTTATAAGTTTGAAGAAGTAAATAATTAATTCAGATTAACAATTTCTCTTTTCAATGAAAAATTACGACATCATCATTATAGGTACTGGAGCGGGTGGTTCTACCATTGCATACAAATTAGCAAAAACTGGTAAGCGTATTCTAATTATTGAGCGTGGTGGGTTTTTGCCTAAGGAAAAAGAGAATTGGGACCCAATAGCTGTAGCAGAAGGTCGTTACAGACCTGATGAAAAATGGTTAGACAAAAATGACGAAGAGTTTTCGCCATATACACATTATTGTGTTGGAGGGAATACTAAGATGTATGGAGCAGCGCTTTTAAGAATGCGCGAATCAGATTTTAACGAAGTAAAGCATTATGGTGGAACCTCACCAGAATGGCCATTAAAATATAACGACTTTGAGTCGTATTATAGTAAAGCTGAAAAACTTTATAACGTTCATGGAACTCGTGGTTTTGATCCTTACGAAGCTGAATCTTCAAAAGATTATCCATATCCAGCTCTAAGTTATGAGCCAAGGATGAAAGATATTTCAGATAAGCTCGCGGCAAAAGGGTTACATCCTTCACCAATACCAATCGGGATAAGCTTACCAGAAGATAAAAAGAAAATTAAAGACAAAGTAAACCTCTCTTTGTTTGATGGGTATCCAGATCCGACAGAATCAAAATCAGATGCTCATACAGTTGCTTTAAAAAAGGCTTTAAAAAAATCGAATGTCACATTAAAAACCAATCAGACTGTTGTTTGGTTAGATGTTTCAGAAGATAGTAAGTCAATAAATTCAGTGCTTTGTGTTAACGAGGAGGGGAAAGAAGTTAGCTATAAGGGTGTTACCATTATTTTGGCATGTGGCGCCATAAATTCAGCCAAATTATTATTGAATTCAAAGTCTAAAAAATTTCCAAACGGACTAGCAAATTCTTCTGGATTAGTTGGGCGTCATTTGATGATGCATAATAATGGAACTGTCGTTGCTGTCTCAAAAAAGCCAAACCCTTCGGAGTTTCAAAAAGCATTTCTAATTCCTGATTTTTATCACAATGCCGATGATTCTGAATTGCCTCTGGGTACCATTCAATTAATGGGAAAAACAGACCCAGTTACATTGGCTGACGAATTAAAACAAATCAATCCTGATAAAGTATTTGACGTTGATGATGTATCAAAACATAGCATCGATTTCTTTATTACAGCTGAAGATTTACCAGACCATAATAATAGAGTTACTGTAACTGAAGAGGGACAGATTAAGTTAATCTATAATCAAAATAATTTAGAAGCCTATCAACGATTGCGAAAAAAACTAATCGATTTATTAGACCATATTGATTGTGAAGAAGGCTACTGTAAAGATAATGCCTATGTAGGTTTTAAGTTAGGTATCTCTGGTGTTTCACATCAAAACGGCACCTGTAGATTTGGAACTGACCCTAAGACATCTGTTTTAGATATTAATTGTAAAGCACACGATCTTGATAATTTATACGTGGTTGACTCAAGTTTTTTTCCATCATCAAGTGCAGTAAACCCATCACTTACCATTATTGCTAATGCATTGCGTGTTGGCGAACATATTTCTAAAAAATTAAAATCAAATGATTAAAGAACTAAAAATAATTGTTTGGATTTTAACGGGACTCTGTTTTAGTGCAGTCTCTAGTCAAGAAGAGTTTGCGCAAGAGGTAAAAGAGGTAACTATGACAGTCTCAGATTTAAATGCATCTATCAATTTTTATACAGATGTCTTATCCTTTAAAAAAATCTCTATTGACACGCTACAAAATAAAGAATTGAATGCGCTTTTTAATCTTGAATATGAAGGCTTAAAAGTTGTAAAAGCAAAACTTCAAATAGGAGAAGAATTTATTCAATTAATGCAGTTTATTCAGCCTACAGACGGAAAGCTAATCCCAGAGGATTCTCAAAGCAACGACTTATGGTTTCAGCATATTGCCATTGTTGTTAATGATATGGACAAAGCGTATGCAATTTTGAAAAAACATAAGGTAGTTCATGTGTCTACAATGCCTCAAGAATTACCTGAGTACATTCCAGCAGCCGCAGGAATAAAAGCGTTCTATTTTAGAGATCCAGATGGTCATAATTTAGAGGTTATTTATTTCCCAAAAGATAAAGGAAATCCTAAATGGCAAAATAACACAAGTAATTCACCTTTTATAGGAATTGATCATACAGCAATTGGTGTTTCGGATACCGATGTTGGAATCACCTACTACTCGGATATTCTTGGTTTAGATGTTGCAGGAAACAGCACAAACTACGGTCCAGAACAAGAACATTTAAATCAGGTTTTTGGAGCCCATTTATTAATTACTGGTTTAAAAGCTACAAAAGGTTTTGGTATTGAGTTTCTTCAATATATAGCACCACCAGGAGGAAGAGTTTATCCAGAAGATTCAGAAGTTACAGATTTGTGGCATTGGCATACAACTATAAAGGTAAAAAATATTGAAACCCTTTTTAAAGAGTTAATGAGTCAAAATCACCTAGAAATTATATCAACAAGAATTACGATTAGTAAAGAATTAAAACTGGGAGGAAATAAGGCCTTTATGGCTAGAGATCCTGATGGACACGCTTTACTATTTGTAGAATAAAATTAACTATAAACCAAAGTATTATGAAAAAAGTAAGTTTTTTAATTGCCCTCTTTTTTGCAATCACATTGCAATCACAAAACCTAGTTAATGTCAATGCAAAAGGCGTCATCTTAGACGGTTATGATGTTGTTGCTTTTCAAACCGACAAAGAGGCAACGCCAGGACATTATGAATTTCAGCATGAATACAATGCTGCGGTGTATTACTTCAGTTCAGCAAAGAATTTAAAAACATTTAAGAGCGACCCAGCTAAATATGCACCGCAATATGGTGGCTTTTGTGCTGTATCTACTTCTATGGGTATGTTAGAGCCTGGTAGTGTAGAAACATGGTCTGTTGTAGATGGTAAACTATATGTTCAAAGAAACGCCAAGGCCAAGGGAATGTGGGATTCAAAAAAACCACAAATGTTTATCCCAAATGCAGATAAAAATTGGCCAGAAATACTAAAAAAGAATGGTTCTGAATTAACGTACAAAGATTTAGAGAATGGATCATTAACACTTGATGCTGCAAAGAAAATTGGAGATAAAGCCATGATGTACCTTAAAAATAATAAAGCACCTGGAGGTGCTATTGCAGTTGTTGATGAAGCGGGTTACACCATTTATTTGGTAAGGGCAACAGGTACTTTTCATGCAGCTTCTGAGGTGTCCATTGGTAAAGCAAGAACTTCTGCCTTATTCGGATTTCCTTCTAAAAATATGGAAGATGCCATAATCAAAGGCAGAACTTCACTAATAACCGTTGGCTACAATATGTTACGAGGTGGTTTGCCAATTAAGGTAAACGGAAAGACTGTTGGTGGCATTGGTGTTAGTGGAGCAGCTAGTGCAGATCAAGATGTAGAGATAGCTGAAGCAGGTTTAAATTAATACTTAGAAACTATGAAATATAAACTCTTAATAATACTGATTAGTCTTGGGTTTTTGAGCACATCATGCAATCCTGAGTGTGATCAACCTTTCCCAGAAGGAAAACACTTAATCAATACAGACGAAGCAGGCCATAGTATCGCTATGGAAGGCTACGATATCGTGGCTATTTATAATACCAAAAAATTGATTAAAGGAAGCCAAGAATTCACTTCTAAGATTAATGGTGTGAATTACCACTTTTCGTCAGATGTAAATAAAAAAATGTTTGATAACAATCCTGAAAAGTACCAACCACAGTTTGGTGGCTTTTGTGCAGTTGCTGCCTCTTTCGGTAATGCTGAAGAATTGACTACCTACGATCTTTTTGATTTAAAGGATGGCAAACTGTATTTCAGTAAAAGTGAAAGAGCCCATAAAATGTGGAAAAAAGACCCACAGAAAATCATTGACAAAGCAACGAATAGATGGAATTGCATTGTTTCAGAAAATGGTGTAGCCATCTCAGATACTTATTCAGAACCTAGTAATATAAAATAATGATGAAACGATTAGTAGTTGTATTGGTACTATGTTCAACATTTCTATTAACCGCACAGGAAAGTAGAGAGCTTGTTGTAGATAATCCTGATGTGGTAGTAGATTTAAGGACAAACAAGGGTGTTGCCCTTCTCAAAACAGCTTGGAGATATAGTGATGCTCAAATTGTTGATGACTCGTTTGGTGCGCCTGGACCGAGTGAATCCGATCCCTTAGCACTATATCCAACTGGGAAAAAACAACCAACATGGAATATTGAACCTAAAGCAGGAGGTACAAGCTACAATGATAGCAATTGGGAAACTTTAGACCCAACAACTTTAGAAGAACGAAGATGCCCTGGCAGGTTATGCTTTAACTGGTATCGATTAAATATTACAATACCTAATAGCATTGACGGATTTGACACCGAAAATTCATCTGTATTCTTCGAAATAGTCATTGATGATTATTCTGAAATATGGGTAAACGGAAAGTTAGATAAAACCTTCGGACAGTCTGGTAATGGAATGATAAAGGGTTTTAATGCAAGAAACCGAGTGTTGTTAACCAATAATGCAAGACCAGGTGAAACATTTCAAATTGCAGTTTTAGGGATTAACGGTCCGTTGGCAGATATACCGGATAACTATATCTGGATACGTTCTGCCACTATAGACTTTCACAAGGATTATGAGGTAAACAAAGACTGGGAAAATTTGGGTGAGGTCGTAACCTTACAACCTGAATTAAATGAAATTATTGATCCAAATGAAAAGGTTGAAAAACTAGCAGAAGGCTTCCAGTTTATTGAGGGTCCTGTTTGGCATCCTTCGGGCTTTTTGCTTTTTAGTGATCCCAATGCCAATGTGATTTACAAGTACAGTCCTAAAACCAAGAATGTTGAGGTTTATATTACAAAATCAGGATATTCAGGAACTGATATTGGAAAAATCCATCAACCAGGTTCTAACGGATTGACGCTCGATAATAATGGTCAATTGTACGTTTGCCAGCACGGAAACAGACGTGTTATAAAACACGAACGTAAAGGGCCAATAATCGTTATTGCGTCAGAAATTGACGGACAACGATTGAATAGTCCAAATGATTTGGTTTTCAAATCTGATGGCACACTCTACTTTACCGATCCACCTTATGGTCTAGAAAAAAACTATAGTGATCCAAAAAAGGAAACTTCTTTTCAAGGTGTTTACAGAGTTAAGAATGGCAAGGTAGAACTATTAACTAAAACTGTTGGTGGTCCTAATGGCATTGCCTTTTCACCAGATGAAAAATTCTTATATGTAAGTAATTGGGATATTAGAGATGTGATGAATTCCAAAAAACTCTATCGCTTTCCTGTGAATCCAGATGGTACATTAGGGAAAATGGAACTCTTCTATGAAATGAACCAAACCAATGAAGCAGAAGCTTTAGATGGTGTAAAAGTAGATGTAAAAGGTAATGTATATGTCTCTGCACCAGGCGGTGTATGGGTCCTTTCACCGGAAGCTAAATTATTGGGTAAAATAATAGGTACTGAACGACCAGCAAACATGGCTTGGGGAGACGATGGTAAAACACTCTATCTCGCAGCGCATTCAGGTTTATATAAAATTAGAACTAAAATTGGCGGAAAAATGCCAGGCACAAAACTTTAAAATATGTACCAAAAACCGAACAAAAGATTATTAGGTCAAACCGCCATTGTAACTGGAGCCAATTCAGGTATTGGAAAAGAGGTAGCTATAGCTTTGGGAAGAGATGGAGCTAATGTTGTAGTTAATTATGTTTCTAATCCAGAAGCTGCTGAGGAGATTGCACACAACATCTGTAATGATAAATTATGTGGACAAGGGATTGCCATAAAAGCAGATGTGAGTAAAGAAGATCAAGTACAGGCAATGTTCAAAAAAACGATTGACCATTTTGGTACTGTGGATATATGTGTGCCCAATGCAGGCCTGCAAAGAGATTTTCCATTGCACGAAATGCCATTAAAAGAATGGCAATTGGTACTTGATGTCAACCTAACAGGTCAGTTTCTATGTGTTAAAGAAGCCATTAAGGAGTTTTTGAGACGTGGTATGCGACCTGAAGTGTCTAAAGCTTTGGGTAAAATTATTCACATGAGTTCCGTGCATGAAATTATTCCTTGGGCAGGTCATGCCAACTATGCAGCTTCAAAAGGAGCAATTGTTATGTTAATGCAGTCCATTACCCAAGAGTATGGGCCTCATGGTATTCGTGCTAATAGTATTGCGCCTGGAGCCATTCAAACACCCATAAATAAAGAAGCTTGGGAAACACCAGAAGCGCTAAATGAATTAAACAAATTAATTCCCTACAAGCGTATTGGGCAACCATCAGACATCGGTGCTGCTGCCACATGGTTAGCTTCAGATGAATCAGATTACGTAAACGGAACAACATTATTTGTTGATGGTGGCATGACGTGTTATCCAGGATTTACAACAAACGGATAAAAAAGAAAATTATGGATGCAGAAAAGCTACGTTTAAAAGAACATTATTCAGGCAAAAAAAAATGGCTGGAATGGGGACCGTATATAAGTGAGAGACAATGGGGAACTGTTAGAGAAGATTATAGTGCTCATGGCGAAGCTTGGGATTATTTCACCCACGATCATGCACGTAGTAGGGTTTACCGATGGGGAGAAGATGGTATCGCTGGAATATCCGATAAGCATTGCGCCATTGCTTTTTCTGTGGCGATGTGGAACGGGAAAGATCCTATTTTGAAAGAGCGTTTGTTTGGTCTAACAGGTTCAGAGGGCAACCATGGAGAGGACTGTAAGGAGCTTTACTATTATTTAGATAGCACACCTACGCACTCATACATGAAACATCTCTACAAATATCCTCAAAACGAGTTTCCCTATCGTGATTTGGTAGAAACCAACAGATATAGAGGAAAGGACGATCTGGAGTATGAGATTTTAGATACAGGAGTATTTAACGACAACAGCTATTTTGATGTCTTTACAGAATACGTCAAAGCTGATGATGAAGACATTTTGATAAAGATTACTGTTCACAATCGTGGAAAGGAAGCTGCTGAAATTTCTCTATTACCTACATTGCTAATGCGTAATTTATGGTCTTTTAATCAAGCGGAAGGCGAACACAGTATAACCAAAAATAAGAGCACAAAAAAGTATGGTTCTGTCCAGGTAAAGCATTCTAAATTAGGAGCCTATCATCTTCATTTTGATGCACCAAAAAAATGGCTGTTTACCAATAACGAAACCAATAAAAAGAAACTTTTTGGAACAGAGAATCAAAGTCCTTATGTGAAAGATTTATTTCATGATGCAGTCATTAATAATGATTTTGAGTTGACTGATGCTGTTTCTTCGGGAACAAAGTTTTCACCTTTATATCAATATAGTATTTCTGCAAATGGATCAAAAGAAATACGACTTCGTCTTTCAAAAGACATTCAAAATACGACCTCTTTAACTACAGATTTTGACAAGCACTTTTCGGCAAGACAAAAAGAGGCAGATGAATTTTATAAGCCATTTAAAAAAGGAGATTGTAAAGACACCCAGAATATACAAAGACAAGCCTTTGCTGGTATGATGTGGTCTAAGCAATATTTCAATATTGATATGGAAACATGGCTCAAAGGCGATCCTGGACAGCCAGAACCACCTAGAGAGCGATTAACAGGTAGAAATAATAACTGGTTAACACTTAATAACGAAGACATCATTTCCATGCCAGATAAGTGGGAGTATCCGTGGTATGCAGCTTGGGATTTAGCGTTTCATTGTGTACCAATTGCTATGATTGATGCAGAGTTTGCTAAAAATCAGCTACTGCTTATTTTAAAAGAATGGTACATGGCGCCTAATGGTCAGATTCCGGCCTATGAATGGGCATTTTCGGATGTGAATCCGCCAGTTCAAGCTTGGGCAGCTTATCAAGTATATGAAATTGATAAAAAGAATACAGGTAAGGGAGATATAGAGTTTTTAAAACGTGTCTTCAATAAAATGTCCCTCAACTTTACGTGGTGGGTAAATAGAAAAGATAGAAGTGATAATAACGTTTTTGAAGGTGGTTTCCTAGGTTTGGATAATATTGGTGTGTTTGATAGAAGCAGTCAGATACCAGGAGGCGGTTATTTAGAGCAAGCCGATGGTACTGCTTGGATGGCTATGTATTCCCTAAATATGCTACAAATAGCTTTGGAAATTTCAATGGAAGATGCTAGCTATGAAGACATGTGCACGAAATTCTTTGAGCATTTTGTGTATATCGCAGCATCCCTTAATAGAATTGGTGACGATTGGATGGGTAGTTGGGATGAGGCCGAAGGCTTCTTCTATGATGTTTTGGTCTTACCTAATGATAGTTATATTCCAATAAAAGTACGCTCGCTAGTAGGTTTAATGACACTCAATTCAGTATTGGTACTAGAGAATAAAAAACTGAAAAAACTAAAGAACTTCTCGAAGAGCTTAAAGTGGTTTAGAAACTACCGAAAAAAACACGATAAATACCTTGTGGTTGAAGAACTGCATGACGATAAAGACATTTTGCTGTCTTTAGTTCCGAAGCATCGCATGGAAAAACTTTTGAAGGCATTGTTAGATGAAAACGAGTTCTTGAGTCCTCATGGCATACGTGCCTTGTCTAAAATTCATGAAAATCCCTATTCCATCATTCTGGATGGAAAAGTCTTTAGTGTGAAGTACGATCCTGCTGAATCTTCAACGTATTTATTTGGAGGAAATTCAAACTGGAGAGGCCCTATTTGGATGCCAATGAACTTTCTGTTTGTGCAATCTCTTAAAGAGTACCACAAATATTATGGAAACGATTTCAAAGTATCCTACAACCTAGGGAAGAAGAAAAAAATCAATCTTTTAGAATTAAGTAATGAGCTCAACAAGCGATTGGTCAAGACCTTTAAAAAGGATGAAAACGGAAATAGACCTGTGCATGCATTGCATAGTGATTGGTACAGAGATGAGCACTTTGAAGATTTAATATTGTTCTATGAATACTTTCATGGAGACAACGGAAGAGGTGTTGGCGCAAGCCATCAAACTGGGTGGACAGGTGTGGTTGCACATCTTATTGACGAATCATGTTGGGAATAAGTTACTATGAAAAAAGAAAATAACATAACATCTTTTTTAGTGCCAATCATATTGGTGTTGCTGCTGTGCTCGTGTAAAAATGAGACCCAACAACGCAAAGAAGACGTTAATGATGTGAATCCAAAGCAAACTTATAAAACCATAGGTTACATAGAACGTATACATCCAGAATTCGATGCCATAATTCCGAAGGATGCCAAAATTGAAGTGTTATCAGATACACTAGAATGGGCAGAAGGTCCTTTATGGATTCCATCAAAAAAATGGGTTTTGTGTTCTGACGTAAAGGAAAATAAAATCTGGAAATGGACTGAAACCAATGGTATGGAATTGTATCTAAATAATTCTGGATTTGATGGAAACGATACAGATAGTAGAGAACGTGGTTCTAATGGGCTTACGTTAGATTTAGATGGTAACCTCATTATCTGTCAACACGGAAACCGACAAGTGGTGCAATTAAATGAGTCTTTAGAAAATCAAAATAACAACTTTAAGGTATTGGTATCCCATTTTGATGGCAAGCGATTGAACAGTCCTAACGATTTGGTTTATGATTCTAGAGGAAATCTCTATTTCACAGACCCACCTTACGGATTGAGTGAAGCCATGATGGACGACCCAAACAAAGAGCTCGATTTTCAAGGAGTTTATAGGTTTTCAAAAGATGGTAATTTAAAACTACTGACTTCATCAATCAGCAGACCAAACGGTTTGGCGTTCAATCCAGATGAAACCAAATTGTATGTTGCTAACACAGATGCCAATAATGCACAATGGCTTTCTTTTTCAGTAACAGAAAATGGAGAACTCGGTGAATCAGAAGAAATTTTAAACGTAACACAACTCATTGGTAAAGAAATTGGATTTCCTGACGGAATCAAAGTAGATGCTCAAGGAAACATCTTTACCGCTGGACCTGGCGGACTTTGGATTTTTAACGCCGATTTTGAATTGTTAGGCAAAATTAAACCTGACGAATGGGTTTCTAATTGTGCTTTTGACGATAATTTTTCAACACTATACATAACCGCAGACAACACACTTTTACGAGTGAAGCTAAAATAATTGAATCATGAAATTAAACAACAAAGCACTAGAAGAACTTTTAGATATCGAATGGTTAGAAACCAATGGGCAAGGTGGTTACGCTTCATCTTCAATTACAGGGGCAAATACAAGAAAGTATCATGGTCTATTGGTAGCACCTTTTAATCCACCAACAGAAAGAAGGGTATTGGTTTCTAAAGTTGAAGAGCGAGTTAAGCAAGGAGATGCCATAGATGATATCTCTGTCAATTTATATCCTAATACGAGCCATCCAAAAGGTGAACAGTTTTTAGTGGATTTTGAAAGAAGACCAATTTCTAGGTGGAATTACGAAAACACAAACTGGAAATTATCTAAAAAAACGTTCATGGTTCAAGGAAGCAATACTACAGTTGTTTGCTATATGAATACTGGGAAATCTGCCTTTGAAATAGAATTACATCCATTATTTGAAGATAAAGATTACCATTCTACCTTTCATGAAAATAGTTTTGATTATTACTATGAGCACAACAATAAAAAATCGATAAAAATTCATTCATATCCAGATAGTCCGGCACTATATTTTAGTTGGTCTAAAGGAGGATTTCAAGAGCACAGAGCATGGTATAAAGATATTCAGTTATCAAAAGAAGCCTACCGTGGGCAAGATGCTGTTGAAGATTATTACAGAATTGGTTTTTTAAATGTGAATTTAAAACCAGGAGAATCTGTTTCAATAACCTTTACTACAGATGCAGATATGGTTTCTAAACGCTATGCAAATCTAGAAAAGAAGGCTACTAGTTTTGATAATTCACTTTCAGATAAAAAGATAAAATCTACATTCTATAATGATTTATTAAAATCCGGTAATCAATTTATAGTCGATAGAGCTTCAACAAAGTCAAAAACTATAATTGCAGGCTACCATTGGTTTACAGATTGGGGAAGAGATACGATGATTGCCATGCGCGGACTAACTATTGCTGCTGGTGACCAGAAAACATCAAAATCCATATTATCAACATTCTTCAAATATTTAGACCAAGGCATGCTGCCCAACCGTTTTCCAGATTATGATGGTCAAGAGGTTGAATACAACACTATAGATGCCACGCTTTGGTTATTTGTTACGCTCTATGAATACTATATTAAGTTTGGTGATAGAGATTTTATTAAATCTAAAACACCACATTTAGCACTTGTATTAGCACATCACATAGATGGTACACGTTATAATATTCACCTTACTGATGAAGGTTTTATTTCTGGTGGTGAAGATGGATGGCAACTAACTTGGATGGATGCCAGAGTTGAAGGTTATGTTGTAACACCAAGAATAGGATGTCCTGTCGAAATAAATGCCCTTTGGTATAATGCATTATGCATATACGAATTCTTCTGTAAAGAATTAAATAAGGATTGCGATGCTGAAATAATCAAGATTAAGAAAACTTTTAAAAAGAACTTTAAAACTTACTTTTTAAATGAAGAAGGTTATCTAAATGATGTGGTTATTTCAAAAAATAATGTTGATGATAGCTTTAGGCCTAATCAAATATATGCGGTCAGTCTACCTTTTAGTCTACTTAACAAAAAAGAAGAAAAAACTATCACTAACCTAATTTCAGATAAACTCTTAACAGATTATGGCTTACGAACATTAAATATTGAAAACGAACATTATATAGGTCATTACGGAGGCAATCAATGGTCTAGAGATACTGCTTACCATCAAGGTACAGTTTGGCCATTTCTGCTAATGGAATATTGGGAAGCGTATTTAAAAGTAAATAATTACCAATTAAAGCATAAAAAGATAGTGGTTGATGCTTTAAAACCATTACAAGACCATTTTTATTCTCAAGACTGTATCCACGCTATTTCCGAAATATTTGATGGTGAACATCCAAATCAAGGTAGAGGCTGTGTGCAACAGGCATGGTCTGTTGCTGCATTGGTAAAATTATATGCTAGTCATGAATTACATGCTATTTAATTGATAATATGATAAAGAGTTTGACTACATATTGGCGAGAATATTTAATGGAAGCTTGGGGATTGGGAACTTTTATGATTTCTGCAGTTGTATTTACCATCTTGGTAGAACATCCAAATTCACCAGTTAAGCAAGCACTAATTGATGATGCCTTGTTAAGAAGATTTATCATTGGCATAGCCATGGGCTTAACAGCTATTGGTATAATGTATTCGCCCTGGGGGAAAAAGTCAGGCGCGCATTTAAATCCAGCAGTAACATTATCGTTTTTAAGACTTGGAAAAATATCAAAACCCAATGCAGTTTTTTATATACTTTTTCAGTTTATAGGTGGTTATCTCGGTGTAGTTTTATTTCAGATTTTCTTTGAAAGTTATAGTGCTATTCCTCAAGTAAATTATGCAATAACCGTTCCAGGAAGTTACGGTATTGGAATTGCTTTTGCTTTAGAGGCTACATTGTCGTTTATCCTTTTCATCACTGTGCTGTACACTAGTAACGTGGAAAAGTTAGCATCTTTAACACCCATTTTTGCAGGTATTTTATTAACGCTTTTTATAACATTTGAGGCACCTCATTCCGGTATGAGTATTAATCCAGCTAGAACAGTTGCATCTGCAATTCCTGCTTGGGAATGGACAAGTGTTTGGTTGTATTTCTTGGCACCAGCATTAGGGATGTGGCTAGCGACAGAGATATATTTAAAAATATCGAAAAAAAAGAACATAAAGTGTTACGTAACGGCAAACTGTGACGATTGCAAAACGCATCTAGATAATATTCAAAAACAAGACACATACTCACTATGAAAAAATCTATAATCATAACGGGAGGAGCTGGAAATTTAGGGCAAGCAGTCACACAATTACTTATTAAGGAAGGCTATGAAATACACATTACTTTAGGGCCTACAGACGATGCATCTAGTGTAGCCCATAGTCAAGTGAGTTGTGAAAAAGTAAACTTGTTGGACGCTTCTGAATCAGAGAAGTTTATTAAGAATAAGAAGGGAAATATTGAAGCACTTATATGTATTGTCGGCGGATTTTCAGTGGGTTCTATTTATGAGACTACTATAGAAGATGTAAATAAAATGATTGCGCTAAATTTTGCTACTGCTTATAATGCAGTACAACCTCTTTTGAAGCTAAATGAGGCAGCGAAGAAATCACTACAAATTATTCTAATCAGTTCCAGAGCGGCTTTTAATGCTGAAGAGGCTAAAAATGAGGTCGCTTATGCAATGTCAAAATCTTTATTGAAACAGTTGGCTGATGTTATAAATATATCAACAAACTCAACAGGAGTTTCGGCATCAATTATTGTCCCTAGCACACTCGATACCAAAGGTACTAGAAACGCCATACCAGCTGCTAATTTCGAAAATTGGGTGCCGACGCAACAAGTTGCAAATACGGTAAAATTTATATTATCGGATGCAGGAAAGATGATGAGAAAGCCAATCTACAAAATCTATAACATGTCATGAGAGTTAGTGATTTAAAATATAGTTTGGGCTGTGGATTTCTTTTTTTGACATCTGTCTTTTGCTATGGTCAGAGCATAAGTGCTGGAGCTGCGTTTGAATATAATACATCTATTGAGAGTCCGGGATTCAACCTAAGAAGTTATTATAACCTCAATGAGAATATCTGCTTTGGGCCAGAGTTGACATTTACTTTCCCAAAAACTATAAGAACTACAATCTACAAAGAGGATATTTTCATTTTTGAAGCCAACATCAATGCACATTACATTTTTGAATTGTTTGAAGAAAAGTTAGGAGCATATCCTCTCTTTGGAGTTAATTATTCTTCAGAACAAATAGAATTAACAAGGTTTGACAACAATACAACAGAAACTAAATCTCGAAATAGTTTCGGATTTAATATTGGCGCAGGTTTTCATGTTCCGCTCAATAAATTTCAACCTTTTGTAGAGTATCATTTTATAACAGGAGAGTTAGGTGAAAGTGTTGTGTCTTTGGGATTGCTTTACACTTTCGGAAACAATAATGACGAATAATCACTATAAGAAATGAAGACATATATAAAGCCAATACAATCAAATTATCATAAAATAGATACACCTCAAATGATTGAAGTAGACCGTTTGATGATGGAAGATTATGGGATTCAGCTTATTCAGATGATGGAAAATGCAGGACGATGTTTAGCTATTTTAACCAAAGAACGATTTTGCGAAGGTAATGTTGAAGGAAAGCAAATTGTTGTCTTGGCAGGAACTGGAGGAAATGGAGGTGGAGCACTTGTTGCTGCAAGACGACTTCATATTTGGGGAGCAAAGGTTAGGGTGTTTGTAACTGCTAACGAGGAAAATTTCGCACCTATTCCTAAGCATCAATATAGAATTTTAAAGCGAATGGGATTACAAATAGAAATAGGCAACAACCTGCCTAAACAATATCATTTTGATGCAATCATAGATGGTATTATTGGATACAGCTTAAAAGGAAACCCATTCGGAACTGCTGAAACTATGATTAAGTGGGCTAATAGTCAAAGAGCGGCTGTTGTTTCATTAGATACACCATCAGGTTTAGATTTAACAACAGGAACTTTACATCAGCCAATAGTCGAAGCCTCAGCTACATTGACTTTAGCAATGCCTAAAATTGGTTTATTTAAAGAGGATGCAAAAGATAAAATTGGTGAGCTATATCTCGGAGATATTAGTGTGCCAAGAGAACTTTACAAAGAAAAATCATTGAGTTTAACTGTCGAGAATATGTTTGGAGAATCAGACGTAGTCAAAATTTATTAATTAAAAAAAGAAAGTGTGTTTGATATAACTAACAAATCAGTTTTAGTCATAGGTTGGGAATATCCACCAAGAATGGTTGGAGGTCTAGCTATAGCCACTTATGGAATTGTTAAGGCGTTGAGCAAGTATATCAATGTTCAACTCATTATACCATATAAGGACGAAAACACACCTAAAGATGAAAATGTAACAGTCTATGGTTTAAATGAAATTGATAAAGACTTTAGTAGTCATCAATTAAAGGAAGTGAGGGACACTTTAATACATTTTAAAGTATCGCAAAATCATTCTGTTTACCCATTTATAGACAAAACGACAATAAAAAGCAACAATAGTCATCAAGAGGATCAAATGCAACACATTAATTATTTAGATCTTTTTAAATCTGAAGAAGTGTATGGTTGGGGCTTGTGGGAAAGAATGAAGGCGTTTAAAGAAGTGGTAGGATTGATTTCTACCTATCTAACTTTCGATATAATTCATTGTCATGATTGGATCACTTTTGAAGCAGGTTGCCATGTAAAATGGTTAACAAAAAAACCTTTAGCACTTCATGTTCATGCACTAGAAACAGATCGGACCGGAGCTACAAGTGAAAACCAAATTTATAACATAGAAAAAAATGCAATGGAAAAGGCAGATATAATTTTTCCAGTTAGTGCCTATACAAAACACTGTATTATTAAAAATTATAGCATTTCTGAAAGCAAGATAGTTCCAATCCACAACGCAATAGAGAAACTTAAAATAGATAGATGGTCGCATAAAATACCTCAAAAAATTGTCACGTTTGTTGGCCGTTTAACATCTCAAAAAGGCCCTGGTTTTTTGTTTGAAACAATTAAAAAAGTAGTTTCAGAATATAAAAATGTTCGTTTTGTAATTGCAGGTTCTGGTGATAGTATGGAGTGGTTAATGATGTCTGGAGCGTATCATCAACTGAGTAGATACATAATATTTACTGGCTTTATTTCACAAGATAAAGTCAATGCACTATTGGCTACTTCAGATATATATTTTATGCCATCTGTTTCAGAGCCTTTTGGGTTAACAGCTCTTGAAGCTGCTAGAGCAGGTGTTTCATGCGTCATTACTAAACAATCAGGTGCTTCAGAAGTATTAACAACAGCACTTCAAGCCAATCATTGGGATACAGATCAATTTGCACATCAAATCATCAAATTACTGCATAGTGATAAACAAAGAGCAGATATGGTGACTACTCAAAGAACAGAGATGAATACTATTAGTTGGGACAAATCTGCTAAAAAAATTATAAGAGAATTCAGTAGAATATTAAATTAAAGAATTATGACATCTATTTGCTTTTATTTTCAGGTACATCAGCCTTACAGGTTGAAAGAATACAGTTTTTTTGATATTGGATACACTCACAATGTTTTTGATGATAAAAAGAATAAAGAAGTGCTAGATAAGGTGTCAGAGAAATGTTATTTGCCAGCTAATGAGATATTTTATCAACTCATAAAAAGACACAAAGGTAAATTTAAAATTAGCTTTTCAATTTCTGGTGTAGCCCTGGAGCAATTTGAAAAGTGGCGACCAGATGTGTTAGAATCTTATAAACGTTTGGTGAATACTGGTTGTGTAGAAATATTATCTGAAACCTATTATCATTCTTTAAGTTTTCTGTATTCAAAAGAGGAATTTAAAAAACAAGTAGAAAAACATAGACTAAAAGTAAAGGCATTATTTAATGTTGAACCTAAGGTTTTTAGAAATACTGAACTTATTTATAATAATGATATTGCCAATTACATTTCGGAGATGGGATATAAAGGTATTATTGCCGAAGGTGTAGAGTGGCTATTAGGATATAAATCACCTAACTTTATTCATCATCCACCCGAAAATCCCTCTTTTCCTGTATTGTTGAAAAATTTTAAACTAAGCGATGATATCGCATTTAGATTTTCGGATAAAAATTGGAAAGAATGGCCATTACAAGCAGAAACATTTTCTAGCTGGCTACATAGCGCAGCAGGATGTGGAGATACCATCAATCTTTTTATGGATTACGAAACTTTTGGAGAACATCAATGGGCAGAAACTGGAATTTTTGACTTTTTATATAATCTGCCAGATTTCGTTTTTAAACATCCAGATTTTGATTTTAAAACACCATCTGAGGTTATTGATAGCTATCCAATTACAGGTGAGTATAATGTGTCAGAGATTAGTTCATGGGCTGATACAGAACGTGATTTATCTGCGTGGCGTAGTAATGCCATACAACATGAAGCCTTGAGGCGCATTTATGATTTAGAGCAGGCAGTGTACGAAAGTAACTCAACCATACTTAAAAACATGTGGCAAAAGATGACAACATCAGACCATTTTTACTATATGTGTACTAAATATTGGGCAGATGGTGATGTTCATAAATACTTCAGCCCTTATGAAACACCATTAGAAGCATACAATTATTTTAATAATGCTTGTGCTCATTTAGAGTTGATATTAAATTCTAATACACACAATCTATCACGCCCTATAAAAAGAAAAGCAATAACTCAAAAATTAATATCATGAAAAAAACTCTTTTAATATTAGCAGCTGGTATGGGTTCCCGATACGGAGGAATGAAACAACTAGATACGTTTGGACCAAATGGAGAATTATTGATGGAATATGGTATATACGATGCAATTGAAGCAGGATTTAATAAAATTGTTTTTGTGATAAAACAAGATATGTCAAAGATATTTATTCCATTAATGGATGATTTGTTTAATGACTTAATAGAAATCCATTATGTTTTTCAGGAATTAGAGGACCTTCCTGCAGATTGTATTGCGAATTATGAGAGAGAAAAACCATGGGGAACTGCTCATGCCATTTGGGCTGCTAGATATCATATCTCAGAGCCGTTTCTAATCATGAATGCAGATGATTTTTATGGAAAAAATGCTTTTAAAGTGGCAAGTGATTTCTTTGATAATGATACGTCAAATTTCGCAGTGATTTCTTATCAATTGGATGAAACACTTTCAGAATATGGTGGTGTCAATAGAGGTATATGTTTTACAGAAAAAAATAAGGGCATCTTAAAGAAAATCGTTGAGGTTAAAGGAATAAGAAGAAAATCTAAAGAAGAATTAATATTTAACGAATTAAAAGGACTTGAAAAAGGGTTAGCCCTTAATGAACTTGTTTCTATGAATATGTTCTGCTTGAGGCCTTCTTTCTTTCCTTTAATCGAAGAACTTTTAATAGACTTTATGGACGACTCTTTAAACATTTCCAACGAAGAATTATTAATTCCTCATGTCATAGAATATAGTATTCAACATACAAATATTAATACAATGGTATTGGATTCAAAATCGGATTGGTTTGGTGTGACTTATAAAGCAGATAGAATTATGGCGATATATAAAATTGAAGACAAAATTAAACTAGGTCTCTATCCAAAAAAATTGTTTAAACGAGATAATGGAATTTTATTTATATAGTTGATATGTATATTGATTTCTTATTTGATATGTATATTGATTTCTTATTTGATATTATAGTTTTCTATTAGAATAATTATTATTGGTTGTTTACTGGCAACATTTTGATCTTTCAGAAAACCTATATTTGAACATCTTAAACATAATCACAAAAGATTTAAATTTTTAGTTGTTATTTAAAGTCCTGAGCTGCTATCTCCATGATCATTTTACAATAATGTGTCCCATTTATGGGATTTGTCATAAAATGAGATAGTTGTAAATAGTCTTTGAAAACTAGAATTTAAATTAGAAGTAAAGTTGTTTTTATCAGCTTTTCTTTTAATGTTTTTAAAACTTGATTGATTTTAGAGGCATACTTTACAGCTGTTTTTCTTGTTCTGAATTAATCTTAGTTGTTTTTGATCTTTGAAATTGTGAGTATATCTGGAAATATCAATAGATAATCCATTAAAAGTTTCTTTAGGTGTATTTCCGCCAAGGCTCATTTGTTGTCGCATCTTTTTATAGATTGGAACCGTATCTTCGATGGAATAATTTGTATTGTATGAAAGAGATTTTGGACCTAACCTGAATAAGTCAATTTTGTACTATATTAATCCTTATGAAAATAGAAAGCAAACGTAGGGTTTTCATGCTATCAGATGTATAGATATGCTATTATTTGTAGTTTACGTTCGTTTTAAATCAATGATAATCAAATTATTGCGAAATATGCTTTACGACTTATACCCCGAAGGCCACTAGTTCGAATCAGTTCCCGCTACTTAATTATATAGTAAATTTTTAATCAACATAACACTCTTTTATAAACCTTTCAATATCAGTTAAATCTTCAATCAAAAAGTTTGAACTCTGAATGCTCGCGGTCACTAAGGAAATTTCTTCCAAGGGAAAAGCGCAACAAATTTTGTTGCGCTTTTTGTATTATCTTTGTCCCGTCCTAAAATAAGTTGACACAAAATCGACTTATTTATGATATTAAATAAAAAGAATGCACTTGAGTAATTATTCACTTTTAGAAATTTTACAATTGTATATTTCTTTTTATTTTAATAGAGTTCATATTTTATTTATACTTTGCTTTTTTATAAACTCACACTTGAAATGAACGACAACTATCACATTTTGAATGTTTACAATAGTTACAAGAACTTTCGCCTCTATACATTTCTTCTCCACATTTACAACATTCCCATCCTTTGGATGCTGTAATATTATCTGTACCTTTTTTGATTTCAATTTTTTCTAAGACTTCAGTGTTCATGATTTTATATCTTAAGGTTATAAATGTTTTAAATAATTATTATTGACTCTTTATGCTAACCATTGTGCGATGGTTCCTATTATTAGAACGATCATTGATGCTACTAAATAAATATTTGCTTTTTTATGAATTCTAAATTCCTGAATTACATATCCAGCGTATCCAATAATCAAAGCATATTGGAGCGAAAAAGAGAGTAATACTAACAATAACATAAGAGCAAGTATAATTTTATCACTCGTTAAAAACCTCTTCCATATCGTATCATCATCTGATATAAATTTTATCATCCCGTTTGGCATTAACAGTTGTTTCAACGCGTGGAAGTGAATATAACAAAGATATTGCTCTTGCTATACGATATGCAGTAAACAATGGAGCAAAGGTAATTAACATGAGTATAGGTAAAGATTTTTCTTTAAATGAAGATTGGATTAGCGAAGCTATTAAATATGCTGAATCAAAAGATGTATTAATTGTTTCTGCTGCCGGAAATGAATCATTAAATCTTGATAATTCTAAAGTTTATTATTATCCTAATGATATGAATTCATCTAAAGAAGAAACTGTTAATAATTTTTTGGTTATAGGTTCTTCTAATAATACAAATAATTTGGTTTCTGAATTTTCTAATTATGGTAAAGAAGTGGTCGATATATTTGTACCAGGAGAAGAAATAAAAGTATTGACTAGAAGTGTGGATATTCTGGACTAAACTGACCCCTTTTGCAGATATCGATTCATCGCAATAAAATTGTCTGCCGTTCTGGCGGATATTGACCCCTCTACATTGAAAAAATATAGTTTACTTCTCATTATTGTATTCATAGGTTGTACCACTACAAAACCAATAACTAAACTTTCAGAAAAAGAACTATTTGAAAAGCTTTCCAATGGTTTTATAATTCAAAAGCTTCCCTATTGGGAGTTTCATGGCTTTCACGGTGTTTTGAATTATACGCCAAAAGAATTGATGAATGTAGGTTATGAGCGTGTTTATAATAATATAAGTGTACACAAACGTAAAATTAAAGACGAAGAAACCTTACAATCTATCGTTGATGAGTATATAAGTAGGCGAAAGCATTATTCTAAGGTTATTAAGCTTGAAACAGTCAAAGAGCAAACCAAGTATGGGGAAAGTATTGTTGTCATCTATACTTCTATTTTTAATAACATTGAATCCAGAACCATCCATCAATTCTATACATACAATAACACTCTTTACGGAGTTTCGTATTCCGCCAAGTCAAAATTCTTTGATTTTTTTGTCAATGATGCTATTCACATGATGAAAACGTTTACAATCACAGAATAGTTACCATTTTTAATTTATCGTAAAGCTAAAATTAATCTGAATTTTTAAAAGCTTCAATTGTTATGATTGAAGCTTTTTTCAATATAATTTATCTTCTCAAATCATGTTGCGCATTGCGTACCGCTTTTACAAGTCCTGCATAAACTCTTACAAAATGCTTTGAGACATCTAGAAATCCATAAATACTCACGCCCACAATAATCACTTTTGCAATTGGATGCTTTAAAATTTCTTTCTTATCAATTATAGTTTTTGTCTGTGCTTTGATTGCATCTAAATCTAGTTTTTCTTTTATTGATTTTTGTTTTCTTCTCATAAATGATATTATTTTTCAGTTTATACTTTTTCTCAATTGCACAACGTCTCTAAAGGTTGCGACTTTGAAACAAAGATGAAAAAGAAGCTTTAAGTATCATTTGTTTACTTTTGTAACTTGGTACAATTTCAGACAAAACATAGAATAATTATGAAGATGAATCAATGATTTTTAATAAAGTGTAATAGAAATTAAAAAATTTCCGCGTATTGGAGTGTATACTTTTTTCTAATATTTTAAAACGTTTTGATTTACTTTGAATGTTTTTCAAATGAAAAACGGGAAACTTTTGATTCGTTTTCGAGATGCTTATTAAATAAAAAATAAGGAAACTATTTATCAACTTTCAAGAGACTTTATGCTACAAATAGGAAACTTTTGATCTATTTTACGATAATTATTCTAAAATTTTTCAAAAAAAAGCTTATCATATTCTATAAAAAAACCAAATAAAAATTCATCTATTTTCACAACTAATCACTTAGTGATGAGTACATATTTTCAGCTAATCGTTAAATGATGAGTTGAATACAAAGTCTTTCAAACTATTTACTTAGTGATAAGTTAATTTTTATCAATCGTATTAACTTACTGCTAAACGATTAGTTAAGTTAAAAAAAAGAATCTAAACTATCTGCTTAATGATGAGTTAATTTTTTAGACAAAAATTATGCTTATAGTGAGCCTTTATTTTTTCAAATCATTTCACCCAGTGCGCACCGCTTTTAAAAGTCAGCAAAAAAAATGTAACATGAATCAACGTTTTCTAATATGCAATTATTTTTAATAAACCTAACTCGAAATTAAAATCTTTTCGTGCGTTGGAGCAATAGACCTATTTTAACATTTAGTAACGTGCTGATTTTGTGTTAGTTGATATTTCAAGGCGTTTTCGAGGTACTTTGAAGGTATTTTGAAGTAATAAATAAGGTACTGATCCATTTATAAGGAACTTATATAGCTTAGTAGCTTATTTATTACTAAAAAAAATCAACTCATCACTTAATAATGAGTTGATTTTAAAGATAAAAATTATGTTTATGATAAGCCTTTATCTTTTCAAATTATGTTGCGCATTACGAACCGCTTTTACAAGTCCCGCAAAAGCATTTATAAAATGTTTAGACACATGTATAAATCCGTAAATAGCAACACCAGTAACTATCACTTTTGTAATTGGGTGTTTTAATACTTCTTTCTTATCAATGATTGGTGTTGCTTGTTTTGGAATGGATTCCATATCAAGCCTATCTTTAATCGATATCTGTTTTCTTTTCATGAATGATATTTTTTTAAGTGAATACTTTTTTCTCGATTGCACAACGTCTCTAAACGCTGAGTCATTTTTAAACAAACTGAAATCTCCAAATCTCATTTGTCAAAAACAAAGATCAAGAAGAAACTTGAAATATCCTTTGTACGCGTTTTGTATGATACAAATGGCTTCCAATAGCTATTGCTACAAACCTAGAATGAGTAGATTAAAACCTTAAAGTAATACTTTAAGTGAAAGAAAAATAAATATATGTGCTACTAGGATAAAAGCTGTTCAAAAAATGAGTTGATTTCATTTTTTTTCTGGACACATTATTAACAATCAAAGTTTTATTTTTTTTAATTCATTGCTGAGCCGAATGAATTTATTTTTTTATTTCTGTAATAAATTTAAAAATTGTAAACTATTGATATAGAGTAATTTAATAAATTAAAGTTTTTATCTTTTATTGAAAATGTCACTGCGATTTTATTTTTTCTATTTGAATTAAAAAATTTCAAATTTTTTAATTTTAACCCAATGAAATACAGATACTTAATTATAAAACATTTAATATGAATTGATTTTTTATAAAAAAAGTAAATTCATATTGACTTTTTTTAATTTGAATTGAAAGCTAAAAAAAATATTTTTTTCAATTCAAAAATGAAAAAAAACATGAAAAAAGATGAAGCAATTCTACGCGCTTTTTAACCTGTTTTTCTTAGCAATAATAGATCTTCCCAAACCATTGTTCAGTGATCAAAATTTTACAAATGATATCTCAATTTTGTTTTAAATCTTTGTAAGGATAATTCCATAACGCGATAGCTGCAAATTTGAAATGCAGTGAATCGTATTCATTTAAAAAAACAAAAGAGAACTGAAAACGAATGTTAAACCTTAAAAAGCAAAGTGAAAATTCTAATTTCTGAATGATTATAAAAACGGTTAGTATCTGACTAAAAATTATATGGAGCTATTTCAGTAAGAGAAAGCTTGTTCTGGAGTAATTTACTTTACACAATACATTGCGTTCAATTTTAAGCGCATTAAAAAAAAATAAACAATTCTATGTGCTTTTTGGACTGTTTTCTTAGCAATAGTATAGCCTCATAAGTCATTTGTATCATACAAAACGCGTACAAATGATATCTGAATTTTGTTTTAAATCTTTGTAGTAATAAATCCATAACGTGATATCTGAAAATATGAAACGCTATCATTAGTATTCATTTAAAAAACAATAGAGAACTGAAAACGAATGTTGAACCTTAAAAAAAGATGTGAAAAAATAAAATTCTGAATGATTATAAAAACGGTAAGTATTTATTTGAAAATCAAATGGTAACCAAGTGATGAAATATTTAAAAGTAATTAAAGAGTAAAATAAGAATAATTAAAAGGGAATTAAAAAGTCACTTTTCAAAGCGTATAGATAACCACGTATTCAGTGCGAAAATATAATAGGATAAAATAGGCTTTTATAACTTTTACGTACCGAGTTACAAAAGCGAACAAATGATATTTGAATGCTATGTCTAACCTTTGTAATTGTTAATGAGTAAAATGTGTATTGCTCATTGGTAACTTAATAAATATAAAATGTTTTCAACGAAGTTTAACGAACGTCAACGAACACGCATAAACTGTAAAGTAGTATTAAAATTCAATTCATATTTGATAAAAATAAAATCAATAAAGATGTTCAATATCTCTGTACATCCAATCCAATCGCGTCGAATCGTGTCGAATCGCTGCAAGCCTATTTTTTCTAATCTAAAATTTGTCATGAATAAAAAAGTCTAAACAATGAAAAATTTAACTGAACTCAAATGAACAACGACAACCTCTAAAGAATAAAATAAGAATCTAAATATTAATACCAATAAAATTGAAATGACTTCCCTTAGTCATAAATTGTAGGATTTATACTATTAAATAACTTGAAAATGGTTGGATTAGTTTTCAATTCTTCGTATTATTGAAGATATGATTTCAAATAATTCTACAATTATCATAAAGGGAAAAATAACTTCTTGCTACGCAGTTGCGGTAATATGTAATACACCAGTTCCTTTATATGAAGATTGTAAAAGACAACACAGTATTAAAAACGATAACCATCGAGCAGTTAAGAAGCTTCGATGGATTCGCTGATGTGTCTAATCAAGAAGCTGAACAAATCATACAAACGTTAAAAGAACTATCATTATTAACATATAATACCATTACCGAACATGAGCAATTTGAGTCAATTCCAAAGCTTCGTAAAACGAAGTAATAAAGCGATTATCTACACCAGAGTTGCTAATAAGTTACAAAAGGATAATACCAAAATCTTACAACAAAAGCAACACTGTTTACTTAAAGTCGAACATCTAAAACTAGAAGTAAAAAAGTGTTTCGGCGGTACTCTTAAAAGTGGATTACAAACACAAACAGATATTGAAGAAATGATAGCGTATGCAAAAGCGCATCATATATCAGCCATTATAGTTTACACGTATGATTGCCTTACGAGAAAAAACCTCTTTTCTACACTACAAAAAATCGAAAAATTAGGGATTCAAATAATAACTGTTATTCAACCTAAAGTAATTAGTATTAATTTATCAAAACGTTACCTAGCATGAGCAATTTAAGTCAATTTCAAAGCTTCGGAAAGCGAAGTAATAAAACCGTTATCAATAATAATAAAGCGGTTATCTATACTAGAGTTTCTAGCGGAAAGCAAAAAGAAAATACAAGTCTTGAAAGTCAAAAAGAATATTGCACACTATATGCGCAGCGTGCCAAGTTTCAGATAAGTGCCTATTTTGGTGGAACAAATGAAAGTGCCAAAAATGATGATAGAAAGGAATTTCAAAAGATGCTAACCTATGTTGGTCAGAAAAAAATATCAAACATCATTGTATATAGTATTGACCGTTTTTCGCGAGCGGGTTCCACTGCCATTACTACGGTTGAAAAATTACAGGCAAAAGGTATTAATGTAATATCTGTAACCCAACCAATGGACACCAAAACATCTACGGGAACATTCTTTCAAAATCTGAACTTACTATTTAGTAAATACGATAATGACCAACGAACCGAAAAAACAAAGACAGGAATGAAACAACGTCTTTTACAAGGTTTCTATATTGGTAATGCTCCGATAGGTTATAAAAATGCGAGAGACGCGCAAAACAGACCTATTTTGATTCACGGAGAAAATGCAAAGTTTGTACACAAAGCTTTTGAGTGGAAAGCAAACGAAAATTTGTCGAATGTTGAAATTATAAGACGTTTAAAAAACTATGGTGTAAATTTAAACCCGCCACGACTTACGATCATGTTTAAAAATCCTGTATACTGCGGACTCATATCAAACAGTTTGCTAGATGGCAAGGTTGTAAAAGGAAATCACAAGCCAATTGTATCAAAGCAATTGTTTTTAAAAGTAAATAATATTAATGCAAAGAATAATGGTGCGGGTTTTAATCATAAAAAGAACAACCCAAACTTATCAATGAAAGGATTCGTAATATGCGATACGTGCGGAAAACCAATAACAGGATATACAGAGAAGATATATAAGATTAATTATTACAGATGCAATGCAAAAGGGTGTAGCGGTTACAGTAGAGCTGATAAGCTAAACGAGAAGTTTAAAAACCTTTTAAATGCATTCCAAATTGATGAAAAACTAATCGCACCGCTAAAGCTTCAAATGAAATATACTTTTGATTATTACCACGAATCAAATAAAGACGTTACAGAGCATTTGAAGTACAATTTAAAGGCACTACAAGAAAAGATTGAAAAAGTAGAGGAGCGTTTTGTATATGGTGAAATAAATATGGAACTTTACAAAAAACATAATGAAAAATTAAAGTTAGAATATCAAGCAATAGAAAAGGAAATACAAAATAGCAGTATTGAAAAATCTAAGTTTGATTTATATGTTGAATATTCAATACGATTATTAGCTAACTTACCTAATATGTGGGAGTTATCAAACTCCGTAGTGAAGCAGAAGTTACAAAACTTATTGTTTCCTAATGGTATACGGTACAATCGTCAAAATGACAGTTATCTAAGTTTAGAAGTGAACCCTGTGTTGAATTTAATGAATACATTATCAATCAGTTACAATGAAAATGATACTACCCAAAATACAGAGGAAACGAAAAAGTTTCGCGAGGTAACCCTTGGAAAAAATTTAGAAAAATTCATGCGGCTTTAATTTTTCACAAAAAGAAAAACTAAAAATACCTCTGGAAATCAAAGATTCATGAGTTCCAAAATATAAAATAGAAATCATACGAACTAAAAGCGCAGTTTCTTTTGTTGACGCCTGTGCTGAACTTGATTCAGTATTCTTTGTGCGAGCAAAGAAAACGAAAGTAAAAATTGTTTTTCAGTCAGTTACTACACTAGTCTCTATTCTATCATCTAACAGCGCAGCGGTCTTATATCTTTTTAAGGCAACAATGATTCTTCTTTTAAAAAAGTATTTCTTTAGACACAATCAAAAATTAAAAGTGTAACAAAAAATAAATTTCCCCGTCACATAGCTATCAATCAATAAAACACAACATCATGAGAAGAAAAGACAATCAATTAATCGTCATCACACATTTAAGTCAATTATCAACGTTTGTCATAGGTTTTGGAAGCTTAATCGTTCCCTTAATTCTTTGGGCAAGTAATAAAAATGACGTTGATGAAATGGACGAACAAGGAAAGCAAATTATAAACTTTCAATTGAGCATGCTTATTTATGCAATCATTAGTATTCCATTAATTTTTGCACTCGGATTAGGCTTACTACTATTATTAGCGGTCGCTATATTATCTTTTGTGATGCCAATTGTAAATGCTGTAAAAGTTAGTAATGGAGACGAACCTTATTATCCGATGTCGTTTAAACTATTGTAAATAAGACTTCCTAGATTTGTTCTCACGTAGGCGGGAATCTCTTGGATTACTAGGAATTTAGACATGTTGGAATTTTCGTCGAGCTGAACTGATTCAGTTTCACAGAAAGATATGCCAAAAACAAACTAAAAAACATTCGTGCATTCTTGGCAAGAAATAGAAAATAATTTTTTAATTCTTCAATAATTGAATCTTTCAATCATATAAAAAAAGCCGTTATACAAACTGTACAACGGCTTTTTCTATATAAAATTTATACTTTTAATAAGTTGTCAGGTTACAAACTAATGCCTAATGCCCAAAACCTAATCCCTAAAAGATTAGTTATTCAACATTACAGGCATTACCAACATTGTAATCTGTTCACCTTCTTCTAAACCATCAATTGGGGTTAAAATTCCAGCTCTATTTGGTAACGACATTTCTAATGAAACATCATCAGAAGTTAAATTGTTCAACATTTCTGTTAAGAAACGCGAGTTGAATCCAATTTGCATATCATCACCTTGATAATCACAAGTTAAACGCTCTTCTGCTTTGTTTGAGTAATCAATATCTTCTGCAGAAATATTCAATTCGGCTCCAGCAATCTTCAAACGAATTTGGTGCGTAGTTTTGTTAGAGAAAATACTAACACGACGTACCGAGTTTAAAAATTGATTTCTGTTGATTTCTAACTTATTTGGATTCTCTTTCGGAATTACCGCTTCGTAGTTTGGATACTTTCCATCAATCAAACGACAAATTAGTATTGTATTATCAAACGTGAATTTTGCATTGCTATCATTATATTCAATAACAACTTCATCTTCACTTGCGCCTAAAATTCCTTTTAATAAGGTCAACGGTTTCTTTGGCATGATAAACTCAGCCACTTGTGACGCTTTTAAGTCATTACGTTGATACTTTACCAATTTGTGCGCATCTGTTGCAACAAACGTTAAATTTTCTTGAGAAAACTGGAAAAATACACCACTCATTACGGGGCGTAAATCATCATTTCCTGAGGCAAAAATTGTTTTGCTAATTGCCGTTGCTAATACATGTCCTAGAATTGTAGTGGAACTAGGATCTTTCAATTCAACAGCTGTTGGAAATTCAGCGCCATCAGCATAAGCTAAGGCATATTTACCATGATTAGAGCTAATTTCAACCGTATTATTCTCTTCCACCACAAACGTTAATGGTTGCTCTGGAAAGGTTTTTAAAGTATCTAATAATAATTTTGCTGGTACAGCAACACTTCCTTCGCTATCTGATTCTACAGTTAATTTTGAAGACATCGTCGTTTCTAAGTCAGAAGCAGATACGGTAAGTTCGTTATTATTCAGTTCAAAAAGAAAATTATCTAAAATAGGTAAGGTATTGCTATTATTAATAACGCCTCCTAAAACTTGAAGCTGCTTTAATAAATAGGTGCTTGATACAATAAATTTCATGTGTGTATGTTCTATTAAATGTTCAAAAATAATTCTTTCGAACTAAATTACATAGCTTTTTTAGCTGTAAATTTATGTGTGAAGAATCACATTGTTATATGCTTACAAATATATCTCAAATGTAGTTGTAAAGAAAGGAAACTTATTAACAACTATTTAGCAAATTTGCGCCTGCGTATATACATAAATGCCACACCAAAAACGGCTAGTATTGCAAGTGGAAACCCAATGTTTACCATCTGCCAGTACGATTTTTCCGCAATGACTTTCTCAGTATTTAAAAATGCTAATTTTAATTCTTTAGATCGAATGTTTATAAGTCCGTTGTTGTCGAGCAAGTAATTTACCGAATTTAATAGAAATTCTTTGTTTCCATATTGACGTTTTGTGGCAATATCAAAACCTAAATCTTGTGGTCTTCCGCGCGTGACTTGATTCTTAATTACGTCGCCATCCGCAATGACTACCATTTTAGACTCGCCTGAATTTTGAGGGTCTGAAAGTTCAAAAGGCTTGACACGATTTTTATACATTGATTCAAAAGTTCCTTCTACTAAAACGGCTAAATTTTGATTCCCTTTTCCTTGATAATCTTCCAATGCAGGCTCATTTTCAATCACAGAAAGCGAAATCGGTTTTGGAACACCTTCTAACTTCGATGTTGCCGAACTTTTCAATAAAATCGTTTTTTTGGTGCTGCTTTTTAAGGTATCAATCTGATTGGTAAATTCAAATCGTACCAAGTTGGTATTATTAGTGATTGGATGCTTTTCAGATGGTTTTACCAACGGATTGTAACGCCACTGAATTGGTAAAAATTGCGTATTATTTCCTTCACCAACTGCCATCATAATAGGCGCGCATTGCATGTCATTCACCAATTTTGGATTGATCCGAACACCGTATTGAAAGAAAAAATCATTTAGTCGTAAATCTCTTGGAAACGCTAAGGTATTGCCATTTCCGCTATACAAACTGTCCATTTCTGCCAATACATTTTCAATGAGCCACAACGATTTTCCACCACCAACTGTATACTGATCTAAAATGTATTTTTCTTGATCCGAAAATGGGTTGGTGGGTTTGGGAACAATCGCTAAATCGAAACGTTTTAAGTTTTCTAATGATTTTTCTGGATCATCCGGAAAGGCACTCAAATCAAACGGCGCAATTTTATAATAATCTTTCAACGTTTGTAAAAAGCTTGCAATATACAGATCGTCTAGTTCTCCATTTCCTTTCAAAATGGCAATGGTTTGCTTCTCGATTAAGGTTAATTTTGTAAACGCATCCGCGAAGGCATATTCTAAATGTTGAACAGAACCTGCAATTTTTTCATCATCAGAACTTGTCAGGTTGTTCTTGTACAAAGTTACTTTTACATTTTTGTTTCCGTAATTCGCAATTGCCCACGGATACACGCTTTCACGCGAAATTTTATTGGTTGCTTCTTCCGTAATATAGATTGGCGTCATTCCATTTGTATTCAGGAATTCTTCTGCATTTTCTTCAATCGGATCAACAAAATTATATTTTACATTGGAATTATACGCTGAAAATTCTGCCAATAATTGTTCGGTTTCGGTTGCTAAACGTTTATAATCAGAAGGCAAATCACCTTTTAGAAATACAGTTACGACAATTGGCGCATTTACTTCAGCAATGGTGTTTTTAGAAGCTTCCGATAAGGTATATCTTTTATCTTGTGTTAAGTCAAAACGTGTAAATACGCTGCTTGCAATCACATTTAAAATGATCAACCCAATCAAAACGAATAGTATTTTGACAGAAGTATGGAGTTCTTTTTTAGTTTGAAGTTCCTTTTTCACGTTATCGTTTTTTTAATTGTAATACGGTTAGAAATAAAAAGAAAACAGTCACACTCAAAAAGTACATCACATCTCTTGTATCAATCACACCGCGCGCAATGCTATCGAAATGAGCTTTCATTCCAAGTTTCTCTACGGTAGTCGTAAAATCTCCTAAAAAATCAGCGTTTGCAATACCTTCAAATCCAAAATAGATTAGAAAACAAAGAAAAACCGCCACTAAAAACGCCACAATTTGATTCTGCGAAAGCGTAGAAGAAAAAACACCAACACTCGTATACGCTGCAATTAAAAATAACAATCCAAAATAGGACCCAAGCGTACTTCCAACATCTAAATTTCCTTCGGGGTTACCCAATGTCCAAACCGTATATACATATAATAAAGTCGGAATCAGCGCAATAAGAATCAACACAAACGCACCAAAATATTTTCCAAGCACAATGTGCCAACCTGAAATTGGTTTCGTCAACAATAATTCGAGCGTTCCTAAACGTTTTTCTTCCGAGAAACTTCGCATGGTAATGGCAGGAATTAAAAAGATCAAAATCCAAGGTGCTAAAGTGAAAAACGGCGTTAAATCGGCAAATCCGTAATCGAAAATATTAAATTCACTTTTAAAAAACCATAAGAATAATCCGTTGAGAATTAAAAATATGGCAATCACCAAATATCCTACGGATGAGGAGAAAAAGGAATTGATTTCTTTTCGAAGTATCGCTAACATTTAGTTCTTTTTTAATACAATGATATCTTGGTATGATAAGGTATTTTCCGTTCTTCCCGACCAAGTACCTGGAAAAAAGTGGACAATTTCGAAGCCTTTTGCTTCAAAATGTGCAAAAATATAGTCTTTTTTATAAGCAACATTGGCTTCTTTCACTTTTTCATTCATCAACGCAAAATCTTTGTGATGGACACTAAAATTCATCGTGCTCGATTGCATAAATTTTTGAGACGTTTCATCTAAAATAAAAAACGTTGCCAAACATATTTTATCTTTTGCCAATACTCTGTTGATTTCCCTTAAATAATGCAACACGTCGTTGGGCATCATGTGTGTAAATACAGACGTTAAGAAGGCAAAATCAAACGTTTCATCCTGATACGGAAATATAAAATTTTTAGCTTCTTCGGAAGTGTTTAAATTGTATAAATCGTTTTTTAATGGTGTATGAATGAAGGTAAAGTTGGGATATTTTGAAGTAATATTCGCCGTACACCAATCGACACCTTGCGCTACCACATCAAAGCCTTTATAGCTTCCTTGCTCGTTTAAAAATTTGGTAAACGGAATTGCCATACGACCGATTCCTGAACCGATATCTAAAATGCGACTGTTGGGTTGAATGTTTCCGTAGGTTTTGAAATATTCGAAAAACGTTTCACCAATTTCAATATAATTTCCCGGACCTGTGTAAATATATCCTTTTGGTGGTTCAAGTTCGTGACGTTTTCTAAAAACATCAATAGGAAAATATACTACGCGTCTCAGTAATAGTCGTTGCTTGGGCGATAATTTGTAGTATAATGATCTCAGCATATATTTGTAATTCTATGATTCCATGATGGAATGTTTGAATGTGTAACGTTTTGTTATAGATTCTAGTATTTTATGAGGCTAAACTAACCAATTTATTAACACTCCACGCTTGCGGTTTGTCATTAAATAGTGCTTTGGTTTGTTTCCAAACATTTTTAAATAATTCTGAATTTCGATACGCTTCTAAGTTATCAACATGTTTCCAATGACTATATGTAAAGAATATTTCAGGATTTGTTTGATCTTGATATAATTCTAAAAATTCACAACCTTCTCTATTTTTAATCGATGCTTTCTTTTCATCAAACAGTGATAAAAATGCTGGAATATGTTCTGAATGAAAACTCATTTTTACAATACGTACAAACATGGTTATGATATAAAATTAATGGTGATGGTATCTCTAAATCGCAAGCCAAATAAGGTAGAAGCACTACCAACTGTTTGCGGATTACTTTTATAAATTGCCAATTCTAAAAAGCCAGCGGAATTAAACAATGCCAGTTTTTTGCCGTCTTCTTCACGTTTGTGACGTTCTACGGTAAAGTTGATACTATCACTATAACGTTCATGAATTTTTTTAAACTTATAATTACGCGCCGAAATTTCAAAATCGCGTCCTTTCCCAACTTCTTTAAATACTTTTCGTGTAACATTCGTCACCACATTTCCATAATTGTCAATATAAATCACGTTTCCAATAATTTGTGATTCATCCGTATTAATGACAGGTTTAATATCGGTTAAGTGTTTTATTTCATGAATTGTTTTTCCAATAACTTCCAATGTTCCGCCGCGTGCAATATGGCAAGCAACTTTAACAAACACGTCTAATACAGGAAAATTTGTCTCAATACGATCGTGAATATTAATTTCTACAATCTTTTCAGGAATAATATCAGAAGCAATCAAACTCATAATTCCATTATTGGCACAGACAAAAAAATGACCGTCCAATTTTGCCGCAATATGCTTATTTTCAGGGTTTAACTCAGAGTCAATTCCGATAATATGAATGCTTCCTTTTGGAAACGTATTAAAAGCATTTTGTATAATATACGCAGCTTCTGTAATGTTAAAAGGATTCACACTGTGTGAGATATCAACAATGCGAATATCATTCAGTTCACTATAAATAGCTCCTTTAACTGCGCCCACAAAATGGTCTTTCTCCCCAAAATCAGTTGTCAGTGTTATAATTGCCATTGGCGAATTGTTGATATTTTTTTAAACTTAATATATTAAAAAATGGTAAGTTTGCTTTGCAAATCTAAAAAAACAAAACGGAAATCTAACCTTAATACGAGTCGCTTTTGAATGAAATTATTTTTGAACTTTCTGAGATCAGTCCAAGAGAGTTTTTTGGTCACCAAAATACCAACATAGAATTGCTGAAAAAATACTTCCCAAAACTCAAAATTGTAGCCAGAGGAAATAAAATTAAAGCATACGGAGATGAAACCCTCTTAGAAGAATTTGACAAGCGATTGACCATGTTAATGGAACATTTTGCGAAGTACAATAAAATTAGTGAAAATGTCATTGAGCGCGTACTAACGAGCGAAAGCACTAAAGATTATGATACTTCTGCAGAAAGTGGCGAAGTTTTAGTACATGGAACAAATGGAAAGTTGGTCAAAGCCATTACAGCAAATCAACGCAAGTTGGTAGAAATGATGAACAAAAATGATATGGTTTTTGCCATTGGTCCTGCCGGAACTGGAAAAACGTATACAGGTGTTGCATTAGCTGTTCGTGCGTTGAAAAATAAGGAAGTAAGACGAATTATTCTTACGCGTCCAGCGGTAGAGGCGGGTGAAAGCTTAGGTTTCTTGCCGGGAGATTTAAAAGAAAAACTCGATCCGTATATGCAGCCGTTGTATGATGCGTTGCGCGATATGATTCCAGCAGAAAAATTAGCCATGTATATTGAAAATGGAACCATTCAAATTGCGCCTATGGCGTTTATGCGTGGTCGTACGCTGGATAATGCTTTTGTCATTTTAGATGAAGCTCAAAATACCACACATGCGCAAATGAAAATGTTTTTAACGAGGATGGGGAAAAATGCAAAGTTTATGTTGACGGGCGATCCCGGACAAATAGATTTACCACGACGTGTCATTTCTGGATTAAAAGAAGCCTTGTTAATATTGAAAGATGTAAAAGGTATCGGAATGATTTACTTAGACGATAAAGATGTTGTCCGTCACCGATTGGTGAAGAAAGTCATAGAAGCATATCGAACTATTGAACATAGTAGCTAAAAAAATATAAATGCTAAATGTTGAATTTTATATGTAAAAGTTGTTTGCTACATCTTAATTTTTTTCAATCATTTAATTTTTTAATCTTTCAATTAAACTAAAATGAGTAATACAATTACGGCAACGAATTTCAATTTCCCTGGACAAACGGCAAAATACACAGGAAAAGTACGCGAAGTATATACAATTCATGATGATTTGTTGGTCATGATTGCAACGGATCGATTGTCTGCTTTTGATGTAGTCATGCCAAAAGGAATTCCGTTTAAAGGTCAAATTTTAAACCAGATTGCGACCAAAATGATGAAAGCTACGGAACATTTGGTACCCAATTGGTTATTGGCGACACCAGATCCGAATGTAGCCATTGGTCATGCTTGCGAACCTTTTAAGGTTGAAATGGTTATTAGAGGCTATTTATCAGGTCATGCAGCACGTGAATACAAAGCTGGAAAACGCATGCTTTGTGGCGTGGAAATGCCAGAAGGAATGATTGAGAATGATAAATTTCCTTCACCAATTATTACACCAGCTACCAAAGCAGAAATGGGCGCACATGATGAAGACATTTCTCGTGAAGATATTTTAGCACGTGGAATAGTTTCAGAAGAAGATTATATACAACTTGAAAAGTATACCCATTTATTATTTGCAGAAGGAACTAAAATAGCCAAAGAGCGCGGTTTAATTTTGGTAGATACCAAATACGAATTCGGAAAAACAAAAGATGGTAAAATCGTGTTGATTGACGAAATTCACACACCCGATTCTTCCCGTTATTTCTATGCGGATAGTTATCAAGAATTGCAAGACAAGCAAGAACCACAGAAGCAATTATCGAAAGAATTTGTGCGTCAATGGTTAATTAGCAATGGTTTTCAAGGAAAAGAAGGACAAGAAGTTCCATTTATGAGTGACGAATACATCAATGCTGTTTCTGATCGCTATATAGAATTATACGAGAATATTACTGGAGAAACATTTGAAAAAGCAGATATTTCAAACATTCTCGATAGAATAGAGGAGAACGTAGTTTCTTTCTTAAAAAAGTAGTTTCTAAAAAACAGAAAAGCTATTTTACTTTTATACAAACACATAGGCGAACATATTTGTTCGCTTTTTTTGTTTGTGACATTTAAGCTTATTCCTAAAAAAATCTAACGACTTGTAGATTTAATGAAAATATTGCTTTCTTGAAATAAGAGATGGATTATTTTCCTGTAATACTTTTTATCTCTATCTTTTGCTAATATTAACCTTTTAATTATAGAAAAATGAAAAAAAGAAATCTAAATTCTTTGTCTTTAAACAAGAAAACAATTTTAAATTTTAGTGTTTTAGGTGGTCGTAATGCACCTGTAGATCATTCAGGAGTTCAAGGTTGTCAAGGAACAGCGACTAGATATCCTTGTTCTTAAAAAATTATTAGTTACTTTTAGTTAAGTATCACAATAAAAAAAGCACCATTTTCATTAGTGAAAATGGTGCTTTTACTTTTAGTTACTTCCAGAAATATCCAATCCGTCTGCACTGTTAATAGTAATCACGCTATGCGTATTTAAAACCCAGTCAAAAGTTGGCTTTCCACCTGTAGCAATTACTTCTTGTCTTGCATTGGTTAATGATTCAGATTCTTTGTCTTTGTACTCCAAAACTAAACCGTTCAAATAAATATTAGTCTCATTTCCGTAAGGTACATACTTAGATTCTCCAGCATCTAAAGAGAAAAATTGTTCTAAAGAAGGTTTTTGAATGTCTGTTCCTTGACGAATAAGTAAAGTTACATTCATGTAATTTTTTGATTTGTTGTTAAATGTTTTTCCTGCCATGGTGTAAAATGTTTATGATTAATAATTATGTCAAATTTATAACCATAAAATGGAAAGATTTACCGTGCAAATACGTGATTCAATAATAAGGTGTAATTACTAATAATTTGTTTATCAGATTATTAAGTAAAAAAAGAGAGGCTGATTTAAAAGTTAAAAAATTAGGTGTTATGAATTTTCAACTTTTAAATCAGCCTCTTATTAAATTTTAAGAGAAATTATTATTTGATCTCTTTCATTGCATTATCTATTAACGTCTTCAAGTGCGTTTTGTGCGCTTTTGTCGCTAAGTCACCAAGATTATTTGCTGCAAATTTTCTGATAGTTTTTAAGTTGTAAATCGCCATAGATTTTGCAACATTGCTAAAACGTCCATTCGATTTTCCAGTCAACATATCAATCAACATGTTTGTATATTGCAACTGTAAATTTTGTCTGAATGAATTTACAGAAGTATTAATATCTGCATTGAAGATTGCTTTGTTCAAATCGCTCATATACTCTTGAAGCTTGTATTCGTTTCCATACAATTCAGAATCTACAATACGTTGCAATGTATTAGGATGCAAAATGTGCAATAAAACGCCCATTTGTCTACGTAAGGCTGCATTGTGAATTTTTGGATCTTCTGGTCCGCCAAAAAAGTTAAATCCTCTACGTTGTCTTGCTAAGTGTGTATATAAATCCTTAGGAACATCATTTGCATTTGGAGCAAATAAATAATCTTTTAAAGCATTCATCGCTCTTTTTTGATCGGCATAACTTACGGGCGTATACGGTTGCGTTCCACCAGCTTGACCTTGCATAGCTCTATCGACATATACACCGCCAATAAAACGAGAAATTACATTGAAAGCACTTCTTTTTTGAGCTTGTAAAACATTGTAGGCATACACTAATTCCTGATAGGATTTACCATAGTCATTATACTTTGTTCGCAACTCTGAGGTCATATCATTTACCAATTTGATTCTATTCACAGAATAGGTAATTTGATCATTTGATAAATCACCAACCATCACTCTTGGATCAATTCCTTTTCCTGGGCTTCTCATGTCATCGGCATCATTTCCGAATATTAAGGCTGGTTCAGTAGATCTTTTTAATATATCATCTAATTCTTTATAGGTCTTTACTGGCTTGTAGCCAAACTCAATTGCCCAAAGGTCATAAGGTCCCAAAGTTGTTGTGTAGTAATGTCCTTGTTGTGTTCTATCATTTGTTACGTTAATCGATTCGTAATCCATTACAGAACCAGTCAATGCTTTTCCTTGAATGTAGTTTTTGTCCGCTAATTGAGCAGGAGTATGTAACTGACTCGATTTCATGTTATGATTTAATCCTAACGTGTGTCCAACTTCGTGCATGATTAAATGTGTCAAACCTTCGTTTCTTAACACTTCTTTTTCATCTACGGAAGCGTTCATCAACGTCAAAGCTGTGTTTCCAAATACACTATTTTCGTGCATTAAATGTCCTAAAGAACAATAGTTTTGTTGTTTATTGAAGTTTTCTAAAGCATTTTCAGCTTTTTCTAAATCTTCAAAAGTGAATGAATTCATGGTTTCAAACAATCGGTCATAACGAACTCTATTGGTTTGATGTGTATATTCTAACATGACATCTGCTCCTAAAATTTGTCCCGTTCTTGGGTTTACAAAACTTGGTCCGTATCCACCAAATGGAGGTCTTGGAGAAGAAGTCCAGCGCAATACATTGTAACGAATATCTCCAGCGTCCCAATCTGCATCGTCTGGTTGTACTTTGACAACCATTGCATTTTTGAATCCTGCTTTTTCAAATGCAATATTCCAACGCAATACAGCTTCTTTGATGGTTTCTCTAAATTCTAATGGCGTTGTGTTCTCTATCCACCAAGTGATTGGTTCTACAGGCTCAGAAACTGCAGCCGCAGGATCTTTTTTCTCTAGATGCCATCTGTGTACTAAATCTTTAAATGGAGTAACACTTGGCGTAGTCATATTTGTAACTTGTGTAGTGAAATACCCAACTCTTGGGTCGTCATATCTAGGCGAATAGGTGTTTTCCGGCACTTGAATCAAACTGTGATTTACCTTGATAGTTACATTTCTTCCATCAGTAACTGCGTTTGATCCACCATTTAATACAGACGTTTTCGAATATACATAATCAATAACGACATCGGTATTTTCAGGGTAGTTTTTAATGGCATTAATTTTAGACTTTCCTTTGTCTAAATTTCCTAAAGAAAAAGCAAAAGGTGGTTGTCCTGGAAAACGAGGTGGTTTAATTTGTGTAAATGTTTCTTTTAAGAATAAATCATCTGCTTTTATCAAAAACAATCCTTTTTCATCATCGCTCGCTTCTATTTTTAAGCTTGCCATAACACCTTCACTAATGTTAGCTTCGGAAGATTTTGATAATGGATTATTAGGATCAAAATAGAAAGAAGTATTTTTTGCAACGAATTCTATTTTATCGAAATATTTTTTCAATGTAAATATTTTAGATCCTCTGTATGCTCCTCTGAATGCTCCTGCATCTGTAACACCATCTCTGATTTGACTGAAATAAATAAACTCTTTTTCAAGTTGTTCTTTTGTGATCACCATTTGAAGACTTCCCGTAATGGTGTCTTGATACATCGTAAATAGACCTTCGATTTTTTTACTTTTTTTGGTTAAATCTTCAATCGTTTTTTCACTAGATTTCTTTTTTGGTGTTACCTTTTCTGTATCACCTTTTTTATCTTTATTCCTTTTATTTCGTTGTGCATTTGCATCTGGGATAGCTAAAAAAGCTAACAACAAAATCAAGACAAAGAATGTTTTGTTTTTTGATTGTAGTTTGAATTTCATACTTCTTTTAGTTTTTAGGATCGTTTTTATGGAATCAAAAATAACTTTTTGAATGTGTTTTATTTCTTAAAATCAAGTTAAAAAGGTTTCAAACTCGTTATTTTTATTAGAAAATGTAGTTTTTTGGAATGCAATTGTAGCATCTTAGAAAAAAAACATCAATAATTTTTTGTCATGATTGCAAAAAAAGTATATTTCTCAAAATGATATTAGACCTCAATATGAATCGTTTTTTGCGGATATGTTTGTTTAGTTTTTTGGTATTTTCTTGCGTAGATAAAAATACACAAGAACTTACTAATGGAGACATTACAAGGATTTTAGAACAAGCAGAACAAGCTGTGTTAGCATATCAAGGAATTGAAACAGATTCCATGATGCAGCTTCGCATGGAATATTACCACAAAGCAACTACATTTAATGACTCAGTTCATAAATATCGTTCACATTTTTATTTAGGCGCGTTTTATCAAAGTAGAGGAATTTACAAAGATGCCATGTCTGAATATGAAAAAGCACTGCAAAATATTTCAGACGATGCGGATAGCGCACGCTATATTCAAACTAAAATAGCCATTGCAACCACCGAAATTGAATTGGGAAATAAATACAAAGCAGGAACTATATTATTAGACGTTTATGAAGTTGCGCGGCGAAACAAAAGAACCATACAACTGATCAATATTAACGGGAATATGGGGATTTTAGGCTTGGAACTTAAAAATTACAAAGAAGCCAAAGAAAGTTTCAAAGAAGCTATAAACACGATTGAACAAAAAAAACTGATTGAAAAGGATGCTGTTGAACATGTAGAAGATTATATCAATTACCACATGTTTCTTGCCAAAGCATATCAAGCAGAAAAAAAGCTCGATTCGGCATTATTGTATATAGACAAAGGAATTATCATTGCCGATCATTATAAGGATATTGAAGGAAAAGCGTATTTATTTGAGTTAAAAGGGAAAACGTATACTGCTAAAGAATTATATCCAGAAGCATATCAAAATTTGCAAAAGGCAAAAGATATTTTTGAAACCTTAGAAAATGACAAACAAGTTTCTAAAATCATTTATTTATTAGCAGATTATCATGTTCAAAAAGAAGAATATTCGGAAGCGTTGACTCTTTTGAATCAGATGGAAACGCGTTATAATAAAAAAAAGGTGTTAATCACTGATTATCATGACGTTTTAGTGTTGCAAGCCGAAATTTATAAGAACACCAAACAGTTTGAAAAAGAATCGATGTATCGTCAAAAATCGGCAGATGTAAACGATAGTATGCTTGCAAACGGAAACAAGGAAACGGTGATTCAAACTGCGACGAAGTACGAAATTGAAAAAATTAAAAATAAGTTTAAAGCACAACATCAAAAAGATGAAAAACGATTTTATATTGTACTGAGTATTGCCATTATTGTGATCGGAATTTTCGGCTTTTTATTATACAGACAATTTCAAAAAAAATTGCAGCAAGTTGCCAATCGAGAAAAAACAGCAGATAAAACAGCACCTCAAAATGCTGTAAAGAGTGATAAAACAGTGGATGAGATTCTTCAAAAATTGAAAAACCTTGAAGCGCAAGAATTTTACTTAAATCCCAAGTACAATTTATATGCAACCGCTAAAAAAATAGAAACAAATACGACGTATTTATCGAGCATTTTGAACACACATAAAAAGATGACTTTTACGGAGTATTTAAACAATCTTCGCATACAATACACGCTTGCGAGACTTGAAGATGATAAGAAATTTCGAATGTATACCATTAAGGCAATTGCAAAAGAAGTAGGCTATAAAAGTCACGGATCGTTCTCACGAGCATTTAAAGCTAAAACAGGCGAGAACCCTTCTACCTACTTAAAAAAAATACGTTAAAAAGGTATAAAAAAGCCTGTTCAATTTATAAAATAGCAACACTTCTTTAATATACATTACACACAGTTATGTATCTTGGTTGAAAACTAACACATATTATCAGATGAAAACGCAACGAAAAATTTTAACACTCAAAAAAATACAAATCGCAAAAATAAATTCATTTAGTATTATTGGGAAAGGAACGATTGAGAATACTACAGAACCTTGCACATTACAAGGATCAAGAACACCCAAAGGTGGACGAACACAAACAGATTCGTATCAAATAAATTGTGAATCCTCCATTTAATAAACGGTGAAATTTATGTAATAAAAGGCTGTCTTCTGAAAAGGCAGTCTTTTATTTGTGTTTTTTTGATGTAGTAGTTAGCTATAAGAATGAGCAAAAAAGTAGTTTTTAAAACCTATGCTCCAAGATCTATGACCCTATGACCAAGAACAGTGTGTGGTCAGTTTAAAAGATATTTATGTAGATGGTATTAAAATAGAGGTTAATACCAATCGCTATACCTTTATTGAGATGTAGAAGTTGTATTTGGCATCAAGCAAAATATGAATTTTTTAAATGCTTTAAGCAAAGAGGAATTGATAAGTTAAAAGTGGGAGTAGGATTAATTGTAATTACACACAACCTTAAAAAGTATAGTTTGCTTTTCTATTTTGACCATTTTGAATCTTAAATTTATGAAAATTAAATTAAAAAGAAAATCGCCTAAAAATTACTTTTTAGACGACCTCTTTTCTTTTTCAACTAAAGTAATAAATATCTACTTTGGACAAGTATATGTTACTTGACATTCTAAGAAATATGTGCAACCAAGCGCCGATGGGCAAGCATCAATTTGCGAACCACATACATTAATTTTTGTAATTTGTATAAGCCCTCCGTTTAAATTGTTTTCTAATGTTGAGATCAATTTTTTGTTAAGTTGTAATGATTTTAAATTTCTTTTTTTCATGATATAAAATTTTAAGATTATCCTTACTCTATTAAAGGTTTTTCAGGGTACACCTTTTTCATTTGTAGCTTACTTGATGGTATAAAGGCTTCTTATAGATCTCGAGAAGCCTTTTTTAGTATGAATATTTAGTATCAAGGAATTACGATGCTTGACTATCGTCACAAGTATACACTTGCGGACATGCAAAGTTTAATTGACAAAAGATACCTCCAGTTACACGTCCTGCACAATCGCAACCACAACTTCCAGAACCTAATCCGATTCCACCACTAATTTGACGTTGCGCTTCTTTAGAAATAGCTGAAACTCCTTTAATGTTTAAAATGCTTTTTTTCATGATATTAAATTTTAAGATTGTCCTTACTCTATTAAAGGTTTTTCAGGGTACACCTTTTTCATTTGTAATGTTCTTGTAGGAATAAAGGCTTCTTATAGATCTCGAGAAGCCTTTGTTTATTAACCCAATATATAGTCTTACGAGTTGAACTATACGCTATACACTTTTGAAAAAAGCTTATATATCATCACAAGTATATACTTGCGGACATCCCCAAATATCTTGACAATACTTTGGTCCAGTCACACGTCCTGCGCAATCACAACCACAAGTTCCAAAACTTAATCCGATTCCACCACTAATTTCACGTTGCGCTTCTTTAGAAATAGCAGCAACTCCTTTAATGTTTAAAATGTTTTTCTTCATGATATAAAATTTTAAAATAATCCTTACTCTATTTTAGGTTTTTCAGGTTACACCTTTTTGATGATACTAAAGTATGCACATACATGCGGATGGGAAAGAGGTATATCGCTTGGTTTACAAATTGCAGCTATTCATTTTATAAAACAAACACTATAAAAGTCTGTTCAATGTATTGCTATCACAAGTAAAAAGGCTTCTGATAGTTTTCAGAAGCCTTTAGGTAACACAAAATATAGTTTTGTAAGTTAGAACTATATTCCAAACACTTTTTTAAAGTCTTATAAGTCTTATAAGTCTTTAACAAGTATATACTTGCGGGCAAGCGATAAACCACGGACAATATTTCGGACCTGTTACACGTCCTGCACAATCGCATCCGCATTTTGATAAATCGTACCCAGCTCCACCGTTAATTTGACGTTGCGCTTCTTTAGAAATTGCTTCAACTCCTTTGATGTTTAAAATGTTTTTTTTCATGATTTAAAGGTTTAAGTTTTTGATTTTTATAAAGTTACAATGATAATTTGTCATAAAAAAATACTTGCTTGTGAGTTTTGAAAATGATTGCTTCAATTTATAAAACAGAAAGGACAAATTCACTTGAAAATATAGGTGTCAAAAGTAAAAGTGGGCTATATTTGCCAAGTCAAAAAACAGACAGTGATTTTACAAGACTACACTAAAGAATTCCGCTATAACCTAAAACTTGCTTCTCCAATTATTCTGGGAATGTTAGGGCATACGTTTGTAGGTTTTGTGGATAATGCCATGGTGGGACAATTGGGAACCGCAGAACTCGCAGCAGTTTCCTTAGGAAATAGTTTTGTATTCATTGCCATGTCTATCGGAATTGGCTTTTCTACCGCAATAACGACCTTGGTTGCAGAAGCAGATGCGGCAGGTAACAAACAAAAAGTAAAAGGAGCACTCAAACACGGTTTGATCCTTTGTACCCTTATTTCCATCATTGTTTTTATAGGTATCATGATGGCAAAACCGCTTATGTACGTGATGGATCAGCCCAAAGAAGTGGTCGATTTGGCAATGCCGTACCTAAATCTAGTGGCTGCTTCTTTAATTCCATTAATTATATTCCAAGCATTTAAGCAATTTGCAGATGGTTTGTCACAAACAAAATATTCAATGTGGGCAACATTATTGGCAAATGTGGTCAATGTTGTCATCAACTATTTCTTAATATTCGGAATTTGGATTTTTCCAAAATGGGGCATTATTGGCGCTGCTGTCGGTACCTTAGTTTCGCGTGTGGTTATGTTACTATTTATTTGGTTATTATTGCGTTACAAGAAAAAATTCAAAAACTATGTTACTAATTTTAACTTTAAAGAAATAAAAAATTCAGTACTCAAAAAAATCATTTCATTAGGTTTTCCATCTTCGTTGCAAATGTTTTTTGAAGTAGGAATATTTACAGCAGCTATTTGGTTATCAGGTGTTTTGGGTAAAAACTCACAAGCGGCAAATCAAATTGCATTAAACTTATCTTCCATGACCTTTATGGTGGCAATGGGATTGAGTGTAGCGGCAACGATTCGTGTCGGAAATCAAAAAGGATTGAAACGTTTTTCTGAATTACGGAGAATTGCCTTATCACTATTTCTGTTGGTTTTAATTATAGATATTTTCTTCGCTGCTATGTTTATGATATTTAACAATTGGTTTCCAACGTTGTATATCAACGAAGCAGATACGGTCAACTTTATAGACAATCAGGAAGTAGTTGCGATTGCTGCCAAACTACTATTAGTTTCTGCTTTTTTCCAGATTTCAGATGGAATTCAGGTTGTCGGATTAGGTATTTTACGCGGTTTGCAAGACGTAAAAATTCCCACAGCTATTACATTTTTCGCCTATTGGATAGTTGGTTTCCCGACTTCCTATTATCTCGGATTATATACCGACTATAAAAGTGCAGGTATTTGGATGGGTTTACTTGCGGGATTAAGCGTTTCTGCAATATTATTGTATATTAGATTTAATTATTTATCAAAAAAACTTATTAAAAATCAAGCTACTTATGGAGTTTCCTAAATTTTTATTGGGCGATAATACAGATTATCCCGATGCAATTTTTATCATACATACAGATTTTCCAAGATTTATCATCAACCTAGAAAATGACGAAGTAGAATGGTTAGAAGAATTTGATAAAGAAGACGAAAAAGAATTGGCTACGGAAGCTGAAAACTTATTTCAAGCAGCGAACGATTTTTATGACCGAGAATTAAGTCGTTACGAAGATTAATATTTTAGCATGATCGATCAACTTATCAATTACGACAAAGAATTATTCTTATTCTTAAATGGACTTGGAACGCCCACTTGGGACGGTTTTTGGATGTTTATTACAGATAAATATTATGCAATTCCGTTGTATGCTTTTTTGTTGATTCTCATCTTAAAAACACATAAAAAGAAAGAAATATTCTTTACGTTAGTATTAGTTGCTTTATTAATTACGATTACGGATCAAACGGCAAATCTATTCAAAAAAACACTCTTTTTGCGTCCAAGACCTTGTCATACGGCTGATTTAGTAGATCACATGCGTTTGGTAAAATCGTATTGTGGTGGGCAATTTGGCTACTTTTCGGGTCATGCGTCAAACGCGATGGCACTCGCAACGTTTGTTGGTTTAGTGTTACAGAAACACTTTAAATACATCATCTTCATCTTACTATTTTGGGCAGCATTGGTGGGCTATAGCCGAATTTATATTGGTGTACATTTCCCCGGCGATGTACTCACAGGAATGATCGTTGGTGGAATATATGGCGCAATGATTTTTAAATTGCGACAATTCTTGATAAAAAAATATGCTTAATTTATTTTTTAACAAATTGCAACGCAACCAAACACATAATTCTATATCTACGAAGTAGATAAATTCACAAAAAACATTAAAACCATGAAAAAATCACTTTCACTACTAGTTACTGTTGCACTTTTTATTTCTTGTAACAATGATGATGATTCGACACCTCAAGAAGTTTCCCTTATTGGTAATTGGAGATTGATAGAATTTCTTGCAGATCCAGGAGATGGAAGCGGAACTTTTCAAACAATTACGAGTGATAAAATGTTGACTTTTAATTCCAATGGAGAAATTACATCAAACTATTCACTTTGTAGCATGTTAGAAATTGTCTCGCCACAAGCTAGTAGTGGAACGTACTCAACAACTACAGGGATTATTGATGCTCCAAGTTGTTTCAACGATTCACCTTTAACGATTGGTTTTGAAGTATCAAATGAAGGAAATTTAATTATAAGTTATCCATGTATTGAAGCATGTCAGGAAAAATATATCAAAATACAAGTATTTTAATTTTATTTATGTAACAATTCTTGATAAAGAAAAATGCTTAAATTTTATAGATTTCACTCTAGTAAAGTTTTAAAAATACTGTTAATGATTTGATAAATTGGATGTTAATGAAATCTATTTCGTAACTTTATGACATAACCAAATAAAATTTATATCATGAAAAAAAGTAATCTTAAATCATTAAAACTGAACAAAAAATCAATTTCAAGCTTACGCGAAAATCAACTAAATGGAGGAACTGGATCATGGTGGACAGATAATTCCATTTGTGATTGTGCAACCGAAAGAAATTGTACTGACACAGAATGTCATACCGTCTGGGATTGCGAATTGTAAAAACAGACATACATGAATTAAGCGAGCTTCGGTTCGCTTTTTTTATGCTTTAAAATCACTGTTGTCCGATAAAAGATTCAAGACCGCTGCGCTGTTAGATTATAGAGTAAAGACAGAATCGTAACTATCTGAAAAATAAGCTCAATAATTATATTTTTTTATGTTCATCCAGCTAATTTCCCTTTATCATAGCAATTGACAAATGCATGGTAATTTTATAAATATATCTTACAAACTCTTTTATAGCAAGGTTCTTACAAGTATTGAAATGGTTTAATCGGACATTAATCCTTTAAAATGGATTATGAATTTAAGAATTTTAACAATTCTTGCGCAGCATGAAACGGAGAAATGGTACTATTTTCAGTAGCTTTCAAATACTCGTCTAAGACTTTTTTTACATTTTTATTATTGTAAAAATTATGTTTCAAGCGTTCTTCAATGGTTTGTAACAACCAAAAACGATTCTGTTGCTTTCTGTGGTTTTCAAAATAACTGTTTGCTTTTGTTGTTTCATGAAATTCAGAAATCATTTGCCAAACGTCGTCAATTCCTTCTTGTTGTAAAGCGGAAGCTGTAATCACTTTAGGAAGCCATTCAGACGCTTTCATTGGATATAAGTGTAATGCACGCTTAAATTCGGTTCGCGCCATTTGTGCGCGTTGTATGTTATCACCATCGGCTTTATTAATCACAATAGCGTCAGCCATTTCAATAATTCCACGTTTAATTCCTTGCAATTCATCCCCAGCGCCAGCCAATTTTAACAATAAAAAGAAATCCACCATACTATGCACGGCAGTTTCACTTTGTCCAACGCCGACGGTTTCAATCACAATGGTATCAAAACCACAGGCTTCACATAAAATAATCGTTTCACGGGTTTTTCGGGCAACACCACCAAGCGAATCGCCAGAAGCAGACGGACGAATAAAAGCGTTTTCATCCTTTACCAAATCTTCCATACGGGTTTTATCGCCTAAAATACTTCCGCTAGAAATAGAACTGCTTGGATCCACAGCTAACACGGCAACTTTTTTGCCCAAACCTGTCAAATGCTTTCCAAATGCTTCAATAAAGGTGCTTTTCCCAACACCCGGAACACCTGTAATTCCAATGCGAATAGATTTGTTGGCATGTGGCAAACACTTTTCTATAATTTCGGTAGCTTTCGCTAGATGCGTATTATTTTTACTTTCTACAAGCGTAATTGCTCTACTCAACGCCACTTTATCCTGATTCAAAATTCCTGTAACCAATTCATCCACAGAAGGTTGTTTTCTTCTATTTTTCTTGATAGAAGCCACAGAAGCTTTGCTGATAAAATCTGGTTTAGAAACACCATCTTTTTCATTTAATGCAGAGGTATGTGTTGGTTTTGAATTCAAGTCATTTAAAACTTTTTAAATATAAAAACGAAATTACAATATATTTTTTGTTTTTTA
>CAYGPQ010000004.1:0-80130 GCA_964351775.1 uncultured Kordia sp. | reverse complement strand
CACTAAAAATTATAGAAAGTCACATTTTTTTCACTTTCGTTTCAATAGAATCAAATTTAAACAACAAAAGTTTCAGAAAAATCTATTTATTCATCATCCACTTCATCTGCATGTGATGTCGCTTCAAAAGCGGTTACATATTTTATATCGTGAAACCAGTACGTAGATGAAATTACCTCAAATGAGATGGATTTACCTTCAATTCCGTTTTTCTTGAGTTGCCAGATAATGTCTTTAGCTTCATTAAAAGTTTTGCCTTTTAATTGTTCTGTAAAAAGTCTGTTAATAAGTGTGTTATCGGGCATTCCTTTGGCAAGTAATCTTAAAAGTGCTGCTTCACATTGACCTTCAAAAACGGCTAGTTCATGCGCATTTTTTGCAGTAATTATGATTTGAAACTTTACAGCTTCTGGATGCGGAAATTTTCCATTATACGCTTGATACAAAAATTGGGCTACATTAAAAAAATCTTCGTGCATAGAAAGATCGGCATATTCTTCCCATATCTTCTCATCGATCAGCTCATGTGCAAGATTCTCTTTTTGTCCTTCTTTTAATCGTTCCTTAAAAACGTAATCCAACATAATTTTTGCGGCTTCATCGGGTTCGTTATCCGTAATTGCCATCATACACATTTCTTTCAAATCTGCTGGAGCTATTTCAGAAGTGTCTCCAAACTCCATTTGATCTAAAAGTTCTAGGTATTTTTGATCTGTCCAAGCGTTGGGTAATTCTTGTATGGTTACAAATTTAGAAATATTGACATTAAATATTGTTTTCATCTAATACATTCATTTTAAGATGTTATCGCATCACTTCGTAAAAAAAAGTTCGTGTTGCGGCAGAAAAATTCAGTAGTTCTGTATCATTAAGACACGTCATCTTAGGAAAAGTCACAATTGTTATTACTTTAATAATTTAAAAAAGCTTTTAATTATATAGGCAAGAATTACGTATGCTTTCGCGAAAGTATAAAAAAGATAATGCCTCTTAAAAAAGTGACCTACCCATCTCATTGGTGTCACAATGATAGAAAAACAATGATCCAATGACAAAAATACACTACCTACTACTCACTTTAGCGATACTATTCACTACTAATTTACGAGCACAAGAAATAAAGGACGGTAAAATAAAAGAGCAAATAGTACTTTATAAAAACGACATTCGTGGTCCTTACAGAAGCATTCAATGGTTTTGTGATGACGGTACAAAAAGAGTTTCCAAAGATCCATGCCCAAAGGAAATTGGCGGTATCCAACATGCAACGTATAAAAACGAAGTGATTGCCTTAGGTGAAAAGAATCATATTTTTTTAGGGCAAATTTTAGCCTATACGGACAAAACAGATTTTTGGGATGCTTCCAAGAATCATTCTCGTTTAAAACAATACCAATTAGGTAGATATTTAGCTCGAATAGATGATGGTTGGTTCAACAGAAAAGGACAATTTTACCGTGGTTCCATTCAAATTGAAGATGAAGAAGCTTGGGGAATTGCATTTTATAAGTGGTTGTTAGTGAAAGACGATGTGTTAGTAAAAGACTATTATTTGGTATTGCAATCACTCAAAGACATTCCACATCCAGGAGATGATGATCTTTCACAATTGATGCGAGCACAATCGAAAGTCATTTCAGACCAGTTTTCAAAATTTATGGACTTACGTGTAAAAATACACAGCAATCCAGAACCCATCGATATTGAAAAAACGCTTGAATTTAAAAAGGCTAACGCAGCAAAAACTACGACTTCTCTTAACAAGAAGTTGGACGAATTGGTTAGTACAATGCAGAAATTTCACAAACCGATAAGTTTAGAATTACTGTCCAAACAAGTTAACAAATTACAGGGCGAATCTGGATTGAAAACCAATTTGAAAAAATACATTGAAAAAAACAGCAATTCAACTGACGTAGCTTCATTTACCAAAGAAACCGCGATGGTTTTATTAGATATTCGTAAAAATATTGTGACGCTAAAAGGTGCTTTACAACGCTTACAATTGTTGGATATCGCTAATAAATTGGAAGGTATTATTTTTAAGAAAGCTGCCGAATGGAATCCAAAAACACTCGCTGAACAATTAGAAAAAGTACACGCATTGGCAATGGCTGCTGCGGGAACTGGAGCTATAGAATTGTGGGAATGGGAACAAGTGTCGGAAACTTTACAGCCGAGCACTTCTAAAAATGTAACTTTAGGGAGTTTGACTAAAAAGTTAGCAACTGCGCGTGGTGTAGTAGAATGGAGTTCGGCGATGGTAAAGGCGAATTATCAAGATGTGGTCAATACATATACCGCTTTTGAACCGAAAGCGTATAGTTTTATAGACGATCGCATTCGTTCCTCCATAGCGTTACAATTAGGAAAAACCGTAGGAGATTTGGGTGCATTTATCGCGAAAGAATCTTCATTATCAAACAAAGTGATGAATCTTTCAAACCAAAGTAGTGTTAGAGGTTTAAATCCTGGGTATGCTTATTTCAAATTGCCACATCATCAAATCTTCAAATTTAAAAATTCAACATGTAGCATTAAAATTTCACAGTGAAGCCAAAATCACTTCGCGCATCTTTGCTCCTCTTGCTTTTACTTCTTCTTCTGTCCAAGACATTTTGATTAAACAAGAAATGTTTCGCGCTATATAATGATCCGATTGTTCAAAGGTTTTCGTTTCTAAGTATTGCATGCCATCTTTGACTTCTTTTACAATTGGATATAAACTTTTTAAATCTTTTAAATGTTCCCACTTCCGGATGTAATGCCAATTGTTGTCATAGTAATGAAAACAAACATCTATTCCAGTTGCTTTAAAACCTGCCATGACTTTTCGGGCAATTTCTAAATCTGGCAAGAAGAAGTTTATAAAAGCATAACTTTCTTCGCCACCTTCAGGAACGGTTCTAAACACCACTTCTGGAATATCGGCTAATGCTTCTCTGAGTATGGTATAGTGTTTCTTTTGAATGGCTAAAAATTCTGGCAAACGGCGAACTTGCGCCAAACCAACGGCTGCATTCAGTTCGGAAATACGGAAGTTATAGCCCAAAAACGGGTGTGTTTCGGCACCTCTATCGCTTCCCACATGGTCATGTCCGTGATCACTGTAATGATCGGCGTTCGTGGAATAGTCTTTATTGTTTGTAATGATCGCACCGCCTTCACCACAGGTCATTGTTTTTACAAAATCAAACGAAAAACAACCTACGTCACCAATGGTTCCAAGTGCTTTTCCGTTGTAGGTTCCGCCAATTGCTTGACAAGCGTCTTCTATTAGAATTAAATTATGTTCGTCACAAATTGCTTTGATAGCATCCAAATTTGCCATACTTCCGCACATGTGTACTGGCATAATGGCTTTTGTTTTGGGTGTAATTGCTTTGCGAATTGCTTCGGGATCTAAGGTAAGTGTGTCATCAATATCTACTAATACCGGAACTGCGCCCAACATCATAATGGCTTCAAAGCTTGCTACAAACGTAAATGTTGGCATGATTACCTCATCGCCTGCGCCAATTCCAGTAATGGCAAATGCCACAGAAACTGCAGCCGTACCACTTGATACCAATTGCGCATGGTTTACATTAAATTGGGCTTCTAAGGCACGTTCTAGTTCTTTTGCTTTCCAATGTCCGTTACGCATTCCATCAAATCCGTAACGCATTAATACGCCGCTATCTAATACATCGTGTACTTCTTTGCGTTCGGCATCACTAAATAATTCAAATCCTGGCATAGTATGTTTTTAGTCAATAAAAAATCAATTTCTTGTTCTTTAACTTCTTCTTTTACTTACGGCATGTCACATTGATCGCAATCGAGATGCCATTAAAACCTAATAAGCAATGTCATAGTTCTTTCAAAATAAACTACCTCGATCCAAAGATACGAGGTATCATTTAGGAATTCTCTTTTTAATTTCGGCGCAAGCGTCGGGGAATTAAACCCAAAGATCCCGCAAAAAAAAACGGGATTAGTTCAACTATCACTTTTTAATACATTGCTTCGCAATTTTTAAAAACTGAGTTTCACTAATTAAAAAACCTCTTTTCTACTTGCAAAAGTATAGAAAAGAGGTTGTATTTTATATGTATCTTGTTAATAGTTTTCTAATATTTTCTCAATAAACTTATAGTGTCTTGCTGTATCTCGCATCATATTAAAGCCTGAAATATTATCTATTTCTTTTCCATTATGATCTAGAGCAACAATATTTGGGTACGAACCTTTTTTGTTGTAGCGTGATGCTAATAGTACATTTTTTGCTCGTTGTTCTTCGGTAATAATGTCTATACGTCTCGGCATATCAGCCACGACCAACACAAAATTACTTGCTTTTTCTTGAAACTTTTCAGTGTAAAAGAAATCTTCTTTGAGCATTTTGCATGGTGGACACCAATCGCTTCCCGTAAAATAGATTAATATAGGTTTCTTTGTTTTCTTAGAAATCTTTTTAGCTTCTTCGAAATCAGTCAACCAATTTAGTTTTATTTCTTCTTGTGCTATTGCTGAGAATCCAATAAAGAATACGGCTAAAAACAGTAACTTTTTCATGTGTATAGTGTGTTAAGGCGATAAACAAATATATATGTTTCTTCCTTTAAAACAACAATCTTGCCAAAATATTACAATTCCAACACACTTTCTACAATTGTCTTCCGAACTTTCTTAAAATCGGCAAACATATCATCTTCGGCTCTGTACCCAACTGGCAATACTACTACCGAAGAAAGTCCATGCTTTTTTAAGTCTAATATTTCATCGTATTTTTCAGGTGTAAATCCTTCCATTGGACACGCATCTATGCGTTCATTTGCACAAACCGTTAGTAAATTCCCCATGGCAATATAGGCTTGTTTTGCTGCCCAAGTGCTCAGTTCTTCTTGTGTTTTGTCTTTGAAAGAATTGATCATAAACTCTTTAAACGGAGCAATAATTTCATCTGGTGTATTACGAATGTCTTTTACACGCTTAAAATAAGATTCAATATATGCGGTATCAATCGTGTTTTCAATACATAACACTAATAAATGTGAAGCATCAACTACTTGACGCTGATTCCACGAATGTGACACCAACTTTTCTTGTAGTTCTTTATTTTTAATAACCACTAAGCGGATGGGTTGCAATCCGTAAGAAGTTGCGGTAAGGTTGAAGGCTTCTTTTAAAGTATGTATTTGTTTGGTAGTTAAAAAACGATCGGCATCAAATTTTTTTGTTGCATATCGCCATTGCAAGCTATCTAGTATTTGCATATAGTCTATCTTTGAGTTATCATATTATTTATTATTCACACAAAAATAAGCAATACAATGAGGGAAAAGAGATGCTTTTCTATAAATTAAACCAATTGCTTGATAAAGAAAATACACTTTCGATGAACACAGCATTACAAACACGCATTGAAAACTCAGAAACACATATTTTTAAAGCGGTATTTCCCAATACTACCAATCATTACGATACTTTGTTTGGTGGAACGGCTTTACAATTGATGGATGAAGCATCGTTTATTTGTGCGACCCGATTTAGTCGAAAGAAAGTCGTAACCGTTTCTACGGATAAAATAGACTTTACCGAACCTATTCCGCAAGGAACATTGATAGAATTGGTAGCTCGTGTAATCAAAGTCGGAAACACTAGTTGTGTAGTGCAAGTTGATATTTTTAGAGAAGGAATGTACACAGAAGGACGCATCAAAGCTGTAACAGGTCTTTTTACTTTTGTAGCGATTGATGATGATAAAAATCCTGTAAAAATAATAGACTCAAACAGTTAAAGCATCATTTCGGTACAATGTATAATCGTTTGTGTGAATGAAACTAAAAAAGTCTCAAAAAAACCTTATAATTTGTTTTCAGAATTAAAAAAGGTTTCTATATTTGCATCCGCATTCAGGGAATACCTGATGAGGCACTCAGGAGAAATGGCAGAGTGGTCGAATGCGGCAGTCTTGAAAACTGTTGACTGTAACAGGTCCGGGGGTTCGAATCCCTCTTTCTCCGCTAAAACCCTTGTAAGTCTTTGATTTACAAGGGTTTATTTTTTTGAGTGTCAGAATTGTTGTCAATTCTCGGTTTGTAGTTGTCGTTTTTAGTCGTTAATACTATTTTATTAAATTCTTAATTAGCTCTTGATCGAGATATTTTTTTTCAATTTAAAATATATAATTCACTCATTTACAATCAATAAACAGCTGTTTTACGGGGAAACCGTACCTAATTATTGAGTTTTATTTTTATCTTTTTTGATTCTAATTATTCAAAGAAGAAACTTAGTAAAACCCGTTTTAAAACTTCCTAATTATGAAAAAAAAGAATCTAAAAACGTTAAACTTAACAAAGTCAACCATTTCTAGTTTACATACACAAACGCTTTCAGGTGGTACTGATAGTATTATTGCTATTACAAGCATTATTCGCACCATACCTATACCACAAGCTACGGCAACCACTTGTTCTAAGTTTATAGAGTGCGACTCTGTTGCTGCATGTACTGGAAATGTTTGTAAAACAAATGAAGTAGATACCGAAACGCGTCCTGTTTGTTAAGATAGGTGTTGCAATAAGAAAGAAGTGAGCGAAATAAAAAGCGTTGGATAGATCCAAAAAAAAGCCTCAAAGTAAATTTACTTTGAGGCTTTTTTAAGTTAAATAAACAATTTTATGCTTCTACTGTATCTTCAACAGATGACAAATACCGTTCTGCATCTAGTGCAGCCATACAACCAGTTCCTGCAGCTGTAATAGCCTGTCTGTATTCTTTATCTTGTACATCACCTGCGGCAAAAACTCCAGGAAGGTTTGTTTTGGTAGATTTTGCACCTGTAATTAAGTATCCTGTATCATCCATGTCTAAAATTCCTTTAAACATGTCTGTATTTGGTTTATGACCAATAGCTATAAAAACACCTGTGACCGCAATTTCGTGTTTTTCTTGTGTTTGATTATTTACTACACGTACACCTTCAACCACCATTTTTCCTAATACCTCATCTAATTCGGTGTTGTATAATACTTCTAAATTCTTCGTATTGTTTACACGATGTTGCATTGCTTTACTTGCTTTCATTTCGTCTTTACGAACGAGCATGGTCACTTTTTTGCATAGTTTTGCTAAGTAAGTAGCTTCTTCAGCAGCGGTATCTCCTCCACCAACAACTACCACATCTTCTCCTTTATAAAAGAATCCATCACAGGTAGCACACGCAGAAACGCCGCCGCCTTTTAGACGTTCTTCACTTTCGAGTCCTAGATATTTTGCGGAAGCTCCTGTGGATATAATGACCGATTTGGCTAAAAATTCTTTTTCTCCATTACCATCATCGATATATACTTTATGAATTCCTCCTACTTCATCGGAGAAATCTACACGAGTGGCATATCCAAAACGCACATCGGTTCCAAAACGAGTTGCTTGATTTTTCAAATCTTCCATCATGGCAGTTCCATCCGTACCATTTGGATATCCTGGAAAGTTATCAACTTCTGTCGTTGTTGTCAATTGTCCGCCTGGCTCCATTCCTGTATACATTACTGGATGCATATCAGCTCTTGCTGCATAAATAGCTGCAGTATATCCTGCTGGTCCACTTCCTATAATTAAGCAATCTAATGCTGTATTTGTATCTGACATATTGTTTTTTCTAACTATTAAACACTTTTTCACAAAAGTAGGTTTTTATCTGTATTCCTTACATATAATTTATTAACAAATCATGTCAACTGTTTGATATCTTTTTAACTAAAAAAGCAATCACCTTTAAAAATAGGTGATTGCTTTACAATATCTGTAGTTTTTATGTTTTAAACAATTCTGCGTGCTATGCTTACTAAGAAGTTTACACCATTGTCAATATTAGCAATGGCATCCGCTTTTGCAGTGTTAGAAGCTGCAGCATCGTTGATTTCTTTGAGTACTTTCGTAGCATTTTCATTAGTAATTTGACTTTCTGTGATGAATTCGTCAATTTCTTTGATGCTAATACGTGTTAAACTCGCAATGGTCGTTTGGAATTCTGCATCTGTCTGATTTGCAGCTTGATTTGCTAGGTTGTCCCAATCTATTGTATCACTCATACTGTTCTCTTTTTAGTTGTTTCCGATTATTGCTGATTTTACATTTAATAATTTATCAAATCCACTTCCAGTTTTGATGAGTAAACTGTCCAAATGACCTTCTATTTTGCTAACGTTAATATTTGTCCCTGTTAAGCGTTGTATTTGCGCTAAGGTATTCGCTTCCGATTGTTTTAATTTGACCGCAGAAGATATTAAATTCTGTAATGTAGTCGTAGCACGTTGGTAATTGGAATAGCTTTCGTTTAGCGAATTGATCATTTGATTGCGTTGTACATCGAGTAAGCCTTGAAGCGAATCGCGTTTTCTACTGATTACTGGCATCACGCTTTTTAAAATGTTTGGCAATTGTGCCTTTACATCTATATCCGCAGGAATTTTTGATTCGAAATTTTTAACAAATGTTGGAATGTATTGATTGTTTATAAAATCGTTTACTTTTTGTTTTCGTTCATCAAATATTTGATTTACCAACGCAATATTTAAATTGTGCATGGAATTTGCCTCAGAAACAACTTCTTCTGTTAGGGTTACCGTAGATGCTGGAATGGAAGCACAAGCTACTACACCAATTAAGATACTTACGAAAAGTATACTTTTCATGATTAGTTTCATATAATTTTTATTTAAAAATTTAGTTTTAATTGTCGTCTGAGGTAAAAATTGTTTTGATTTTATTGATAATTCCTTGTAATATGCTGAATATTGCATCCGAAGAAAATCCTCCAACAAGTGCTAATACACAACTATTAAAAATGGTTAAACTTTCTCCATTGTTATAGGTAGATACAATTTCTGATAGAATTAATCCAGACATAATTCCTAATACAATCAAGCCTACATAATAAACCGATTGCTCAGGCATTAAAGTTCCTTTTTGAATGCCTTCACTTACACTTTTTAATAAGTAAAAGACAACTCCCAAACCTGAAGTTGCACAAATGAATAGCAAATTTAGTAATAAGGACATTCCATCATTGGCTAATACACCTTTGGCAAGTGATTCTTTGTCTACTTGATCTGACAATGAAGTTCCTATAAAAAGTGCTAAAAAGAATAGTGCTAGCATGATTAAATTCCGAATGATAGGTAATTTGCTAAATATGGTTCTGCTGTGTTCAGTAGTATTTAATTTTTTTAAGTATTTGATAGATTTTGGTGTGGCTGGCGCAATATTTTTCGCCAAAATATTATGCGCATTGATCAAATCATCCAAATTGGTACTTTCAATCAAAGGATTCAGTTCGGTATTGATCACTCTTCCGTTGCGCATAGCGAAGGCAAGCATGTTTTCCAATTCATCCTTTATTTGTACCATGAGGTCATTAGAAACTCCATGCTGAATTGCATTTGGAGCAGTCTTCATTGCTTCTTCAGTCGTACTTGATACTGAAGTCGCTTTAGGGTTTGGTGATGGTGTAGGGTTCGAGGTTGGCATAGTGTATTGATGTTTAAACAGTTTTACCAAACATACGATATAAAATGCGTATTTGAAAGTAGCACAAACACGCATTTTGAAATCAAGGGTTTTTACGTAGCTTTATATACCTCTATAAACACCTTCTTACTCGAATTTTAAGTACTTAATTAAGTCTACTTTGGTAGCATTCAGGGCTTTGATGCCAACCACAATAAAGACTAAGAGCAGTAATATTATTGGCGCTATGACAAATGGCCAAATGGGCATATCAATGCGATAGACAAAATTGTTTAGCCAATTTTGCATTAAGTAATAAGATATTGGAACTAAAATTATAGATGAAATTATCGTTATTTTTAAGAAGCTTTTTATCAACTGAAATATAATTTCTTTGACAGAAGCACCTAAGGTTTTTCGGATCGCAACTTCTTTCAAACGTTGTTGAATGGTCAAGGTTGCCAACGCGAATAATCCTAATAAAGAAATAATAATAACGATCGTTGTTAAGATTGAAAACAATGTTTTTTGCTTTTGATATTTTTTAAAAGTTCTTGCAAAACGTTGGTTTAAAAATTGTGCGTTAAAAGGATAGCCTTGTTCTACATTTTCTTTCCAATAGTTTTCTATGTATTTTAAAGTTTCGGGTACATTGTTTGATTTTATTTTTATCTGTATTTTCCAAAAATTATTTTTCATCCAATCAAAAGTATTCCAATGAAACATAAATGTTGGTGGTATTTTATTATCTAATCCAAACGTATGATAATCTTTAACCATGCCTATTACCTGCAAATTTTTGCCGTCATTATCGTCTCCACCAAAACCGGCATTTACCATTTTACCAATAGGATTGTCATAAATATGAAGTTCTTTTGCTAAAGTTTCATTTATTAAAATATTTTTTATCGTATCTGAAGACTTCTCTTCATTAAATCCTCTTCCTTTCAATATTTGAATGCCCAATACCTCTAAATAATTATAATCTATCGCATTCGCATTTGCTTGTATTGAAATCTCTTTATAGTCAAAATTAGTTGAATTAGAACTACCGCCTCCAATGGTAAAAGAATTACTTGTAACGACATCAATATTGGGATGTTTAGTTAATTCTTTTTTAGCCAATTCATACTTTTCATATCTATTTTCAAAGTCATTCATTGATACCATAACAACTTGATCTCCTTCAAAGCCAAGGTCTTTCCGCATCATATAATCTACTTGATTATAAATTATTAATGATCCAACAAGAAAGAAACCAGAAATTAAAAACTGCATTCCTAACATAATGTTTCTTGCAAAAACACCCTTTTTACTTCTAGAAACATTTCCTTTTAAAACTTCAACAGCTTTAAATTTAGAAAGATATATTGCAGGAATAAAACCTATAAAAATTGACACCAATAAAGCAACAAACGCGACTTTAATAAGCAATTCAAAATTTAAAATTGAAATTTCTTTCTGCATAAAATCATTAAAAGAAGGTAAAATAAGTTCTACCAATACCAATGATAAAATAAATGCAACACATCCTTGAAGCACAATTTCTAAAGCGTATTGCCTTGTCAACGTCAATTTAGAAAGTCCTAATGTTTTTTTAACACCTACTTCTTTTGCTCTTTGTGTTGCTGAAGCAATCGAAAGATTTATGAAATTTACACACGAAATGATGATTAATAATATAGATAATGATAACATCACTAGTATCAATTGATAGTTTCCTTTCCCTTCTGGACCCGCGTCATTTGAAATTGTTTTTAAGCGAATGTCTTTTAAGGGTTCAAAAATTACGGTTGTTCCGTATTTTTTAAAAAATTCTTCTGGAGAAATACCTTCTTCTTTAGCTGGTGGCACTATTGCATTTTTATACCAAACAGCATTTGCTTTTTCATTTATGGTTTCTAAAAGAACACCTTTATTCGTTTTTACAAACAAATTATTAGAAAAATTCCCCCAATGACCTTCTAGTTCTTTCTCAAACTGAATCACCATCTTAGGCATAAAATAATGCTTGCCTAGTATTTTATAAACGGTTGTGATCATCAAACTTCTGCCAGAGAATTCAATGGTTTTACCGATAGCCGATTTAGTACCAAACAAAATTTTGGCTTGCTGTTCTGAGATGGCTACATGATTTTTGGCATTTTCAAAGGTTTCCGCACTGCCTTCTACAATTGGAAATGGGAAAAATTCAAAAAAACTAGGCATTCCTTCTAATATGTCTTCCACATATACTTGTTTGCCATTTATCTTAACAATAGTACTTTGCATCCAACCATTACTTAAATAAATGTCATTTATTTCTGGGATCTCTTCTTTGTATTTTGCGCCTTCTACACTGGTACTACTATCCCAAATATCTCCATCAGACATTTTATGAATTGTTCTGTACACTTCATTTACATTCGGATTGTTTGCATTATAGCTTTGTTCATCATGTAAATACAACAACACCAATAACAAACCTGCAAAACCCATTGTTAAACCAAGAATATTAACAACGATGTTTAGCCAATTCTTCTTACTATTTCTAAAAAATATTTTAAACCAAGTTTGTGTCATAGCTATTCGAATTTCAAGTATTTGATTAAATCAATTTTAGTAGCATTTAACGCCTTTACGCCTACCACCACAAATACTAATAACAATAATACAATTGGTGTTATGACATAGGGCCAAATGGGCATATCTATGCGATACACAAAGTTATCCAGCCAGCCTTGCATTACATAGTAAGATATTGGCAATAAGACAATTACAGCAATTGCCGTGATTTTTAAGAAACTTTTGACCAATTGAAATATGATTTCTTTAACGGAAGCACCCAAGGTTTTTCGGATCGCAACTTCTTTCAAGCGTTGTTGAATGGTCAAGGTTGCCAAGGCAAATAATCCTAATAATGAAATTATGATGACGATGGTTGACAGCACCAAAAACAAGGTTTGCTGCTTCTGGTATTTTTCGTAGGTTTTCGCAAATCGCTGATCTAAAAACTGATACGTAAACGGATATTTATCATCTACATTTGCACTCCAAAAATCTTCAATATCAGCAATCGTTTTTGAAATATCTTCTGAGTTTACTTTGAATTGAATTGCACTAATCCAATCTTTTGCAAACGGAAACGTTTTCCAGTGAATTAAAAACATCGGATCTATTTTTACATCAAAACCATCAAAATGAAAATCCTTTATCATCCCAATAACTTCTAATTGACGCGGATCTTCGTCACGTAGCCAACCAATTCTTACTTTTTTACCAATAGGATCATTATAAATTCCAAGTCGTTTGGCGGCAGTTTCATTTAAGATAATACTCGTAATCGTATCTGAAGCAAACGCTTCTGAGAAAGTTCTTCCTCTTAATAACTTGAGGTGTGCAAATTCTATATAGTTATAATCTACAGTATTTGATCCTGCATTGAAAGCTATATCTTTTTCTTTATATTCAAGATTAGTTCCATTTACATTTCCATCACCTGGCACAAACATACTGGTTGAAATTCCTGTGATGTTTTTATGTTTTGTCATTACTTCTTTTAACAACTCATATTTTTTGTATTCCTCTTTAATATTAAAAACTTCAACCACTAAAGTTTGCTCTTTTGAAAACCCGAGGTCTTTCGTTATCATGAACGCCATTTGATGGTAAATAACTAGTACGCCAATTAGGAAGAAACCTGAGATTAAAAATTGCAAGCCTAGCATAATGTTTCTAGCAATCACACCCTTTTTACTTCTTGAAAAGTTTCCTTTTAAGACTTCTATCGTTTTAAAATTTGCCAAATATAACGCAGGAATACTTCCAATAATGATTGAGGTAAGAATGGAAATTCCGATTAATTTCAACAAAATTGAAGCATTGAGCAATGTCAATTCTTTATCCATAAACTGATTGAAATACGGCAATAAAAATTCAACCAAAATCAACCCGAATAATAAGGCTAATAAACCTTGTAGTAAAATTTCAAATATATACTGAAAAATGAGTTGCTTTTTAGATAATCCAAGCGTTTTCTTAACACCAACTTCTTTGGCACGTTGACTCGCAGAAGCGGTGGATAAATTGATAAAATTCACACACGAAATCACAATGAGTAATATGGACAAACCAAGCAATATTAATAATAATTGATAATTTCCTTTTCCACCAGGACCCGCATTATTGGCTTTGTGATGCAACCGAATGGTGCTCAATTGCTCCAATAAAACTTCCATAATGCCATATTTCACTTTGACTTCTTCCAAGGTCATATTGTTTTCAGCTAATTGCGGCTTGATGTGTTTGTCAATAATAACATTGTTCATTTTCAAACGTACTTCGTCAATATTGGCGTCTTTTGTCAGTTTGCAAAACAATTCGTTTTGAAAATTTCCCCAATGCAACTCAAATGGTTTACTAAACTGCATCAACAATTCCGATTCGTAATGTGCATTCCCTTGCACTTCGTATACCACCGTAATGATATGATCGTTTCCGTCAATCTGAATCATTTCACCAATGGGACTTTGCTGTCCAAAAAGTTTGGTTGCCAAGGTTTTTGAAAGTGCAATATGCGTTCTGTTTTCAGCAAATTTCTCTGTACTTCCTTCCAAAATAGTGAATGGAAAAAAGTCGAAAAAGTTAGGTTCGGTTTGTGTCATTTTATCCGTATAGACTTTCTTTTCGCCGTCAATTAAGACCCGACTTCTGTAAAAAGGAGAAATTAATACGGTTTCTTCTACTTCTGGAATGTCGCTTTTAAAAAGAATCGCTTCCGCAGATGTGCTCGAAAACCAAATTCCATTCGATCTGGACTGATTAGAAACTCTGTAAATATCGTCTTTGTTCGGATTCCAATCGTTGTAACTCAATTCGTCATTGAAATACAACAACACAATGAGTAAACCCGCAAAACCGAGTGTTAATCCTGAAATATTAACTCCTAAATTGAGCCAATTCTTTTTACTGTTTCTGAAAAATAATTTTAGCCACGTTTGTAACATTTGAATCGTTTTTTTTGATTGATGAATGATTGATCTTTTGTTACTGCACTAACACGTCAATATCACGGGTGTTTGTTTTCTCAGAAATAATTTCTCCATCTTTCATCATGACAATTCTACTCGAAAATTGCGCGTCGTACGAAGAATGCGTCACCATGATAATTGTGGAACCAGAAGCGTGCAATTCGGTCAATAATTCCATGACTTCATTTCCGTTTTTACTGTCTAAATTTCCTGTTGGCTCATCCGCCAAAATCAATTTTGGATTCGTAACCAACGCTCTTGCAACGGCAACACGTTGTTGTTGTCCACCCGATAATTGCAACGGAAAATGCTTGGCTCTGTGCGCAATTCCAATACGTTCCATAATGGCAGTGACGCGTTCTTTACGCTCGGAAGATTTTACATTATTATAAATTAATGGCAACTCAATATTCTCATACACAGAAAGTTCGTCAATGAGATTGAAATTTTGAAACACAAACCCAATGTTTGCTTTGCGCAACGAAGCACGTTGCTTTTCTGAATGTTTTGCAACTTCTTCGCCATCAAATAGATAACTTCCTGAATTGGGTGCATCGAGCAATCCGATGATATTTAATAAAGTCGATTTCCCACAACCTGAAGTTCCCATAATAGATACGAATTCGCCTTCTTTTACGGTTAAATTCAATTGGTGAATTGCGGTAGTTTCTACTTCTTCTGTTCTGTAAATTTTTGATAAGTCTGTTAATTTAATCATGTCTTTTTATTTTTTTGATTGATGCTTTTTGAATTAATGCTTTATTTGTTTACACTGAGCTTGTCAAAGTGTTATCTGTTATCTTAAAACTTTTACATTTTAAATTTCGGTGTTCATTATTCGATATTCGATATTTGTTTGTTCGTTTGTTTGTTTGTTTGTTTACACTGAGTTTGTCGAAATATCAGGCGTCACTTCGAGTCAATTTGTGAAACAAATTTGTATCGAGAAGTCTCCTTTAAAACCACCTAAACAGCTTTTCCAAAATAATAAATACTAGTACAATCATGCTATTGAATATTTAGTTCTTCCATTTCTTTAAAATTATCATAACTCGATGTAATGACCCGATCGCCCACTTGCAAACCTTCCAATACTTCGTAATAAAAAGGATTTTCGCGTCCGATTTTCACGGTTCGTTTGACGGCTTTATTATCTGAATTTAACACAAACACCCATTTTCCACTGGTACTTTGATAAAATAATCCTTTCGACAGTAATAATGCTTCGCTATTGTTGGATAAAAACATCTTGCTTTTCAATGACATTCCACGTCTGACTGTTGATGGAACGGAATCATTTTCAAATTGTAACTCTACCAGAAAACCTCCTTTTACAATCTCAGGATAAATTTTTGAAAGTCGAATTGGTAATTTCTGATCATCTACAGTGACAGTTCCTTTAATATCTTCTCGAACCTTTGAAATATAATATTCATCCACTTTAGCCACTAATTTATACCCGTCGAGCACATCAATTTTTCCAATATTTTCTCCTTGATTGTAATTTTGTCCCAAGGTCGGATTGAAAGAAGATACCAACCCATCAACGGGCGCTTTCAAAATAAAATTTTCTTTGTTTTTGCGAAGTAATTCTAAACTTTCTTCCATCTTCAACACAGACGCATTGATCCCTGCAAATTGGACATTCCGATCTCTTTTTTCGTTAGACACTTTTGTTTTGATGACTTCGTTGCGTTCTTTTTGAAACTTATATTCCTGCTCCGAGGTTAAAAATGTATTCTTCGCAATGATTTCTTTTTGATGCAAACGCTTATCAATTGCATACTGACGTTCCGCATTTTTATACGCGTTGTCAATATTTAATAATTGTTCGTCTAAATTTAGTTGTTGATTTTTGATGCTCACGCGAATGTTCCTCAAATTATTAATTTGTTCTACGATCGCCGTTTCTTGCGTCAAATAATTCAATTCTGCATTCGGATTGTACACGCGCAATAAAGGCGTTCCTTTTTTTACAATTTGACCACTTTCTACAAATACTTCCGAAACCGATCCGCCTTGAATGACATTGATAAACACCGAAGTTTTAGGTTCAATGGTACTATTAAACAACAATACATCTTCAAAATCACCTTTAATTACTTCTTTGATTGAAATGGTTTCTTTGTTTAAATTTACTTGCTTTTTTCGAGTAGCATTCATAAAAATAACTCCCACTAAAAGTACTGCCGGAATTCCCCAAAGTAGCATGCGTTTTGTTTTTTTATTTTTAGGTTGTAATTGCTTATCCATCGTTTTACTTATTTTGTCTGTTAAGTAGAACGCCATTCTTGTGCCATGAAATAATAAATATTCAAAATACTGATAATCAATATTTTATGATTTAATTCGATTTTTAAAGTGTTCATTTTCGAACATTTTTTTGTTCATTATCAAACATCTGACTATCTATGTACCATGAGAAAGAAAGAAGCTTCCATATTAATTGTTGACGACGACGACGATATTTTATTTTCAGCACGTATTAGCTTAAAGAAATATTTCACAGAAATCATCACGACAAATAATCCTAAAAAGATTGGCAATCACCTCACGGAACAAACCTTTGATGTGGTGCTGCTCGATATGAATTACCGCATTGGTTTTGAAGACGGAAAAGAAGGTTTGTATTGGTTGCAACGCATCAAAGAAATCAGTCCGGAAACAACAGTAATTCTCATGACTGCTTTTGGAAGTGTGCATTTAGCGGTAGAAGCCATCAAGCAAGGCGCCACCGATTTTATCTTGAAACCTTGGAACACCGAAAAATTGTATAGCATTGTAAATGCCGGTGTAGAATTGGCACGATCGAAACGTAAAACAACACAGCTAGAAACGGTTCAAGAACAGCTCGATAAAGATTTTCATCAGCAAACCGAACATATTATTGGAAATTCGGCAGCGATGAAAAAAGCGATCAATTTGGTGCAAAAAGTAGCACCAACAGACGCAAATGTCTTGATTTTAGGTGAAAACGGAACCGGAAAGTATGTCTTTGCGAAAGAAATTCATTTGCAGTCCAATCGTAAAAATCATCCGTTTATTCATGTGGATTTAGGCGCGTTGAACGAAAATTTATTTGAAAGTGAATTGTTCGGATATGCCAAAGGTGCGTTTACAGATGCGCAAAAAGATACGCTCGGACGTTTTGAATTAGCCGCAGGCGGAACGATTTTTTTGGATGAAATTGGCAACTTATCACTGCATTTGCAGTCAAAATTACTCACGGTAATTCAAAATAGAAAAGTCACGCGTTTGGGCGAAGGAACTGAACGCAGTATTGATACCAGAATTATTTGTGCCACGAATGCACCCATTCATGAAATGGTGAATGATCAAACCTTTCGACAAGATTTATTATTCAGAATTAATACCATTGAATTGCAATTACCGCCATTGCGTGAACGCAAAGAAGATGTAGAAGTGTTGGCAACTCATTTCCTGAAAAAGTTGAATCAACGGTATCGAAAACAGCTTTCATCGATCTCTAGCAATGCCATTTCAGCATTGAAAAATTACAATTTCCCTGGAAACATTCGCGAATTAGAACATATGATAGAACGCGCCGTCATTATCACAGAAAATACAAGTATTGAACCCGAAGATTTACATTTTTCTTCCCGTAAAATAGTGACAAATACGCCGGTAACGCTTAATTTAGAGGAAACCGAAAAAATATTGATTCAGCAAGCATTAGACAAACACCAAGGAAATATTTCCAAAGCAGCCAAAGATTTAGGACTCACGCGCGCCGCATTGTACAGACGCTTAGAAAAACACCAACTCTAATGGGCAAAAAAGTATACATACAACTGAGCATTCGTATTTTCCTCATTTCGCTCAACGCTATTTTAATCTTTTACTTTTTTCAACAAGGTTTTCTCATCAACGCATTTGGTTTTACACTTGTCCTTCTTTTTCAAGCTTTTTTGTGTATTGATTATTTAAAAAAACTTTTTGTAGATGTCGAAAAAACGATTGATTGTTTACTGCACGATGATTTTTCCAATACAATTTCTGCAGAAAAAAGAACCATTAGTCTGCATGCAAAAACCGCCGATTTACAACAAAAATATAGACTCAAAAGTCAGCAACATACTTCGGAACAAGTCATATTTACCAATATTATTGAGAGTTTGACTATTGGCGTTTTGATACTCCGAAAAGATACAAACGGACACATTGAAGTGTTTCAACTGAACAAAGCTTTTGTAGATTTCTTCAAAATTCCGAAGTTTTACAAATGGGCGTTGCTAAAAGATAAAATCACGCCATTAGTGGATATCATTGACGCGCCACAATGGAAACGTGTAAAACATACCATTTCATTGACGGTAAATGAACAATTGGAATCTTTTTTCTTAAAAACTTCCGTCACCTATACCAACGAATACGAATATTTGATGGTGACCATGGAAACCATTCAACAATTAATTGATAAGAAAGAGAAGGAATCGTGGTATAAATTAATGACGGTGATGTCGCATGAAATCATCAACACGATTACTCCGATTAGCAGTTTGGCTGAAAATTTAGATTCACTTTTACAAGATGAACCTGATGAAGATACCTTAGAAGAATTATCGAAAGGGTTGCAAATTATCAAGAAACGATCGTCACATTTGAATACTTTTGTGAGTACGTATCGGCAATTATCTGAATTACCGTTGCCGGAAAAAACACTGATTGACTTCTCCGAAACGATCAGAAATACGTTGGAGTTGTTTGCGCAAGAATTCAAAGAAAATAAAATCAACCTTAACTTTCAACACGAAGAAAACGTACAATTATTAGCTGATAAACAACAATTGGAACAAGTCATCATCAACCTGATTTCTAATTGTATGTATGCGCTCAAAGATGTTGAAAATCCTACGATTAGCATTCATATAACGACCAATACAAATCGTGTACATGTAACCATTTCCGATAATGGAATTGGCATTTCTCAAAAAATAAAAAACAACATATTCATTCCGTATTTTACCACACGAAAAGATGGTTCCGGTATTGGATTGACCTTAACCAAAAGTATTGTAGAAGCGCACGACGGAACTATTTACTTCAAATCTGAAAATGGTTTAACTACGTTTACATTGAGCTTTGACAATACTTCGGAAGTGTAAAAAAATTACTCAATAACCTCATCATACCGATGAAACTGATTTCTGTGTTCTCCACGTAAATTGAGATCGCTTTCAATCTTATTCGCTGTAGGTTTTTGCATTAAAAAGTAAATAATCAACACACTTGCAATCGCAATATAAGCAGTATTTCCCGTAATCATTGATAACACAATTCCTAAAATTGCAGGACCTTCTATCAACGCAAATTTTATAATTAGTGCCGTTTGATAACTCATCAATTTTGACTTTAAATCTGTTCGCTTTTCTGCGAAAGCCAACAGATACTTAAAAATTAGCTTACTCGCCACAAGAACACTAATCACAATCACAGGATATATCAAAAGTAGTATATCGCTGGGATCAAATGCTGGCGTTATGCCACTATCTAGTTGGAATATTGTAAACCCTCCAAATACCAGCAATCCCAATAGCAATGCAAAATGAATGATGGATAATGTTTTGATGAACTTGTTGGGTGTGAATGCTTCTGAATTGATGACCATATTTTGTGCTTTTCTAATAGTTACGATTCTGTCTTTATTCTATACTCTAACAGCGCAGCGATCTTGAATCGTTTATCGGACAACAGTGATTGTTAGATTAAAAACTACTTCTCTTTGGTATATGTAAGTGTGTTTCCGCGTGCCAAATAGCTCAGAATAAAAATGTCTTCAGCATATTCTAAGATGGCATATTTTAGTTCGTCTCCAGCAGTATTTGCTAATGTTAAATATTCAACACCTTCATGTTCTGTTAATTCGTAATTGTAGCTATCATTTGGACTTATTTCTGAACCTTTATAAAACATGATAAATTTTCCATCTTTGATTTCAATTCCAGAATTTGCATCGTCCTTACTAATCCAACGTCCATTGTCTAAGCCTACTTTTTTGTTTGCCAAAAGCTTTGCACTACTCTCTTGCGCAACTTTTATATAGGTTGAAACAACATTCGTTTTTGTTTTCCATTGCTCGGTTACGTCAATATTTTTAACTTTTGACAATTCCATATCTTCAATATCAGCAACCGTTTTTTCTTTTTCTAAAACTCTAATTAGCACATTATCATAAATATAGATGCGAACTTCTTTGTCCGTATACGGTCCGTGTAAAGAAGCTTCGCCGGATTCTTGCTGAAATACAAAAAACAACTTTCCATTGTCAAAATAATACGAAGTTTTGCCAAACCAATGACCACTTACTTCTGACTTACTAATTTTCACTGGTTTATGATCCATAAAATAACCTTCTAATTCTGCATGCCAACCACCTTCATCTATGGTTGCTGTTTTCTTTTCTAATGATTTTATTTGATCTTCTACTTTAGCATAATTTTCTTTAATTCCAGCAATTTTATCTTCTACTGTTATAGGTTTTGGCATATCCACTTTTGGAGTTTCTGAGTTTTCTGTAGGGGATGCTGTTTTCTTTTGATCGTTGCCACAAGCAACAATTAAGAAAATTGCACAAATAAAAGCTAGTAATTTTGTTTTCATATATGATGATGATTTTTTGAAGTGATCCAAGATATTGATTTTTTTAGTATTCTTAGTCGAAAAATTCAAAATCAAAATAGTAAATTTAAACCATAAAAAATTCAACTTTGTATTTAGCACTTTTCATTCAGGCTTTATTTACAATATTTACTGCTGGCGGATTATTTTTCTACCAAAATGAATTAAAAAATAGATCATTAGCTATTTATGCACTATTGTTCAGTGTAGAAATTTGTTATTTTATCTATGGAACTACAGCACTTAAATATGCTGTTCCAGAAATTTTAGGTTTTTTCTATCATTCTGTTGGTGTTTTGTATGGTCCATTATTATGGCTTCATTTTAGAGCCACTATAAAACCAGAGATAAAATTACACCTTAAAGACGCCTTGCATTTAATTCCTTTAATCCTTATAAATTTAATGTTGATCGATTATACATTTGAATCATTTGAACGCAAAATAGAACTGTCAAACGACATGATTTTTTTTATGGAACGTATTATGCCAGCTAACTATTTTCGGGCATTGCATCAATTAGCTTATGCTATATTTCTAATTTTTTTTGTTAGAAAACACAAAACAAAACTTAGTACAAATGTTTTCTTTTACCTTTCGGGAATTGGCTTAATTTTTATTGCTGCTAACATTGTCATTTCATTATTCACGCTTTTTGCAAATAGCTGGCTCGATTTTAAATGGTATTATTTATTTTCAAATATTTTCGTGTTTACAATTGCCTTTGTATTATATCGTGATCCGAAATTCTTTAAAACAATCAAAGCAAAATATCAAACTTCAAGTTTGAGTATTCACGAAATGAAAACGATTCAGCAACAGCTTGAAAAATTATTTTCGGAAGAAAAAAGTTACCTACAAAACAATTTGTCAGTTGACGATTTAGCAGAAAAACTACAAACAAAATCACAATACATTTCCCGAACATTTTCAGAACATTTTCACGAAAATTTCAATGATTATGTAAACAAACATCGCATTACTTTTGCCAAAAAATTACTTAAAGACAAAAAATTCCAACATTACAAAATTGAAGCGATTGCAGAAGAAGCCGGATTTAACAATAAAGTTACGTTTTACAAAGCATTTGCAAAGTTCACAAACACAACGCCTTCCAAATTTCGGAAAGAAAATAATCTGTAAATAATAATTAATTTTAACGAAATTAAGTGGCTTTTTTGCCCATTTTCATAGAAATGATTTGACATTTGAACCTTCATTCATCAATCATCTTTTTATGAAATCAAATTTCAATTTACACAAAAAAGGTTGGCAATTTTGTGTGTTAGTCATACTGCTTTCCAGTATTCCCTATTATTTTATTATCAATGACGATTCAAGTGATTCTTCTTGGACATTATTGCTCATGTGGATTCCAGCAATAGCGGCAATCATCATGCGTTTGTATTATAAAGAAGGACTCTTTAAAGGAGTTTTTTGGAATCCGTTAAAAGACTGGAAATGGTTAGTATTTGCGGCTTTTATCCCACTTTTAATAGAACTTTCAACGCTAGTTCTCACACTACTTTTTAATGCGGCTGAACTTAAAGAAGGTTTTATTTCCATGCAAAATGGCAATATTAGCGTTAAAGGCGTCGCCATGATTTTTGGTGCAGCTCCGCAGCCTTGGTATGCGTTTATTGGAAACTATGCACTCTCCTACTTCATTGGAGTATTGTTGTATAGTTTGCTATTTGCCTTTGGTGAAGAATATGGCTGGCGTGGTTATTTACAGCAAAAATGGGCGCCCAATAATAACTTAAAAGGGTTTATAGCCATTGGTATTATTTGGGGATTATGGCATTTACCAGCAATTTTACTAGGTCATAATTATCCCGAATATCCAATGATTGGCGGTTTGATCTTAATGCCATTACTATGCACACTTTTTTCTATCGTTTTCGGAATTGCCATGAATAGAAAAAACATCATTTGGATAGCTGTCCTATTTCATGGTGCGCTCAATATCAGTGCGGATGTTTCAAATACAGCTTTTACAGCATCTTCTTTAAATCGTCCTATAAATGATTTTATCTGGACAACACTTTGGTTAATCACTGCTTTATTTTTTTGGTTTAAAATTAAAAAGAAAACAACACAAACATTATTATGAAAAAACAATATATACTAATACTTATTTGCTCCTTACTAGTAAAGATTGGTGTGGGACAAAATCATGTAAACTCTCATGATGAAAATGGAAAAACTCCTTTATTAATAGCTATTTCAGAGAATAATCTTGAAAAAGTAAAACAACTTATTCAGCAAGGTGCCAATGTGAATCTTGCCCAATTAAAAGGCTTACAAGGAACTCCATTGATGTATGCTTCTTCCGTTGGAAATGTAGAAATCTGTAACATTTTGATCGAAAACGACGCAAAAATTAATGCGGTTGATAAAAACAATGATCATGCACTGAATTGGGCAACATTCTCTGGGAAAATTCCTGTCATGAAATTATTAATCAAAAAAGATGCAGATTTATTTCTAAAAAGTAAGCATGGAACTGCGGTAGATGTCGCTTTCCGACTTTGGCATCATGATTTAGTAGCGAATGTATTTAGAACTACTAAAATGGCGCGTTTACTAACGAAAAAAGAACAAAAACTTGTAACAGCAATTCTTGAAAATGATCTAAAAACAACTGAAAAATTACTCAAAAAAGGGCTTTCTGCAAACACAAAAGATCAATTGGAAACACCAATACTTCAATTAGCGGCACAACAAGGTAACTATGAATTGGTAAAACTATTGGTTGAATATAATGTGAACGTTAATGAAATGAATCGTGTTGGACAAACGCCACTTGCTTGGGCGGCACGGTTTGGACATCTTGCTATCGTAGCATTATTACTAAAATCAGGTGCAGATCCAACTATTACTGGCAACACGTATCAACTCACACCTTTAATTGGAGCCGCAGTGAACGGAAATGTTGCAATTGGGTCATTACTCATACAAAATGGCGCCACCATTGACACCAAAGATATAGTAAATAACGCTTCTGCCCTACATTGGACGCTTTGGTATAAACATGAAGCGTTTGCAAAATTATTACTTTCATACCATGCTGATTATACATACAAGGCGTTGGACAATACGTATAGCGCATATGATGTTGCAAAATTGTCCAATTTAAAAGAAATCATTCAAATTATTGAAACCAAACAACAATCGAAAAATAAATTAGTAGGTTCCTGGAAAGTAGAAGAAATTCAATACATATATGCCGATACAACATACATTCGAAAAGAAGAAGATCATGGACGTTTTATATTTTCTATGGAGAACTATGCGCTTATGTACAATCCGCAAATGAAAAAACGTACACCTTTTCAAAACTTATCCCAACCATCAACAGAAGAAATCGTCAAAGCTTTTCAAACGGTTGTCTTCAATACAGGAAATTATCAAATTGATGAAAACGTAATCACAACAACTCCTGATATTGCAAAAGTTCCCGGTTTTGAAAGTGGAAAACAGTATTACAAAATAGCCTTTAACAATAATTTCTTAGAACTAATCATGTTTGATGAAACCTATCCAAACGGTAATAAACCAGCTTGGTATGGAAAACTAAAGATAAAATTCATCCTTAAAAAAGAATAATAAATGAACTTTCTAAAAACAATAAGTTTCGCAGTAATACTAGCACTTCTTGTAAGCAGTTGTAATCAAGAAGTTTCTCAAAAAGCAACTACTACACAAATTACATCAAAAGACAAACATACGCTTCGTAATATGAAAGAAGTATTATGGCCAAAAGCATACAAAGAACAAGACACAATTTTATTAGATCATATTCTAGATGAAAGTTTTCAACTCATTGATGGTTCTGGAAACAGATATACCAAGAATGATGAACTCAATTGGATCAAAAAAAATGCTACACAACACGATTCTTTCCGTTATGAAATCAAACGTTTGACAATTTATGAAAATGGAACAGCCATTATTTCTGGAACTGGACACATCTATAAAGATGCTGCCTACAGCACCTATGAATCCAGTAATGTATTAATAAAAAAAGATACTATTTGGAAAGCAATTTCTTTGCATGTATCTGGATTTAAAGAACGTAAATAATATAATTTGATTCAAACACATTCTTAAGTAAACTCTAAATATGCAGAAGAAAGGATTACTAACGTGATCCTGAATAGAATTTGTTGCAAATGAAAATCTTGTTTCGCTTCGCTCACTCAATCCTTTTTTATACAATACATTCTTGAGCTAGCCCAAATGTATTGCATAAAAAAAGTCTTGCTTTAGCAAGACTTTCTTTTGTCGGGGTGGCAGGATTCGAACCTGCGACCTCCGCGTCCCAAACGCGGCGCGATAACCGGGCTACGCTACACCCCGAGTTGGTTATCTTCTAAATAGCGTTTTGCTCCTCGTTTTTTAATTCTCTTTTCAAGAATAAGAGCTTCACTTCTATTTGTAACTTCAATATTTATAACAACTTTCCATGGTATACCACTTTTAGTTGACTTCACATAACCTGAATTATGTCGTAATAATCTTTTTCCAAAATCTTGCGTTTGACCAACGTAATATTTTGATTTCAATTCACTATAAAGAATATATACTATCATACTCCTTAATTTGGGTGGTCACGCCTCAAGCGTGACGACCTCCGCGTCCCAAACGCGGCGCGATAATAACGCTAAGGCGTCATCTTCGTCAGGGCTACGTCCTGCTACGCTTTGGCGTAGTACACCCCGTAAAGTGTGTTTGTAATAGTTTTTTCATCCTAAGAATTCAAAACTATGCCCTAAAATTTGGATTGCAAATATAAGACTTTTCCAGAAACACAAAAGCAAAAACTATTTATTTTTAAAATAATTTCCGTTAGTGTCCGATAAAACCATTTCAATTCTTGTGAAGACCTTGCTTTGAAAAAGTTTGCAAGATCTTTTCATAAAATTACCGTGCTTTTGCAAATTGCTATGACAGAAGGAATTAGCTAATTAAATATAATTATTAATCTTGTTTTTCAAATAGTTACTATTTAGTCTTTATTCTTTCATTTAACAGCGCAGCGGTCTTGAATCTTTTATAGAACAACAGTGAATAATTTCAAACGATTCTAAATGAATCTAATTTCTTGATTACAACAGCGAAGCGATCTAGACTCTTTTATCTAAAATAAATGAATAATTTACTTAATTTTGTACTCGACAAAAAAAATATACATTTATGCTCATTATTGGTATTGGCGGAGGAACTGGAAGCGGAAAAACAACCGTAGTTAACGAAATCATTAAACAATTGCCCGAAAATGAAGTCGGAGTTATTTCACAAGATTCTTACTATAACGATACTTCACACTTAAATTACGAACAACGTACAAAAATCAATTTTGATCACCCACGATCAATTGATTTTGATTTACTCTGTGAACATCTAACCGAATTAAAAAAAGGAAATGCCATAGATCAACCTGTATATTCGTTTGTAAAACACAATCGAACTGGCGACACCATTCATACACTTCCACGAAAAGTGATGATTGTAGAAGGGATTTTGATCTTAACAAATACCGAACTTCGTAAAATGTTTGACATTAACATTTTTGTGCATGCTGATTCTGACGAACGTCTCATCCGAAGAATCAAACGCGATATTACCCAACGTGGACGTAATATTGACGAAGTTTTAAGCAGATATCAATCTACACTCAAACCCATGCACGAACAATTTATTGAACCTACTAAAGAGTTTGCCGATATCATAATTCCAAACAATCGGTACAATAGCGTTGCTGTAGATATCGTACGAACCATTATTAGCGAACGATTAGCCTAATATTTAGTACATTTATAGCATAAATCGGTCGCAGCGCAATTGCAAATACCATGAATCTGAACAAATTCAAAAATATATACATCATCATCTCCGCCATTTTTATCGTGTGGATGCTATTTGTAGATGCAAATTCGTGGTTTTCTACACATAGAGAACTGAATAGACAAATAGAACTTTTAGAACAGCAAAAAACAAATCTTCAAAGCGAAATCAAAAAAGATCGCAAGAATATCAAAAAATTCTCAAGCATGGAAGAATTGGAAAAATTTGCGCGCGAACGCTATTTCATGAAAAAAGAAAATGAAGAAATTTATATCATCGAGTACGCAGATAGCCTAAAAACCACCAACTAATGAGTAATTTATTTGACGAATTTGACACCGTTTCTGCTGCGCAATGGAAGCAAAAAATACAAGTAGATTTAAAAGGTGCTGATTACAATCAGACGTTAATTACAGCTACACAAGAAGGTATTGACATTACACCTTTTTACCATCGGGAAACGTATGGTAACACACTGCCAATTGCAACACAAACCACGCAATGGAAGATTTCACAACGTTTGTATGTTACAAATGCTTCGGAGTCAAATTCCAATATCAAAGACATCTTAGCAAGAGGCGTAGAAAGTTTAGTGTTGGTCATTTCAAACGAAAACATTCCTATTGAAACCGTTTTAAAAGATTTAAATCTTCAAAACATTCCTATTCATATAGAAATGGAATTTTTATCAACTGATTATAGTACTAAAATTATCGCTTTCGCGAAAGTACATTCGGCTAGTATCACCATTGGAGTAGACATCATTGGAAACTTAGCTTCCACAGGAAATTGGTTTGAAAACCGTGCAAAAGATCATGAAGCGTTAGAAAAAATTGTACAGTTTGATGCATTCAGCAGTACACTGACGATTCATGTTGACACCTATCAAAATGCGGGCGCAACCATGGTGCAACAACTCGCATACGCACTTGCACACGCTAACGAATACCTGAATCATTTCGGTTCAAAAATCACGAATAAAATTACGTTCAATGTCGCGGTTGGCGGACATTATTTCTTCGAAATAGCCAAACTCAGAGCATTGCGTCATTTATGGAGTGTATTGGCAAAAGAATACAATGTAGACTCAGCATGTACGATCATTGCTTCACCTTCAAAACGTAACAAAACCATATATGATTACAATGTAAACATGTTACGAACCACTACGGAATGTATGAGTGCGGTATTAGGTGGCGCGGATTTCGTGTACAATTTACCATATGATGCGCTGTATCATAAAACCAATGAATTTGGTGATCGTATTGCGCGAAATCAACTCCGAATCTTAAAAGATGAAAGTTATTTTGACAAAACAAACAATCCGACAGAAGGTGCATATTACATCGAACATATTACAAATCAATTAGCTGAAAAAGCCTTGACACTTTTTAAAGATATCGAAGCAAATGGCGGTTTCTTAAAGCAATTGAAAGAAGGTACTATTTTCCGAAAAATAAAAGAAAGCGCTGCAAAAGAACAAGCTTTATTTGATGAAGGTAAAGAAGTTTTGCTCGGAACTAACAAATATCCAAATCCGGACGATCGCATGAAACACGATTTGGAAATTGAACCGTTTGCAACCCAAGAAGTAAAAAAAGTATTAGTCATTCCAATTAAATTGAGACGTTTGGCAACGAAACTAGAAAAAGAACGACTGAAACATGAATAGAATTATTTACATAGTTATACTAAGTCTATTTTTCATTCAATGTGATGGAAACAAAGACAAAAGTGTACCTATTAAAAACGTACCTGGAAAGTACATTCAATTAGACGCTGAAAGTATTTATCTATTTGTTCCTGAAAATGTAAAATTGTTTACAAATAGTGAATACATAGCGTTCATTAATGAGATTGAAAACGAAGAACTCAAAAAAATTGAATACAAACGCTATTTGAATTTAAAATACGCAAGTGCTGGGAATTTCTATATGATGGCAAGTGAAGATCGGAAATTAGATATTTCTTTTAAAACACTACCATATATTCCTATAAACCAAGAAGTTTCGCAAGAAATTTTATCATACTTAAACAGTGATCATAAAGCACTCTGTGAAATTTTAGGGTTTCAAAGTTCTTTTAAGAAAGCAGGAATTATCAAAAAAGGCAATGATCGTATTTTTAGAGCCATCTTTATGTTAAGAGGAAAAGATGAATCAACTGGTGAATATATGCAAGGGTATACCTATTTTTATCTAGTCAATAGAAAAGGAAAAACATTTGTATTGACCTTTAACTCTGGAAAAGCAAACGATTTTGATTCGTACGTTCAAAAAATAAGATTGTAACATGAGTAGAAAAAATATTCAACATATCACCTTAGACAATTCAGCGAAAGCGGTTTCAAAAGAAAACGTCCAAAGTTCATTTAAAATGGCGGAAGACATTGACATCAAATCGTCGTATTCAAAAGAAGATGTGCAAGAGTTAAAACAGCTGGATTTTGTAGCTGGTTTGGCACCAAATCTTCGCGGACCGTATTCTACCATGTATGTGCGCAGACCTTGGACGATTCGCCAATATGCGGGATTTTCTACCGCCGAAGAAAGCAATGCGTTTTACAGACGAAATTTAGCCGCAGGACAAAAAGGATTGTCTGTTGCATTCGATTTAGCTACACATCGTGGATATGACAGCGATCATGAGCGCGTGGTTGGTGATGTTGGAAAAGCCGGCGTTGCGATTGATTCTGTGGAAGATATGAAAATTTTATTCGATCAAATTCCATTGGATAAAATGTCGGTTTCCATGACGATGAATGGCGCGGTTTTACCTATTATGGCATTTTACATTGTGGCCGCAGAAGAACAAGGTGTACAACCCGAATTCCTCGAAGGAACGATTCAGAATGATATTTTAAAAGAATTCATGGTGCGAAACACGTACATTTATCCACCAACGCCATCGATGAAAATTATTTCTGATATTTTTGAGTATACATCGGAACACATGCCAAAATTTAACAGCATTAGTATTTCAGGCTATCACATGCAAGAAGCGGGTGCCACCTGTGATATAGAACTCGCATACACCTTAGCCGACGGTTTGGAATACATCCGAAAAGGACTCGACGCAGGAATGGACATCGATACCTTTGCGCCTCGCCTCTCTTTTTTCTGGGCAATTGGCATGAATCATTTTATGGAAATTGCCAAAATGAGAGCTGCCAGAATGCTGTGGGCAAAACTCGTGCAGCAATTCAATCCAAAAAATCAAAAATCATTAGCACTGCGTACCCATTCCCAAACGAGTGGTTGGAGCCTTACAGAGCAAGATCCGTTTAACAATGTAGCGCGGACCTGTATTGAAGCAGCCGCAGCCGCATTTGGCGGAACGCAAAGTTTACATACCAATGCCTTAGATGAAGCTATTGCATTGCCAACAGACTTCTCAGCACGAATTGCACGAAATACACAAATATATTTACAAGAAGAAACTAAAATCACGAAAACAGTTGATCCTTGGGCAGGAAGTTATTATGTTGAAAAACTAACAGATGAAATCGCGAATAAAGCGATGCAACTGATTGAAGAAGTGGAAGAGTTAGGCGGAATGACCAAAGCAATTGAAGCTGGAATTCCAAAAATGCGTATTGAAGAAGCTGCCGCGAGAAAACAAGCGCGTATTGATTCGGGGCAAGATGTCATTGTTGGTGTAAATAAGTATAGACTCGAAAGAGAAGATCCATTACATATTTTAGAAGAAGACAATCAAACACTTCGGACTGCGCAAATGGCGCCTATGGCTCAGTTAAAAGAAAACCGAAACGCTGCCGAAGTTACAGAAGCACTAGCAAAATTGACCAAAGCGGCTCATTTTTGGTCAAATGATAAAGATGCATTGTTACAAAAGGAAAATAATTTGTTAGCTTTAGCTATTGATGCAGCGCGTAAACGAGCAACTTTAGGAGAAATTTCAGATGCTTTAGAAGCTGTTTTCGGAAGATACAAAGCACAAATCAAATCATTTTCAGGCGTGTATAGTAAAGAAATAAAAGACGATAGTTCGTTTCAAAAAGCGAAAGAATTGGCAGCGAAATTTGCCGAAAAAGAAGGTCGCCAACCGCGAATCATGATTGCAAAGATGGGGCAAGACGGACACGATAGAGGTGCAAAAGTAGTGGCTACAGGCTATGCCGATGTTGGTTTTGATGTAGATATTGGACCATTATTCCAAACGCCTGCAGAAGCAGCCAAACAAGCTATGGAAAATGATGTTCACATTTTAGGTGTTTCTTCGTTAGCAGCTGGACATAAAACCCTAGTTCCGCAAGTTATTGCAGAATTGAAAAAGTATGGACGTGATGATATTATGGTGATTGTTGGTGGTGTAATTCCACATCAAGATTATCAATTTTTGTTTGATGCTGGCGCAGTTGCTGTATTTGGTCCTGGAACTAAAATCAGCGAAGCGGCAATTCAGTTATTGGAGATTTTGATTGATGAATCCTAAACAGTAGTACGCTACTTTTTATACCGAAAACTTTTTTCAGGAACTTTTCCAACTACACCTTCAAAGAATTTGTGAATGTATTCAAAGTCAGCTTCCATATCGTCTGTTGGATAAAATGGTTCGTCTATTTTGACTTCTTTCTTGCCAAAATCAAATGCAACTAAGGTAATTGGCACTTTTGCTTCTTTGGCAATATAGTAGAATCCTGTGCGGAGTTCATCAACGCGTCCGCGAGTTCCTTCGGGTGCTAACGTGAGTCGAAATTCGTCTTTTCCTTCAAAAACCGCAGCCATGGCCTGTACTTTGTTTTGACCTGGTGTTCTGTCAATTGGTGCGCCACCTGTCCAACGAAAATACCATCCAAACGGAAATTTGAACAATTCTTTTTTGCCAACATAATTGATTTCTTTTCTAGTAACGCTTCTAACCATCAACCCAAGAAAGAAATCATGCCAACTCGTATGCGGAACAACAGCTACTATACATTTTTTTACTTCGTCTGAAAAATCACCTTTGATTCTCCAACCTAAGATAGTAAAGTATATAAATTTATAAATCGCTCGCATCATAGAGTTTAGGGTTTAAAGTTCAGTGCTCAGTGTTCAGTGCTCAGTGTTCAGTGCTCAGTGTTCAGTGCTCAGTATTCGGTGTTCGGTGTTCGGTGTTCGGTGTTCGGTGTTCAAAGTTAAATCATTCTGAAATCAAAAATCGTTCATCATAAATTTTAAAAAAAAAGATTGCTTCGTTTCACTCGCAATGACGGATCAAAATACATTTAGCAAAAACTCAATACTAACAACTCACATCTCAAAACGGTGATTGAGCCAAGTCGAAATCACATCTTTTTATACATATTCTTCAACTTCTCACGTGTGATGATTTCTTTCCAGTTTTTACCCAACGCATTTTCCCAAAGCGGCACTAACATGAAAGCAATATCAATCATTTTGTCAAACTCTTTGTCGGTTAAATCCTTGCAAATTCCTGTTGGAATGTCAATATCATGCTTGCGTACCATTTTTTTGAATTCCGAAACACCTTGCGGGTAAAATTCCTCTAAGTGATTGAAAACAATACAATTCCCAATTCCGTGTTTGGTGCCAAGTAAGTACGAAAGTCCGTAACTCATGGCATGCGCTACACCAACTTGTGAATAGGCAATACTCATGCCGCCATGCCAAGAAGCCATCATGAGTTTGTCTTCTGAGTCTTCATCACGTACATTTTTTTCTAAGAAAACGTTTCTACACAATTCGAGTGCTTTTTCACCATAACTTTGGCTAAATGCGTTTAAATACGTTCCGGTGAGCGATTCTATACAATGTATATAACAATCCATTCCTGTGTAAAACCATTGATTTTGTGGTACTCCACGCGTTAATTCGGGATCTAATACGACTTGATCAAAAGGTGTAAAATCGGAGTTGATTCCCAATTTTTTTTCAGGACCAGTTAATACGGTTGTGCGTGAAACTTCCGCTCCAGTTCCGGAGATTGTCGGAATTCCAACATGATATACTGCTTCATTACTCACCAAATCCCAGCCTTGATAATCAGCGGCACTTCCTTCATTTGTCAGCATAATTGCGACAGCTTTTGCCATATCGAGTAAGGTTCCGCCACCAATTCCAATAATTCCTGATGGGTTTTGTGTAAAGTTTGATTTTAATTCTTCCACCAAAGCATCTACTTGTGACGTTTTTGGTTCTTCTTCCGCAGATACAAAAATGATTTGATCTAGGAAACGAAGTGGAATTCTGTCTATGAGCCAAGGATTGTTTTCAAAAACATCATCTACCAAAAAGATAAATGGAGCTTTTGTATTGATTCGTTTTGGCGTCAGAATTTCTTGTATCTGATTAAAACTTCCTCTTCCGAAGATTACTCTGGGAACCATTGGAAAGTTTCTATACTGCATAGTTAGTTAGTTTAATGATGTAAATATAAATATTACCTGATGTTATTTAGTGTTTCAACAAATTTTCTTGAAACTTTTCGGTAAACTGCCCCACATGATAGCCATCCATCAATGCGTGATTTACCGATACTGAAACCGATAGTATTTTTTTGTTATTTGTTGCTTCCATTTTACTAAAAGCAATTCTTGGAACCGATTCTTTTTTTCCATGAAACGGCTCTTTATGTCCTGTAAAACTCACCCAAGGTAATGCCGAACAAAACACACAATCTTCACTATTTTTGGGCGGAAATAAATCATCTGAATTGATAATTCGTGCTTTTTCCGCTTCTATATTCTGCTTAAATAATTCAAAATCAGCGTTATAATCAATAAACGAAAATCCAAACGTTTTGTCGGGCCGCATAATGGTTGCTGACGCGTGAATTGCTTCATGAATCACCACTTCATTTTCATTTTCAATGCGATATCGAAATGGTTCAACCGCATTGACTGCTTTCATACAATCGTGCAAATACACCGCAAAAAAGCTATTCCCAGATGCTTTTGCAAAATCGTACGCTTTGGTCACATCCATTGGCGTAGTTACTGCAAAAAACGGATCTTGAAAGGTGTTGAAAAACTCAAAATGCTTTTTACGATTCCAGGTGTGTACGTTTAGCTTCTTCACTATACGTAATTTAACACTTCGACAATACTTTTCACGACATGATATTCGTTTGATTCTTCATCTGGAGAAACCGTTTCGTGTTGCCAAGTCGTATGAAATGGAACATGAATTGCCTTTCCTCCTATGTTTATAATTGGCAATACGTCCGACTTTAACGAGTTTCCAATCATTAAAAATTCGTTGACATTTATTTCTAAATGGTCTAACAAATCTTGGTAATTTTTTTCTTTTTTATCGCTCATCACTTCTACATGATGGAAATATTTGGTCAAGCCAGATTTTTCTAGTTTTCGTTCCTGATCGAGCAAATCGCCTTTAGTCAAGACTAATAATCTATACTTTCCGCTTAATTTTTCTAAAACTTCTTCAATACCATTGAGCAATTCCACAGGCATAGAAATCATTTCTTTTCCTAAATTAATGATTTCAGAAAGCACTTTGTTTGAAATTTTCCCGTTGGAAAGTTCCATCGCACTTTCAACCATCGACAACATAAACCCTTTGATTCCGTAGCCGTAAATTGGAAGGTTTTTCATTTCCATTTTAAACAACTCCTGATCAATTTTATTTTCAGTTTCGTATGCTGATAATAATTGCGCAAACTTATGTTCTACATCTCTGAAATAGGTTTCGTTTACCCAAAGTGTATCGTCGGCGTCAAAAGCAATTACTTTTATGTCCGTATAATTTATTTCCATACTTTTTTTGCGCGTTCTAAATCTTCAGGAGTATCAATTTCTACGCCTTCTACAGACGTTTCGACCATTTTTATTTTTTTACCATATTCTAAATAGCGAATACATTCTATTTTTTCAGTGGCTTCCAAAGTTTGCATTGGCAATTCATAAAAATCGAGCAATGCTTGTTTTCGAAACGCATAAATTCCTTTGTGTTTATAGTATTTTGCGCCCGCATTTTCATCTCTTGGATATGGAATTGGCGAACGCGAAAAGTACAATGCAAAATTGCGCTGATCTACGATGACTTTTACTGTATTTGGATTTTTGATTTCGTCCCAATCTGTAATTTGCACCATTAACGAAGCCAAATCAATTTCTTTGTTGGGATCTTCATAAAATACATTGATGACTTTTTCCAGACTTTCTTTTTCGGTAAACGGTTCATCGCCTTGCACATTAATTACAATATCTGCGTCCACATTTTGCACTGCTTCCGCGATCCGATCACTTCCCGACTCATGTTGTTTTTGACTCATGATTACGTTTCCGCCAGTACGCGCAATTTCTTCACGAATCACCTCGCTATCAGTTACTACATATACTTCTTCAAAAAGTCCGGTAGCTACGGTTGCTTCATACGTTCGGGTGATGACTGTTTTTCCATGCAAGTCTTGCATTAACTTCCCAGGAAATCGAGAAGCTGCATATCGTGCCGGAATCATTGCTATAATTTTCAAATGCGGTGTTTTTTATGGTCTCAAAAATACAATTTTAATGATAAGATTGTAAATTAATCTTTTATTTAACCAACTACAGCGCTTGGCGCAATTTTCGCAAAGAGTTGTTGTCCTGCTTCTTTGCTAATGTGAATATAGTTGATTACTGATGTTTCGTCAAAGTCTAATTTTCCTTCTTTATCAAACTTTTCAAGCATATTGGTTACTGTTAGATAAAATTCTTTGGATTGTGCTCTGTTTTTTCCGTGATATACTGTCAATATTGAATGTGTACCTTGCCCTGCGTTTTCTGCTGGTGCTATTGCTAGTAATTCTTCGTAATTTTTAGCTTCTAGTTGTTTTTGTAATATTCCAGCGTTTGGAATGTATTCAAAAGGTCCCATAGCAGTTTGTTCTGCCCAATCATCATCATTTTCTATATAAGGTTCACATGCTTTACCATAAGCAAAAAACACTGGGAATCCTATCATGGCAAGTCCTTCTATAACCCAAACAACGGTTAAAAACATACCACTCACACTACCGCCACTTCTACCAATGGTCCAAGTTCCTTGCTCATTGGCAAATCCAACAGCACTCATAAATGCTTCAGGATTGGCAATAATGTCCATATAAGGCACTTCAAAATGATGACAAATCCAAATGATCCAACTTGCGTATAAACCAGCCAAACCTATAACAAGACCAAAAACGATGGCGAGTATATTGTTACGTACTTTTCCAAATCCTATCACAAAACTTGCGACGAATCCTAATCCGAAAGCAATTCCGGCTAAGCATAGAAAGTTTAAGTACACTATGGGAATGTACAAAATAGCATACGTATAAATAAAGGCTAGTAGTGGCGCACCAATAAAGATGGCTAACGCGAGATATAAAAAACTAATAGGGTTAGATTTGCCCGAAGGCTTGTAATATAAATTTTCCATGCAATAGAGTTATTATGATTAGTTTTTAAAAATAGGAAAAATATTTTTAGTAGCGTGTCTCCTTTTTAAATCTGTAAGATTTTTAGGTTATTCAACAAAAAAATCGTCTGAAAAGCCAATAAGATATAGCCGTTCTTTTGCACGTGTCATGGCGGTATACAACCAACGCATGTATTCTTTTCCAACACCATTTGGCAAATAGGGTTGCTCAATAAAAACCGTTCGCCATTGTCCACCTTGCGATTTGTGACAGGTGATTGCATAGCTAAATTTTACTTGTAGTGCATTAAAAAAATTATTACCTTTTACTTTTAAGAACTTTTTATATTTTGAAGTTTCACTTTCGTAATCGTTCATGACTTCTTGATATAGCTTGTTTCCATCTTCATAAGATAAGGCGGGCGTTTCGGCGTGAATGGTATCAAGTAATAACACCGTTTCCAAAGGTTGTTGATTTGGATAATCGACCATACGGACGTTGACTTCTGCAAATCGGAAACCATATAATTCTTTGATCGAGAAAATTTCTAATACTTCAATAATGTCTCCATTGGCGATGAATCCTGCTTCTGAATTTTCGGGCAACCAGAAATAATTATTTTTAACTACCATGAGGTAATCGCCCGCAGATAATTCGTTCTCATTAAATAAGATCCTATTTCTAATTTGTTGATTGTACACATTGGCTCTTTTGTTCGATCGGACAATGATTGCCATTTCTTCTTTTCCGTTTTCGGAATACGAATCGCTGATAGCATCTTGAATTTCGTAGCCATCGACCAAACGAATGATATCTGGAAAAGACGATAGTTGAAATTTGAACTCGTCGTAAAATTCGTTGTGTAATTGTTCCCGCAAATTGGTGGCATTGATTAAAATCCCTGAATCTGAATCTTGACGCACCACTTCATCCAATTCAATAACCGTCACATTTTTATCATAATTTAGTTCCAACGTACGCTCGTCCAATGCTGGACTTAGGTCTAGTTTTACTGGCGGCAATTGCGCGGTATCTCCGATTAGAATTAATTTACATTTATGTCCTGAGTAGACATACATCATTAAATCATCGAGTAAGGAACCATTTTCAAAGAGTTTGGAATCGCTTGGCGAATCGGGAATCATAGAGGCTTCATCGACAATAAATAGTGTATCACGATGTTTATTTGGTTGCAACACAAAACTTACACCGCCGCCTTTATCTTTCTTCGGAAAGTAAATTTTTCGGTGAATGGTATGTGCTTCTTTTTTAGAATAATTACTAATTACTTTTGCAGCACGTCCGGTGGGCGCTAATAATACGGCCTTTTTTTTGGTGTGCCACAAATGTGTGACCAATGTACCAATAGTGGTTGTTTTTCCTGTTCCGGCATATCCTTTTAGTAAAAAAAGAGCGTTTGCATCCTCACTATAAATAAACTCGGAAAGTTTGTGCAAAACTACATCTTGCTTTAAAGTAACTTCGTGTGGAAATTTACTTTTCAGTAATTTATAAAATGTAGTTACGTCCATAATGTAGTAATTATCTTCTTTTTGTTGCGTATTGCTGAGCGAAAATAGAAAAGTAAATTGAATGAATGAGGTTCATTTGGCTTTTTATAAATATAACACGCCTTTTTTTAGTGAAATACTTTTACGATTAAAAAAAAATTGTAGATTTGCGTATATTGATGTTCTTAAACAAAACTATTCTTAATAGAGATGAAACACGTAAAACAAAAATTCAATTTAGTCTTATCATTCGTAACCGCTTTTTTACTCCTTCCAGCTTTAGCATTCGCTCAAGATAGTAACGTAGTTGAAAAAGGTTCATTCGAAACACTGAAAACTCCAATTATTCTAGTCGTAGCTTTAGTAGTTGCTATCGGGCTTCTATTTTTGATTGAAAAGATGATTCCACGAAAAATAAGACCCGTATTTTCAATCGTATTTTTGTTAGCCTCTGTATTTTTCGGGTATCAGATTTACATGTCTATCATGGCACCAGTAGAATTTAGACAAGCAAAAGTAAAGCGCTATTCTGCTGTTATTCACAACTTAAAAGATATTAGAGATTCGCAATTAGCACATAAAACAATTACGGGAGGTTACGCTAAAAACTTTGAAGATTTAGAGAGGTTTATAGAGACTGCTCAATTTGCAATTGTAGAGAAAAGAGATTCTAGTTATGTAGAGTTTGACAAAGTATACAAGATTGATAAGCTTAAAGAAGTCGTTATTATTGACACGCTTAGTTTTGAGCCTGTAAAAGATTCATTATTTAAAGGTACAGATCGTTACATGAAAATGAAATATGTACCGTATGCTAAAAATGATAAAGAAACTTTTAAAATGAAAGTAGATTCCGTTATCGTAAATGGATATACTGCACCTGTATTTAAAGTTTCAGTGGACAAAAGTATTGTTTTACACGATCTTAATAAAGATTTGTTAAGACAAGAACAAAGAGTCGTTTCCGTAGATGAAGTTGATGGAAAAGAAATTTTCGTTGGATCACTTGACAAAGTGAGTGATAGTGGAAACTGGCCAACTAGCTATGAAATTGAAAACAAAAAATAAACATACAAATCAATTAGATTTTCAAAAGTTGTCCATTCAGGTATCTCTGAATGGACTTTCTTTTTGTATTCTAGATACTATTGAGAATGAAATTACGGATCTTCGGCATTTTCAATTCAATACTGTAACGAATCCGTTGCAATTAGAAACCGAAATTAATACCGTTTTTGAACAGCATGCCGACATCTTTGAGCAACCTTTTCAAGCAGTTACCGTAAGTCATATCAATACCTTATCGACATTTGTACCAAAGCCTTTGTTTTCTGATAAAAATCTTGCAGATTATTTAAAATATAACAACAAAATTTTAGCAAACGATTATATGACTTTTGACGTGGTTTCTAATAATGACATGGTCAATGTATATATTCCGTATGTAAATATCAATAACTTATTTTTTGAAAAGTATGGTGCGTTTACGTATCGACATTTCGCAACAATTTTGATTGAAAATATTTTTCAATTATCTAATAGTAGTGAAGAACCCACAGTGTATGTGCATGTACAAAAGGAACAGTTTGAAATTATTGTGATTCAAAACAAAAAATTACTCCTATACAATTCTTTTGAATACAGTTCTTCCGAAGATTTTATTTATTATTTGTTATTTACCATTGAGCAATTAGAATTGAACACAAATACACTTCAACTCTATTTTCTGGGTGCAATTGCAAAAGGAGATGTTTTGTACACTGTTGCCTATACATACATCCGCAATGTTGCCTTTTTAGAGAAAAACTATCCGTTCCACTTTACTACCAATATAGAAAAACCAGCAAGTCACCGCGATTTCACCTTATTAACAAACTTTTAGATGCGAATTATTTCAGGAAAACATAAAGGAAGACGGTTGACAGCACCTAAAAAACTGCCTGTACGCCCAACCACAGATTTGGCGAAAGAATCACTTTTTAACATTTTAAATAATCATTTTTATTTTCATGAAATTAGTGTGCTCGACTTGTTTGCTGGAACTGGAAATATCAGTTATGAGTTTGCTTCACGCGGCACAGAAGTGATTACTGCCGTTGATGGCGATTATGGCTGTGTTAGTTATATAAAAAAGACCGCAGCACTTTTAGAGCTTGATATTACGGCTATTAAAAGTGATGTATATACGTTTTTAGAACGCACACATTTACAATCGGATGTTGTATTTGCAGATCCTCCATACGCGTTTACCCATGCACAATTTGAACGAATTGCCACCATCGTTTTTGAAAAGAATTTACTATTAGAAGATGGTTTTTTAATTATAGAACACGCTAAGGAAACCAAATTAGATCAGGTACCAAACTTTAGTTTTTCTAAAAGTTATGGCGGTTCTGTATTTAGCTTTTTTCAACTTCCTGAATAATACAATACGCTAATGCAAGGGCAAGCTTATTTGCATTGATAGTCAAATCATTTTTTCGTATGACTCAGTTAAGTAGTGCATCATTATCCATTATTTCCGTTTCTTCTGCTGCTATTGCTAGATGTTGAGGCTTTGTACTTTCATTAGCATTCACGCTTTGTGCTGATGTATAAATCGTCTCTCAAATTCAACTTCACACAAAAATTTTAAAAATACAATACAAATCAAATGTTTTTACCTATTTTTAAAAAGCCGAATTTATCAATCTATACATGTCTAACAATCAACCAAATCATATACTTGAAAAATCAAGTCTATATATAATTGTATTAGATACAAAAGGGATCATTACGCAACTTAACAAACGCTTTGACAATTCCTTTCAATCTGATACGCTGTATATTGGAAAACCATTACAAAACTTTGTATTGGATAAATATGAAGCTACACTCAAAGAGATCATCAACAAAGTAGCGGCTGGCGAAACCATCTTAAAACAGCATTTAAAATTTCCAACAAACACCTCAAATGGCATCTTAACCTTACGCCTCGATTTTTATTTAGAAGACACCCATATTTACGCCGTTGGAATAGATGCTACACAAGAAGACAAAGAACATCAAGCACTTGAAGCCATTTCAGTTTTGGGAAAAATAGCTGCTTGGTATTACAATCCGATTACAGAAGAACTCTTTTGGTCACGTGAATGTTATAAAATGCACGGCATTGATCCTAATGATGTAGATAGAGATGAAAAAGGGTTCTATAATTATGCAAAAGAGATTCAAGAACGTGCCAAAAAATATTTATACGAATTACTCGAAACCAAACAACCTTACGATTACATAGAAACAGTGACAAAGCAAGGTGCTAAAACATACTTACGCATTGCTGCCGAACCTGTATTTCATAACCATAAAATCATATTTGTCAACGGAACAGTTGCCGATATTACGGAACGACAAGAACACATCGAGCAACTCAAAGAAAGTGAAGAAACAAAGCGTTTGGCTTTAAAAGGAATTCGTTCTGGATTGTTTGATCATGTCATTGAAACCAATATGGTGTATTACAGCACGTCGTTTCGAAGAATGTTAGGATTGCCCATAAAAGAAGCGTTTCTTCCTGAAGAAGAATTTCGAAAAATGATTCATCCAGAAGATGTAGCAGCTGCATTGGTGCGTCATCTGGAAAATCTTGAAAAAGAAGATGCCTACTATTTTAACTATTACAGATTGCGCCATTTAGATGGAAAATACATTCATTATGAAGTATATGGATATTGCAAAAAAGATGCAAACGGACATACAACACGAATGATCGGTAATTTGATCAATGTAGATCAACGTAAAAAAAATGAACAGATTATTCTGAAAAATCAACGTCATTTACAAGCCATTATCAATAATGGATTTGTACACACGTTTTTATTAGATCATAAAGGAAATATATTAATGACTGATGAAGCTTCTGCTACCATCATTCAGCATGATTTTAAGATAAACCCAAACAAAGAATCGGTACACTTTATTAATGTATTGCCGCTCAACTTGAAACACACCTTTGCCGATTCGTTCAATGAAGCACTCAAAGGACACATTACACGTAAAGAAGTTGAACGCGTTACGAGCCAAGGAAATTCGCAATGGTTGGAAGTAAAATATATACCAATTAAGGATTCTGAAGAAAAATTCTCATCTGTATTAATTAGTTCTTTAGATATTACGGAGCAAAAAATGGCCGCAATCGCTATCAAAGAAGCACACTTAAAAGAGCAGGAACTCAATAGTTTTAAAACAAATATTTTAGCAAACTTTAGTCATGAAATAAGAACACCTTTAAATGGAATCATGGCAATTAGTCAACTCCTTATTACAGAAGAAGATGCCAAAGAACGTACTAAGCTATTAGCCTATTTAGAAGAAAGTAAAGACCGATTGCTCGAAACCGTTACGAACTTATCCAACTTTAGTGAAATAGAAGCGATAAAAACGAATTTAAGTCTTACAAAATGTGACCTCAACTTTACAGTAGAAAGTTCGTTCCGAGAATACGATCATTTAGCAGAAGCAAAAGCATTAAACTATACATTAATTCTAGATAAAAGTGCGCCAAAAGTAGCGATAGACGAACAATTATTCAGAACAGCTTTCAATAACATCATTCACAATGCTATCAAATACACACAAAAAGGTACAATTACGGTTTCTATTGCTACAGATGAAACACTTACAAATGCACTCATCTCAGTAAAAGATACTGGTATTGGAATAGAAGCTGCGAATCTCACAAAAATATTTGACCCGTTTGTACAAGAAAGTATTGGCATGAGCAGAAAATATGAAGGTACAGGTATTGGGCTCAGTTTGTCCAAACACTACATTGAAATCTTAGGGGGTAGCATTGAAGTCAACAGTGAAATAGGTAAAGGATCAGAATTCATCATAAAACTTCCGCTTTGCTCATGAATATTCTGTACGTAGAAGATAACAAAATCAATGCGATGGTAATGAACAAAATACTATCCAAAGAAAATGCGCAAATAATCATTGCTGAAAACGGTTTGGAAGCATTAGAAATTGTTAAAAAAGACATGCCCGATTTAATATTGCTAGATATCAATCTTGGTAAAAATCAAATGGACGGTTGCGAAGTCCTCAAAAAAATTCAAGAACTTCCTACGGACAAAAATCCACAAGTGTTTGCTGTAACTGCGTATGCTATGCCTGGCGATGAACATCGTTTCAAAAACATAGGGTTTGACCAATACTTTTCAAAACCTGTTAACTTCCCGAAATTACTCACAGAAATCAACAAACTGAAACTTTAACACGCATAACACACTCATTTACAAGTACAATACTACTTTTTACGGTAAAACCGTACTCAATTACGAATGGTTCTTTCTAATTTGAACTTTTTAAATATACTAACTATGAAAAAAAGAAATTTAAAAAAACTAAGTCTTAACAAAAAAGCGATTTCGACACTTGAATATATTGAAATAAAAGGAGGAACAGAAGGTACCAGAAGAACTGATTGTACCATTTGCTGTTGGATAGATGAAACGTATCCATGTACTCTTTCGCTCTTAATTTGTTAATTGTGAACCAAACTATTATTAACTTATAAATTATAATATCATGAAAAAAAAGAATCTAAAAAACCTAAGCATCAATAAATCGAAAGTTTCCAACTTAAACAAAGATGATATTATGGCTGGTTTAGCTATCAAAACATACTTCTATCAATGTGGTACCGACTATGCACAATGCGGTACAGGACCACAAACCATAGCATGTACTGGCGGACTTGTATGTACATACAACTCCGTAGAGCGTTGTCAAACAATTGAAGTAGATCGTTACACAGTTCCAATCTGCTAAGAAAATATAAATTAAATTTACCAGATAAAAGAGCGAACTTTAAAAGGTTCGCTTTTTTTTTATACATATCAGATTTCGAGAATCTCAATCGACTTTAGAGAACTTTTAGCTAATAAGCGAAGCGATCCAAGTGCGAAGCGCGTCTAAAATCCAACAATCAAAAAAAAATCGTACTTTTACAGCTTCATGAAACAGTTTTTAAAACATATCAGTGTATATGCAACAGCCTTATTAGTGCTGTTCTCTACATTTTCATTCACCATAAATGAACATATTTGTGGTGGCGAAAAGGTAAGTTTTGCTATTGGTATAGAAGCTAAAACCTGTGGTATGGAAGTAGAAACGGCAACTTCCGAACAGACTACGGTACAACAAACACCGTGTTGTAGTGACATCAGCACTTTAATTCAAGGGCAAGATGAATTGTCTTCGCAAGACACGTTTACCGTAACAACACACACATTCATTACGGCGTATGTATATAGTTATATTTTTATACTGTTAGAAGAAGATACCGAAAAGGCTGTTTTCAAACCCTACAAACCGCCGCCACTCGTCAAAGACATTCAATTGCTCGACGAGACTTTCCTTATTTGATATTTACTCCGAATGTTGATTTCCTATTGAATTGCTTCAAATTGGAAACACAACTGCACTCCTATTTTAAAATCATTCGTATGTTTAAATATCAATACTCATGCTCAATAAAAGTATTAAATTTCTAATAGAAAACAAGCTTGTTGCAGTCTTACTACTCATCCTTTTTGTGGGTTGGGGAACTGTAAACGCGCCGTTTAATTGGGATACAGGTTTTTTACCGAACAATCCCGTATCGGTAGATGCCATTCCTGATATTGGTGAAAATCAACAAATTGTATTCACAAAATGGAATGGACAATCGCCACAAGATATTGAAGACCAAATTACCTATCCGTTAACAACAGCGCTGCTTGGAATTCCTGGTGTAAAAACCATTCGTAGTTCTTCTATGTTTGGGTTTTCAAGTATTTACATCATTTTTGAAGAAGAGATCGAATTCTATTGGAGTCGCAGTCGCATCCTAGAAAAATTAAACTCATTGCCAAATAATTTACTACCAGAAGGTGTAAATCCCTCATTAGGACCAGATGCAACTGGCTTAGGGCAAATATTTTGGTATACATTGGAAGGTCGAGATGAAGTAGGAAACGTAACTGGCGGTTGGGATTTGCAAGAATTGCGAAGCATTCAAGATTACTATGTAAAATATGCTTTGTCCTCTGCGAGTGGCGTATCGGAAGTAGCTTCTATTGGCGGATATGTGCAGGAATATCAAGTAGATGTAAATCCTGAATTAATGCGTCAATACAACATCGGGTTACATCAAGTTGTAAAAGCGGTCAAAGAAAGTAACAAAGACATTGGAGCACAAACATTAGAAATCAATCAAGTTGAATATTTAGTGCGTGGTTTGGGCTACATCAAATCAATTGCTGATATTGAAAATGCGGTCGTCACTTCGGAAAACTTTACATCTATCAAAATCAAAGACATCGGAAATGTCACTTTAGGGCCTGCAACACGTAGAGGAATTTTGGACAAAGAAGGCGCAGAAGTTGTGGGTGGTGTGGTCGTAGCACGCTATGGCGCGAATCCAATGGAAGTCATTAACAATGTAAAAGATAAAATACAAGAACTGAGCACAGGATTACCATCCAAAGTATTAAGTGATGGACGTACTTCACAACTCACCATTGTTCCGTTTTACGACCGAACAGAATTGATCAATGAAACACTTGAAACACTTAGTGAAGCCCTAACCTTAGAAATCTTAATTACTATTTTTGTGATTATCATTATGGTATTCAACTTACGTGCGTCTATTTTAATAGCCGGCTTGCTTCCTGTGGCAGTTTTAATGGTGTTCATTGCAATGAAACTCTTTAATGTAGATGCAAATATCGTAGCATTATCAGGAATTGCCATTGCAATTGGTACCATGGTCGATGTCGGCGTGATACTTTCCGAAAACATCATCAGGCATGCGGATGAAGACCAAGAAAACTTACCGATAAACACGATTGTGTACAATGCTACCACAGAAGTTTCAGGAGCTATTGTAACGGCTGTCATGACAACAATCATTAGTTTTATTCCTGTATTTACGATGATGGGTGCCGAAGGAAAACTATTCAGACCCTTAGCTTTTACCAAAACATTTGCACTCATTGCGGCATTAGTCATCGCACTATTTTTAATTCCACCATTTGCGGCAGCTATCTTTAAAAAAGTGAATATCAAAAAAACGACCAGCTATCTTCTAAACAGTCTGTTAGTCGTTCTAGGCTTGACAACCATGATATATGGCTATTGGATTGGAATTGTGCTGATTGGTTTTGGCGTTGTAGCATTTTTAAAACGAAATCACATACTTACCGAAAAGAAAGCAAATCTTGTCAATATTACCATTTCTGTATTAGCAATTGTGTTTCTGTTAGCAGAATATTGGAGACCTTTAGGCGTTGATAAAAGCATTTTACTAAACCTTCTCTTTGTTGGAATTATCTGTTTTGGACTTTTGGGTATTTTTATGCTATTCCAACACTATTATACCCGAATTTTAAACTGGGCATTGCACAACAGACTCTTATTTTTAACCATTCCTGTTTCCATTGTTATTTTTGGATTTTATATTCTTCAACATACAGGAAAAGAATTTATGCCCTCTTTAAATGAAGGTTCTTTTCTCTTAATGCCAACCTCTATGCCGCATTCGGGTGTGGAAGAAAACAAGCGTGTGTTGCAACAATTAGATATGGCAGTAGCGAGTATTCCCGAAATAGAAACTGTTGTTGGAAAAGCGGGTCGTACGGAATCTGCATTAGATCCTGCGCCTTTGTCGATGTATGAAAACATCATTCAATACAAACCAGAATATATGCTGAATGCGGCTGGAAAACGACAACGTTACAAAGTAGATGACGATGGATTGTTTATGTTAAAAGATGGCATTTCGGCTCCGCTCAATGCACCTACGATTACAAAAGCGCAACTCATCGAAGACGATAACGGCGAATTCTATCGCAATTGGAGACCACATATTAAATCCCCCGATGATATATGGGATGAAATTGTACGCGTAACCAAATTGCCTGGCGTTACCTCTGCACCAAAATTGCAACCGATTGAAACCCGATTGGTCATGCTACAAACCGGAATGCGCGCGCCAATGGGAATTAAAGTAAAAGGACAAAACTTACAACAAATTGAAGCTTTTGGAGTAGAATTAGAAACGATTCTAAAAGAAGTGGAAGGTGTAAAAAAAGAGGCTGTCTTTGCAGATCGAATTGTGGGGAAACCCTATTTGCTGATTGATATCGACAGAGCTAATATTGCCAGATATGGCATCACGATTGAGGAAGTACAAAACGTACTGAAAGTGGCTGTTGGCGGCATGGTATTAACGCAAACTGTGGAAGGCAGGGAACGCTACGGCATTCGTGTTCGGTATCCGAGAGAATTACGGAGCAATCCGGAAGATTTAAAAAGTATTTACATTCCAGTGGAAAAAGGAAATCCAGTTCCATTAAGTGAATTGGCAACGATTCGCTATGAACAAGGTCCGCAAGTAATTAAAAGTGAAGATACGTTTTTAGTTGGGTATGTATTATTTGATAAACGAAACGGTTTTGCAGAAGTAACCGTGGTTGAAAATGCGCAAGCAGTCATTCAAGAAAAAATAGATTCGGGCGCGTTAATCGTTCCAAAAGGAATCAACTATCAATTTACAGGAACGTATGAAAATCAACTCCGAGCGGAAAAAACCTTGTCTATGGTGGTGCCATTAGCATTGATAATCATCTTTTTAATTTTGTATTTTCAATTTAGATCAGTCACAACTTCTTTGATGATCTTTACAGGAATTACTGTTGCCTTTGCAGGCGGATTTATCATGATTTGGTTGTACGGGCAAGATTGGTTTTTAAATTTCAGCTTATTTGGAGAAAATCTAAGAGAACTCTTCAATATGAAAACCATCAATTTAAGTGTAGCTGTTTGGGTAGGTTTCATTGCCCTATTTGGAATTGCCACCGATGATGGCGTCATCATGGCAACCTATTTAAAGCAAACCTTTGCTAAAGTGCTTCCAACTGACAAAAAAGGAATTCGTTTAGCAACCTTAGAAGCCGCAGGAAAACGCATCCGACCTTGTTTAATGACCACGGTTACAACCGTATTGGCGTTACTTCCTGTACTGACTTCTACGGGAAGAGGAAGTGACATCATGATTCCGATGGCAATTCCAATTTTTGGCGGGATGATTATCGATATTACCTCCTATTTTATCGTTCCAGTTTTATACAGTTGGAAAGAAGAAATTCAATTAAAAAAGAACACTCATGAAGCATAGTTTATACATATTCATCTATTTTTTGCTAGTTCAAGTTACGCATGGGCAAAGCAGCTTAGAGGCGTATCTGGCGGAAGCCGAAAAAAATAGCAGTGAAATTTTAGCCAAACAGTTTCAATACGAAAGTGCCTTGGAAAAAGTAAATGAAGTTGGGAGTTTACCCAATACACAATTGGGCGTTGGTGTGTTTGCGCAAGCGGTAGAAACCAGAGTTGGTCCGCAACGCGCACGTTTCTCAGCAAGTCAAAATATTCCTTGGTTTGGATTGCTAGGCGCGAAAAAACAACAGGCTACGTTCATGGCAAATGCTACAAAAAGTGAGATTGATTTCTTAAAAAGACAGCTTTCACTGAATGTAAAATTGGCATATTACGAATTGTACACCTTGCAACACAAATACGTCATAACAAAACAGCATATCGAAATTTTAGATACCTACGAAAAATTAGCGCTGAATGAACTCGAAAACAATAGGACAAATATGGTAGATGTGTTGAACATAAAAATGAAGAAAAACACCTTACTACAACAATTTCAAGCGATTTCTGAAGATCTTCAAAGTCAAAAAGTAACGTTTAACTTATTGTTAAACAAACCCGTAACGACTGAAGTTTTGTTATTAGATACCTTAAAAATACAGGAAACAGCTTTTTTTACGACCAAAGAAGCCATTGCGATGAATCCGAAATTACAACAATTGGAAGCTATGGAAAATGCCTTGCAACAATCGGAAATTGTAGCAAAAAAAGAAGGAAATCCATCCGTAGGTTTCGGACTCGATTATGTGTTAGTGGCTGAACGTTCGGGTATTTCAATGCCCGATAACGGAAAAGATGTCATCATGCCGATGATTACCGTTTCGATTCCTTTATTCAATAAGAGACATATCGCGAAGCAAAAACAATTACAACTAGAACAAGAAGCGATTTCACAAACAAAAATTACCGTGAAAAATCAATTATTGATTGCGTTTGAACAAGCACTGAACAAATTGAAAAATGCCAAAGAAAGCATTCGGACACAAGACGAAAACATTGTACAAGCCGAACAAGCCAAAGAAGTGATTTTAGCTGCATATCAAACTGCCAAAATGGACTTTGAGCAGTTATTAGCCATCGATCAATTAGAATTAGGCTTCAAATTGCAAAAGGTAAACGACATCAATATAAGTCTTACGAATAGTGCGATTATTGAGTTTCTAACATCAGATATAGATAAAGATTAAATTAAAAAATAATGAATAATATTCGTTTTTCTTCTTTTATGCAGTGTAGTACTATTGATACGTCAAAAATTTCTGAAGCCTTGGAAGAAATTTAGTATCAATAGTACGGTTTTAGCTCTTTTTTAAGAAGAACTAAAAACACCTCATAAAAGTGCCCTTTCTTTTGGTTCATTTTCTTTGGGCAAACAAAGAAAAGAACAAGAAATAAAATTATAAAAATGAAAAAAAAATATACCATAACAGGAATGACTTGTAACGGTTGTCGCAGTCAAGTCGAAAAAATCTTGAACGATTTAGACGCTATCACATCAGCAACCGTCAATTTAGAGCAATCGGAAGCTGTCATTGAAGCTTCTTCTCTACCCAATTTGCAAATATTACAGGCTGCATTACCCGAAAAATATACGATTCTGGAGCAAAGCAACAATGTATTTGAACAGACCGAAACAGTTGAAAAAAGTGAATTAAAACAACTTTTTCCGTTGTTTTTGATCTTCTTATACATCACAATAGCAACTGTATTGATGAACATAAACGATTGGTCAGTTTCAGTATTTATGCTGGACTTTATGGGACTTTTTTATGTGGTCTTTAGCTTTTTTAAATTTTTAGATTACAAAGGATTTCCTCCATCGTTTCAAATGTATGATCCGTTAGCAAAGCAACTTCCAACGTATGCGTGGATGTATCCGTTTATTGAAATTACGCTAGGAATATTATTTTTAATGCGAATTCAAATTCCGATTGCATTATTTGCTACCATCGTGGTTTTAGGAATTACCACTATTGGCGTGACCAAAGCATTGTTGGATAAAAAAACGATTCAATGTGCCTGTTTGGGAACTGCCTTAAAATTACCAATGACCAAAGCAACGTTTATTGAAAATTCCATCATGCTTATCATGGCAATTTGGATGTTAATCAACTTATATTCTTAAGATTATGAAAAAGTATATCATCTATATCATTTTATTGATTGCGGGAATTGTGATTGGAAAATTTGTTTTTTCCGATGCAACCACCGAAATACACACACATGAAACCACTGCGAAAACTTCTATGTGGACCTGTTCCATGCACCCACAAATTATGTTGCCCGAAGCTGGCGATTGTCCAATTTGTGGAATGGATTTAATTCCTGCAAAAAAAAGTAGCACAGAACTATCTTCAGATCAATTTCGAATGTCCGAAAACGCCATGGCATTGGCTAATATTGTAACCTCGAAAGTTTCAGAAGGAAATTCGACGGACAAATCATTACAACTCACAGGAACCATTGAAGCCAATGAAAAAACAAACGCGATTCAAACCGCACATTTTGGTGGACGCATTGAAAAATTGTATGTTAATATTACAGGTGAAGAAGTTCGAAAAGGGCAACGAATTGCATTGATATATTCGCCTGAATTAGTCACTACACAACAAGAATTAATCACGGCAATGCGCATGAAAGCTTCGCAACCCGCATTGTACAAAGCGGTTCGGAATAAGTTGAAACTATGGAAATTGAGTGAAGCACAAATTCAACAGATTGAAACCTCACAGAAAATTTCCACGCAATTTCCAATTTATGCAAGCGTTTCAGGTGTTGTTACGGAAAAAATGATCGCAGAAGGAAATCACATTATGGAAGGTGGCGCTCTATTTAAAGTATCAAATTTGAATACGGTTTGGGCAAGTTTTGATGCGTACGAAAAGCAATTGTCGAGCTTGAAAAAAGGCGATGAAATAATGATTACAACCAACGCGCGTCCAAATGAAAAAATTCCAGCAAAAATCACGTTTATTGATCCTGTTTTGAATACCGCTACGCGAACGGTTGCTGTGAAAGTGGAATTGAACAATTCCGATGGAAAATTAAAACCGGGCATGTTTGTCACAGGTATTTTAGAAAATACAGCTGCCAAAAGTACCGTAATAACTATTCCGAGATCAGCCGTATTATGGACAGGAAAACGTTCGATTGTTTATATAAAAACCTTCGCTGACGAACCTACTTTTGAAGCGCGAGAGGTAACACTTGGCGATGCTACTTCAGAAAGTTATGAGGTTATTTCTGGACTTGATACTGAGGATGAAATTGTCACAAACGGAACATTTACGGTAGATGCTGCCGCACAATTGCAAGGAAAAAAATCGATGATGAATGTTAGTAAAAAAACAAAAAATCAAGAAAAACCTGTAAAAATGGAATTTGATGCAGCTTTTGAAAAAGCATTTCAACCCTCAATCAAAGCGTATTTGGAATTGAAAGATGCGTTGGTACAAAGTGATATAAAGCTCTCAGTAGAAAAGAGTGAAGTATTCCGTAAAGCATTGGAACAACTTACTATTCCACAACGAGATGCTTCAAATATGTATTGGTCTATTATGTATAAAACGTCTAAAGGAATTCATAAAGATGTGACAATTGAAAAACAACGTGAAAAATTTCGAATCATATCAAATCATATTATTGAAATGGTTCAAAATTTTGATACTTTAGAGCAACAACTTACGGTACAATTTTGTCCCATGGCAAACAATGACAAAGGCGCGTATTGGTTGAGTAACGAAGAAAAGATAAGAAATCCGTATTTTGGCGATATGATGTTGACTTGTGGAGAAGTTAAGCAGGTATTAGGTAAAAGTAATTTTAATGATTAAAAAATGTCATTTCGAATAATTTTTGGAGAAAATTGTATCGAAAAAACGACAAACAAACAAATCAACAAACAAAAAGTATAAACTATTAAATTAGAAAAAATGAAAAAAGTAATTTTAAGTGTATTCGCAATTGTTTCATTCACTGTAATTGGCTGTAAAGGTGAAACAAAAACTGCAGAAAAAAATGAAGTACAAACAACAACTGAACAAGGAAAAGAATTGTCAATGGCTACTTTTGGTGTGCGCGGAAATTGTGGCATGTGCAAAACGACCATTGAAAAAGCAGCCAAAAGTGTCGAAGGAGTTGCCGAAGCCACTTGGGACGTAAAGAAAAAAAGCATTGCTATTATGTATGATGAAGCAAAAGTGAGTGAAAAAGAGATGCACAAAGCAATTGCTGCGGCTGGGTATGATACAGACCAAGTTACTGGTGATAAAGCTGTTTATAAAAACTTGCCTAAATGCTGTCAATTTGATAGTGATATGAAAATGAATCAGTAATATATTTTACCTTTGCGCCATGAAAGATCACGTATTATTAATTGCGGCTTTGTATGGCGCATTGGGAATTATTTTTGGCGCGTTTGGCGCACATGCTTTGAAAAAAGTTTTATCAGTTGATTTATTGAAAAGTTTTGAAACTGGCGTAAAATATCAACTATATCACGCTATTGTATTATTGGTCATCGGATTTCAATTTTCGTTTACCGAAACCTTAGAAACCGCGATTGCATGGTGTTTTATTGCGGGAACATTTTTATTTTCGTTCAGTATTTATGGTTTGTGTATTAGCAGCGCAAAAGGAAAAAAATTACGCTTTTTAGGTCCAATTACGCCACTTGGCGGCTTGCTGTTAGTGATTGGCTGGATTTTGTTGGGTATTTCTTTTCTTTAAGAATCACTATGGTAGGAGCGCTTGAGTTCTTGCAAAGTGTTGTTAGAAGTAATCAATCCGTTAATCAAAAAAGCTCTCAAATCGTCCAAATCATCATGCGGAATGTACTTTGCCCATTTAGTTTCTTTAGTGATCGACTTTACCTGCCGCAATACTTTGCGAGTTTCATCAGCAGTACGTACAACGTGGTTTGGTGTATAACTTGGTTCTTCTTTATGAAAGTATTCGTAAGTGTTTGCACCTTCTCTTTTTTGGATAAAATATAATTTTTCAACGTCATTATCCCTGTAAAAGCTAGACCATTTGGCAAAACCGACTTTCACACCATTTCGAAAATTAGCAGCTTCAGTTTGCAATCGCCATTTACACGTAGCTGCTCTACCCCAATGTGAAGAAATACGATACACACCCTCATCTGTATAAAAATACTGACTACCTGATCGGCTTATATAATCTGGTGTTTTATCTTTTATAATTTCAATAGCTACCGTTTTGAAAATACAATAGGTATTTTTAAAAAAATTTTGTTTATGAAATTTTAATTTCATCATAATGTGTAATGGTGTATTTTTGCCAAAGCTACAAAATGTACGATGATGTTTTGTACACATTAATAAGGTTTGGCACAATAAGTGTTTTATACTGCGTTATTATAAAGATTAAAGAATTAAATAATGAAGAATATGAAAAAAATAGTATGTCTATTTTTGATTTTGTGCATGTCTCAGGCTATTGCTATTGCACAGAATGGCTTGGCTTTTAAAGATGGTGAGAGATTAACGTTTACGGCATCATATAAAATGTCGGGGTTTATGACAGAGTTAGCGCAAGTAAGCATGGAGACTACAGAGGTAAAAACATCGAACAATACTTTATTGCATTTTAAATGTCGTGCGAATACCTTTAAAAAATTTGATGCTTTTTTTAAAATTCGTGATACGTATGAATCGTATGTAAGTAAACTTTCATTACTTCCGTTATTGTACAAAAGAGATATTCAAGAAGGTGGTTATAAAAAGAAAATGAAGTACGTGTACAATCAGAAGTCAAGAACAATAAAAAGTACGCAAACCAAACTCAGAAGAGATGGTACCGAATGGATTCAAGATAAAAACTTTGGATTTAGTACGGGTGCTATGGATGTGATTTCCACATTATACAATTTAAGAAACTTACCTATTGAGAATGCAACTATTGGTGACACCAAAACGTTTAAAATTTTGTTTGACCGAGAAGAAACAGCAATTACTATTAAGTATGTTGGAAAAGAAACGATAAATGCTGGAAACTTAGGACAAAAAGAATGTTACAAATTACAGGTGCTGACTTCTGGTGATTTTTTAAAATCAGGAACACTTTGGTTAACAGCTGACACAAACAAAGTTCCTGTACAAGCAAGATTTACCATTCCTATCGGAAGCGGAACCTTACAATTAACAAATGCCACTGGCTTAGCAAATTAATCATTAAAACCAAAAGACTTATCATGAGAACTTTTTTAATCATTATAGGCAGTATTGCTGCCGTACTAGGATTTTTACTTTCTTTCTTTTTAGATAGTTTTGCATTTATTCCTATTGCTTTCGGACTATTTTTAGGAATAGCAGCATTGGTTATTTCTAAAAAAAATGAATTACGTGAAAGTGTTCCAAAATTAATCATTGCTTTATCATTTCTGGCTGCGGCCATTACCACGATGAATATGTTTAAAGAAAATGTAGTGGCAGATGATGTAAAACAATCGGTAAACGAAAAGAAATTACAAGAGAAAGAAGACGTCAGAGAGATTGAAAAAGAACTCAATGAGATTGAAAAAGACCTCGAAGACTTAGAATAAACTTAACTATTTATAAAGAAGTCCATTAGAAATACAACTGATGGACTTTTTTATACCCAAAAATGAGCATTTTTACATTTTTTTAAGAAAAATATAACTAAAATAAGAGTCCGATTTCAATACCTTTGAAAATCCTAAAAAATAAACTATGAAAAAATTATTATCCATAGCGCTTTTAGCTGTGATTGGATGTGGCACAAATCAAAAAACAAATGACCAAAAAGTGGTAAAAAATTTGGATCCAGTTCCTTACGGAAATACCATTACGGAAGCTGAATTGAAAACACATTTATATACCTATGCTTCTGACGAATTTGAAGGAAGAGATACAGGAACTCCAGGACAGAAAAAAGCCGTAGCGTATTTGAGAGATGAATATAAAAACTTAAACATTCCTGCTGCGCAAAAAGATGGAAATTATTTTCAGAATGTTCCTTTAGAGAAAGGAAGTGAATTAAATTCCAAATTAACAATCAACGGAAAAGCATATACATTTGAAGATCAATTTTTAGCATTTAACGCCAACACAAATGGTACAACTACATTTTCCGAAGTGGTATATTTAGGCTATGGAATCGATGATGAAAAGTATTCAAACTATGCAGGACAAGATGTTGAAGGTAAAATCATTTTAATTAAATTAGGAGAACCGCAGCAAGAAGATGGAACGTACTTAATTTCTGGAACTGAGGAAGCTACCAAATGGTCAGGAGGTATTAGACAAGCAATGGCTGCAAGGATGATAGCTGCAAAAGACCACAAGGTAAAAGGTGTGTTGCTGTATGTAGGTGAATCGTATCCACGTTTTAAAATGATGTTCAATTACAATAAAAATAGCAGTCGAATTTCTTTAAAAGGTGACGCCAATGCTACGTTGACGTATTATGTTAATGATGAATTAGCAACAGATTTATATCCTACAATTGCAGCAGATGAAAATATAACCACCATCAAAGTTAATGCAACATTGGTGAATGATAATAAAACCAATGATATTAATTCTGAGAATGTGGTCTCTATTATAAAAGGTTCTGACAAACCAGAAGAATACATTGTAATATCAGCACATTTAGATCATGAAGGTGTAAAAAATGGGCAAGTGTATAATGGTGCAGATGATGATGGTTCAGGAACAGTAGCTATTCTTGAAATTGCGGAAGCATTCCGACAAGCACAAAAAGAAGGAAATGGTCCAAAACGTTCTGTTGTATTTTTACATGTAACTGGAGAAGAAAAAGGATTGTTAGGTTCTCGATATTATACCGATAACCCAATTTTTCCATTAGAAAATACGGTTGCCGATTTGAATATAGACATGATTGGTCGTATTGATCCAAAACGTACCGAAGGTGATCGTAATTATATATACTTAATTGGTTCTGATAAGTTAAGTACAGAGCTTCACAATATTTCTGAAGAAGTAAATAAAAAATATGCCAATGTTGAATTAGATTATACCTATAATGACGAAAATGATCCAAACCGATATTATTATCGTTCCGATCATTACAACTTTGCAAAAAACAATGTGCCTGTTATTTTCTATTTCAACGGAACACATGACGATTACCACAAGCCAACAGATACACCAGATAAAATTAACTATGATTTATTGACAAATCGCACACGATTGGTATTTTACACCGCATGGGAATTGGCAAATAGGGAACAAAGAATTGTTGTTGACAAAGCTACCAAGTAAAACACATTACTTATAAAGAATCAAGAAAGCTTCCAATTATGGGAGCTTTTTTTATGAATAATTTTAAAAATCTGATCTAAACGATTACCCACGTAAAATTGCCCATTTTGTAAAGACACGTAATTCTTCTGATAATTTCATCGTATGTAATCCCTAATTTGCAGTTAATTAAAATACCTATTATTAACTTTTAAAAATACTAATCATGGATAAAAATTCATTTGGAACACAAGGAAGAGGAAGCGTACATACTGCTTCATGGTATGTTGGGCCTAGCTATCGCGGTGTCGATTACAGTCCTACATGGCCAAGTTGGAGCGCTGCACCAAATTCACAAACGGGAGATTCTGACTTTGCAAATGATGCTTTTCAATCATTTTGGAGCAATCAATATATGGCACCACCAGCTGGAACTACGAGTGTTCCTGTAAACAACACTCCAAATTATCGTGATGATTTAGGAACGATTTCTAGTCATAAATTTAATTTGATCCGATTGTACAATTGGGATATGGCGCGTGGTACAACGGCTAGTTCTGATGTTGGATTAGATCATATAAACTTCTTAGATTATGCGAATACTTCTAATGTAAAAGTAGTCGTTCCGGTTTCAGATTACTTTTTAGGAAATGATCAATATTCATGGAACAATGCAGCGTTAACCGATTATAAATTAACCAGTGCACCATCGGCTATTCAAAAAAACTTCAAACAATTTATCGCAAGTATAACAGATCCGTCAACCAATAAAATTCATACCGCTATACATTCTATCAGTGTTGGAAATGAAGGTGATATTGGACAAGGAATTTCGAGTCCTCCTACCTCAGCTTCTCAGTTTTTAGAGCGTACCATTTGGTGGATTGTGAATATCCGAAAGGCTATTTCAGGAATCTCTACAAACAATGTAATGCTGAGTGCTACCTTTTCAAATGGTGATCAAGGCGGAAATACGGGAAGTTGGTTCAATTGTTTGGTAAATGGTGTCGCTGCAAATGCAAAAACTCCAAATGGTACTGCTTTAGGAGCAAACTTTGGTACTGCTGTAAAAGGACTTAGTATGGCAGATTCAACATACAAAAGTTATTATTACAATAGCGTAAATATAAGTCAGGTTTCGAGTGTTTCTCCTTTTCCAAATTCCTTGGCGAATACCTTAGGATTGTATGACGCTGGAAGTACCTCTTCATGGCCGTTTGCAAAATTTGATGTGCCATTATTATTCATGGAAGTTTTTACGCCAAATCGTGGTGGAGGATTTACGACACAGGATCAAGCAACTGCCGCACTTGGTCAAATAAGTGCAATGGAAACATATTTAAAAGCAAATAAAGCTGGAACTAGTAGTAGTACTACAAATTTTATGGGCTATTGTTACTTTGAATTCAACAATGAGCAGCAATTAAAACTAACTGGATTATTTGAATACCCTACGTCATCAACACCAGTGAATACGGGAACTACGAGTACATTTTATGGAGGTTTTGGAAATATGAGTATTCCACTGTATACACTACAAAAAGTAGCAGGTTCAACAACAGGAGCAACCTTAATTGATCAAATAAAAGCGTTGATTCCGTAAATACATTTTCTTAGATACATAAAATAGAAGGTTGAGAGGTATATCTCAGCCTTTTGTGTTTAAAATAAGGTATTTATACGCTATTTTAAATGAGTCATTACTGCTAAATTTGAGTAATATCAATTTAAAATATCTTTCAATTATGGCAACAACTTTAAAAGCAACGATGACAATTCCTAAAAACGGAAAAAAAATATGGACAGAGATGATGCAAGATCCATCAAAATTCAAAATCCCGCAAGGTGTAAATGAAGGGCAATTTATGGCAGCTTCGTATGCAAAATTTTCTGATGGTGTTTCTGTATTTGGCGGCATAGCCGTTGGAACGGCAGATTATAATTACCCAATGTTTAATGTATTTGATAAAGAGTATAATCAAATTGGTGGTTGGCCAATTGACCCAAGTGATTGGGAAGATTTTGATATCTCTTCCGTAGAATTTGTATTGAATGATGCCGAAGATCCAACATATATCCTAGAAATTGTAGAAGCGAGTTAAACTGTTTCCAACTAAAACATATCAAAAAAGCGAACTCCTCAGTTCGCTTTTTCGTTTTTGAATTAAAAAGTGCTTATCTATGATCTTGACACTCATGTCCCAAACACTGCGACAAACAGTCTGATCCTGTGGTAAATCCTCCACCTTTTACCGAGTCTATATTCATTTTTGAAATGATCTTTTTGTTAAGTTGTAACGATTGTAGGTTCTGTTTTTTCATGATTATTATATTTTTTAGGTTATCCTCTAAAGGTAAAAAGAATGATTCGCTTGTTGGTAGGGATAAACCTTCATTTATTTAACGTATTATTTTAAAAATAGCAACGCTCCTATTCTAATTACAGTGAAAAGTAGTGATTCCGATTTCTCATCATTTCCAAGAAGCATTTATGGTTACTGATAAATATCCTTTAAAATAACCTGTTCGCCTTTTTCATTCGGTACTTTTAAATCGTATCTGATTTTTATTTTAGTGCCAATGGGTGCATAATAATAAATAATCCAAGCATCTGCTTCATTCGTGCCAATACATCCGTTAGAATAGGCTTTTCCTAACGTAACCGGGTTTGTAGTTGGGTGAATTAATTGTCCATGCCGCACGCCGTTGAGTTCGGTTTCTATAAATGGAATTTGTGGTAGTTTTGTAATTTCCTCATCATCGCGCCTCGTCACAAAATATTCATGATTATTTACAGGATTGACGAATCGCGGATTGCGCACATGCTGAACAATCGTTCCTTCGCCTGTTTTGGTTTTTAAATCTTGTACTCTGCCCGACATTTTAAGGTATTTTTTTTCATTTCTTCCTACTCTAATCGGAAACTCATACAATTGCACAGAATCTTCATAAATACGAAGTGAAAACTCTGGAATATTAATATCAATTTTTGTTTGTTGAAAGGCATACAATAGTTTGTCAGCTAGTACGGAATCTGGAATATTTAGAAATGCACCTTTGCGTAAAACGATCATTTTCTTCTGATTGTACACAAAAGAATCGCGCGCTTTCATTACATAATAATCGGTATGTTGAAGTGTATCAATAATCCACGAATTGGCACGCACCAAAAGATGTTCTGTTAGCGGATATTTGGTTACAGAATCGTATTTACATACCACAGAATCCATATACTCAAAGTAATTTTCGACCAAAACATCGTGCATCACTTCAATACGTTGCAACGCAATGGTATCTTGTTTATTTTTAAAAAGATCTGAATGAAAAGGCTTTCTAATAGCTTCATCTTTTGGGCAAAAGCAGCTTATGAGTATCCATACAATGATCAATATCGTCACTATCTTAATTGGCATTTTAAACATGTGAGCTGTATTTGGGATTCACTTTTTAATTCTAAACTAAAAGTATCACTTCAGATGCATACTTCAAATGATAATTATCAGCTTATAGACATGATTTTTATCATTTTATACACACAACGATTCCTATATATTTGGTATCTATGTCAGGTATAGATAACATAAAAACACCATTCAAATCCTTTTTAATTGAAATAGGCGAACTCTCCTACTTCACTGCACGATTTTTTAAAGAAGCGTTCAAGCGTCCTTATGAGCTAAAAGAGTTGTTACGACAATGCTATTACATGGGAAATCGTTCCTTGTTATTAGTCACCATTACAGGATTTATCATTGGCTTGGTACTCACTTTACAAACACGTCCAACCTTACAAGAATTTGGTGCGGTTTCGTGGATGCCATCAATGGTCGGAATTTCTATTGTGAGAGAAATAGGCCCAATCATCACAGCGTTGGTTTGTGCGGGAAGAATTGGTTCAGGAATTGGTGCCGAATTAGGCTCAATGCGCGTTACAGAACAAATTGATGCCATGGAAGTTTCTGGGACAAATCCTTTTAAATACTTAGTGGTAACGCGTGTTTTGGCAACTACGCTTATGTTGCCTTTACTCGTTTTCTTTGGCGATGCCATTTCACTATTTGGTTCGTATTTGGTAGAAAATGTAAAAGGCGATGTATCGTTTACGCTATACTTTACGCAGGTTTTCAATTCGTTGGAGTTTGGGGATATTGTTCCAGCTACGATCAAATCTATCTTTTTTGGATTGGCTATTGGTTTGGTGGGAAGTTTTAAAGGATATTATTGTAAAAAAGGAACGGCAGGCGTTGGAAAAGCAGCAAATTCGGCGGTGGTTTTCACTTCGTTATTATTATTTATAATTGATTTTATTGCGGTATTTGTAACAGATATTTTTTATGATTTATGATGGATAAAAAAAATAGAGCGAATCAAGAGATTGTTCTCGAAATTAAAGACTTACGTAAAAGTTTTGGCGACAATCATGTATTGAACGGATTCAACATGCAGCTACATCAAGGGGAAAATTTGGTCATCATGGGAAAATCGGGTTCCGGGAAATCGGTCATGATTAAATGTTTGGTGGGTTTGCTTGAAGCGGATAGCGGTGCTATTTCTGTGATGAAAAACGATATTACCAAACTCGATCAAGAAGCGTTGGATATTTTACGTGCAGATATTGGATTTCTATTTCAAGGAAGTGCATTATATGATTCTATGACGGTACGAGAAAATTTAGAATTTCCGCTGCGACGACATACACAAAAGAATAGTTTAGATACAGATATTAACGAATTGGTGGCGGAAGCCTTAGAAAATGTTGGCTTGGCAAATACACAAGATTTAATGCCTTCTGAATTATCGGGCGGCATGAAACGACGAATTGCCTTGGCGCGTACGCTCATTTTAAAGCCAAAAATAATTTTATATGATGAACCAACGAGTGGTTTGGATCCGATTACGGCAAAAGAAATCATCATGCTCATGCAAGAAATTCAACAAAAATATGGAACCTCATCAATCATTATTACACATGATATCGATTGTGCAAGAGTGATTGCCGATCAAATGATATTACTGATTGATGGCATAGATTACGCAGTGGGAACATTTGAAGAATTATACAACTCAAAAGATCCAAAAATTAAAGCATTTTTTAAATAAAAAGATACGTATGAAAAAAACAAACGCACAAAAATTACGACTAGGATTCTTTGTCATTTTGGGAACGCTTTTATTCATCGCAGGCGTTTATTTAATTGGGCAAAGGAAAAATATGTTTAGTACGACGTTTACGATCAGTTCACACTTTCAGAATGTAAATGGGTTGCAAAAAGGAAATAATGTTCGCTATTCCGGAATTAATATAGGAACGGTAAAAGACATTACCATGATGAATGATTCTACAATAGAAGTTCAGATGAATATTGAAGAAAAAATCATCAAACATCTTAAAAAAAATGCGGTAGCAACGATTAGTTCTGATGGCTTGGTGGGCAATATGATTGTGAATATTGTGCCAGGAAAAGGAATTGCCGCAGAAATTAGCAATGGTGATCGTATTGAATCATATAGTAAAATTGGCGCCGATGATATCTTGAGCACGCTAAGTGTTACGAATGAAAATGCCGCCATATTAACGGCTGATTTACTCAAAATCACCACGCGTATGATTGAAGGAAAAGGTACCTTAGGCATATTACTCAATGATACCATTATGGCAAAAGAGTTGCAACAATCTATTACCAATTTAAAAATGGCCAGTAGTGGTGCTTCAAAATCGATTTCTGAATTAAATCAGATCATTACCGAACTAAAAACAAACGATGATACCGTATTGGGCATGCTAATGAACGATACCATATCGGGTATAAAACTAAAAAACATTGTCAGTAATTTGGAAACATCCAGTGTTGAGATCGAAAATGTACTTAGCAACATCAATTCGGTTGTAGATGAGTTTAACGCTAGCGAAGGCACTTTCAATTATATCGTAAAAGATACTTCTCTGGTGAACAGTTTAAAATCGACACTCAAAAATATCAATGAAGGAACGGATAAATTCAATCAAAATATGGAAGCATTAAAGCATAATTTTTTGACCAGAGGTTATTTTAGAAAATTAGAACGTCAGGAAAAAAGAGCCGCTAAAAAGGAAAAAACAAATTGAAAAGTCATGAAAATTGAACATTTAGAAGAACGTGTCAACGATTACAAAGCATCTATAAAAACGGTGGTGGACAAAAAAACGATTTGGAAAACTAGCACTAAAAAACTAATAATCAATACATTAAATTCAATTCGCGAAAAATATGATATTGGTTGGAAAGTACAAGAACTCAATTGGATAGGCACCAATGAAGCCATTAATATTACGTTTGATTCTTTCCCAAAAGAATTGATGGATTGTACAAATGAAATACCAACCTATCAGTTCATACAAGGCGGCGCTTTGGTTTTTTCGCAATCATACAGCGGTGATATCCATACCTTTATTTTATTTCCGTATATAGAACAAACTCCCATAGAAAATGATAGTGTAGAGTTAGAAACTTATGATCCAAAAAGCATCACCGAAAAACTCATTATAGAAAAAGTAGATGATTTTTTAAAGGAAATGATTCAATGGGAAGTTCCAAATGTAAAAAACAAATTAGGCTATTAATACCTTGTTTTTATATTGTAGTCAATAGCAGTGATTTCGAGTGAAAGCCAATGAAAATCTCCTGCTGTTAGTTTCCACGTCACGTTGGCTTTGTTGGGAATTTTAATTCCGTGAAACACTTTATAAGAAATCATTTCAATACGCCAAGTTTCAAGTTGAGCCGCTTTTCCACCTCCATAATAACGTTCAGCTTCAAACGCTGTTACATCGCCCGATGGCGTAAAATAGAATACGCCCGAAACTTCTTGATCATTATATGTAAAAGTAGCTTTCGCAGAAGTTTCATCGATAGTTTCCCAAACGATATAATCATTCAAAACAGCAGAAGGAAACCAACACATTTCGCTCAAAAAACGAAGCATGGTACCTGAATTTATTTTATGGTTTTTTCCTTCATTTACCACAGGAATGATTCCTGCTAATTTGATAAACATTTCGCCTTCTCCGTTCCATAACTTATCACGTCCAACCATGGAAATCATTGGCATTGCTTTTACGTTTGTATGCCAAATAAAAGCTGGATTTTTAGTGTTGAAATATTGAATGGCTTCAAAAGGCATCCAATTACTGCTGGGTTGGGTTCGCATTTCCCCTTTTTGTTGTAATCGTACTGAAGATAGCTCTTGCTTACCAATAACGCCCGAAGTTTTCAGCCATTTCTGGACGATTTCGGGAAGTTGTAAAAGATCATTTTCAGAAGTCGTATGTTTTGAAATGTGACTGGCGTTCAACAATTCATCCACTTCTTTTTCAACCATTTTATCAAAAGAATAATTTCCAAAAGCACTGATGCTCACGAACAAAATAATGATATTAAGAATTGTACCAAATTTGGCATCATTCCATACCGTAAATATTAGAATTTGTGATACACACACCGCGATGAAAGCTATATAAAACCATTTTTTAGCATTGAAAAAAGAAACTGCCGTAACAATAAACAGAATAAAAGTTACCAACCAAAAAGCGCCAATAGGTTTGGAAATGCCCAGCACTTGTTTGCTTGCTTCCGTAGAAAAAAAAGCATTCACAAAACCAAAAAGATGAATGATTCCATGAATGAGCACTAAAAAAGTAAAGACATATTTCATCACGTTAAGTTTTACCATATTTCTTTATCATCGCTATTTGTCCTGCATGATAGGTTGTATGTGAAACGATTCTCCCGAAAGCTTGTGCCTTTGTTTTTACGCCAAATTCTTTAGTTTCAATGATGGTTTCCCAATCTGTGTCTGTTTGTTTTTCAACGATCGATTTTAAAACGTCAAAAGAATGCTGTACATACGTTCGTAATTCCGTAAGATTAGTCCATTCTCCAGTATCGTGTTGAGCGATCACTGTTTTGGCAATAACTTTCGTTTCTTTCGCTCCAAAAACATTTTTAGAAAAAAGTAATTCCACATCGCCAATATGACGCATTAAGAATCCGATACTATTGGGTGAAGGTGCTAATTTTTTTGTGACATCATCTTCTGTGAGATTTATTAATTGATTTGAAAATCGTGTCCTAGCCTCTTCCCAAAGCTCAATAAAGACTTGTGTTTTTGTTTTCATACGCTGATTTTAATTCCTTCGCATTCTTCCTGTAACTTCTTCAATTTTGATTAAAAACACAATTGGTAAATCGTCTCCGTATATTTTACTTGAAAATTGATTGATAAAGTCTAATTTTCGCTGCTCTTTCCGGATGATTAAATCTTTTACACCTAATGAAAAATCATGTAAATACGCTTTGGCATTGCTTCCATCGAGTTCTTCATAGGTACCATGAACGAGAATTGTGTTCCAGTGATTTACCGAATCGATTTCAGAAACTTCCAAAGCGACTTCATTTAGTTTACGCATGGCTGTGATTTTATGACCTTCGGCAGAATACCCAATGATTACATTGCGCTCTTTGTCAAAATAATACGTGATTGCTGCAATAAATGGTCGGTTTCTATATATGTATGCCAAATGACCGATATAGTTGTTTTCTAACAATGTGTAACACTCTGATTGATGTAAGGTCTTAATCATAATTTTAGTTTGTTTGTTAGCCTAAAATTAGGAATAACCAAACGGTAAAAATATGATTTTAGTCAGTTTCGTTTAATTAGATTCTATACCGAAGTAATCGCAATGCGTTCAGCACCACGACAATGGTTGATCCTTCATGAAGTGCCACCGCAAAGCCAATATTGGTGAGTCCCAAAATAGTAATCGGAACTAATACGAACACCATTCCCAAACTGATCCAAATATTCTGTTTTATGATGCGTTTGGATGCGCGACTCAACCCGATGACAAAAGGTAAATTTTCAATTTTGTCAGATAGCAGCGCTACATCGGCAGTTTCTAATGCCACATCGCTTCCTGCGGCGCCCATGGCAATACTTACCGTGCTTAATGCCATTGCTGGTGCATCGTTTACGCCATCGCCTACCATGGCAATTTTTTTGTCGTGAAGTAATAAGGTTTGTATGGCGGCTACTTTATCTTCTGGCAATAAATTTCCTTTCGCTTCAGAGAGTCCAATTTGGCTTGCAATAGCATCGCCCACATTTTGATGATCGCCAGTGAGCATAATCATTCGCTTTACACCTATTTCTTTGAGTTTTTGCAGTGTGTTTTTTGCGGTTTTTCGCGGTACATCCATCACGCTTATAAGTCCAGCTATTGTATTTTTATACGCGACCAACATTACGGTGTGCCCGTTTTTTAAAAGATCGTCCATTTTACACAAGATAAATTCATCCACTTGAATGCCTTCATCTTCCATTAATTTTAAATTTCCAATACACACTTTTTCATTCTGGTACGTCGCCATGATTCCTTTTCCTTGAATGGCTTTCACATCGGAAGCCTTTTGGAAAGATTCAATTTTATACTCCGCTTTTATAGCTTTTGCAATGGCTTTCGCAAGTGGATGATTGCTTAAACTTTCGACTTCTAAGACGAGTTGTACAAATGTTTGTTCGTTAAAATTTTGCGCAGGAATGATATTCGTAAGTGTTGGTCTCCCTTCCGTAAGTGTTCCAGTTTTGTCAAATGCAATCGTGGTAATCGTTCCCAAATCTTCCAACGCGCGTCCGCCTTTGATGAGTACGCCTTTTTGCGCTGCTCTTGCAATTCCACTCAATACCGCACTTGGCGTTGAAATGGCTAACGCGCAAGGACTCGCAGCCACCAATACCGTAATGGCGCGGTAAAGACTTTCATCAAACGTTTCGTCAATGAGTATGTATGCAAAGCACAATAAAAAAACCACAATTAAAACGATGGGAACATACCATTTTTCAAACTTCTTAGTCAATCGCTGTGTGGGTGATTTTTGCGTTTCCACTTCACTTACCATTTTAACCAATCGAGCAACGGTAGAATCTTTACAGAGTTTCAATACTAAGACGTCAATGCTACTATCTCCGTTGATAGTTCCGGCAAATACGATGTGTTTTTTATCGATTTCATTAAATTCAGGCAAATCAGCGGTACTTGGAATGTATGTTTTATCTACAGGCATACTTTCTCCTGTGATTGGTGCTTGATTGATGCTACTATTTCCATTGATAATCACGCCATCTGCGGCAATTTTTGTATTTGGTTTTACAATAATAATATCATGGATTTGTAGGTCTTTGATCGCGATTTCTTCGAGTTTTCCATTTTTTTTAATGAGTGCTGTTTTGGGTGATAATTCGCCCAATGCTTCAATAGATTTTTCTGCTTTGTGCATGGCATAATGTTCCAAAGCATGTCCCAAACTAAATAGAAATAATAGCAATGCGCCTTCTGCCCAACTTCCTATATATGCGGCTCCAATGGCAGCTAAAATCATTAAAAAATCAATATCAAAACCACCTTTACTTATTTTTTTAAAAGCGTCAATACTTACAAAATATCCGCCAAAAAAATAGGAGATACAATACACTACAATAGCGCTTGATGTCCCTGAAAATTTTTCAATTAAAAAACCGATGCCTAAAAAAACACCACATGCAATCGCAAAATACAATTCTGTTTTTTTGCCAAAAATTAAATATGGTGTAGTGTCTTCTTTTTTTGGATCTATCATGAAAAGATACGTTATGAAGTTATTTTTTAAATTCGATACTGAGTTTTGCCAACAGCATCAATTCAGATTTATTAAGATTAGCGAAACTTGCAGCAATTTTTCCCGAAATTTCAAGAATTTCCTTTTTTAAAGAAGCTGTAAATAAGGTTTCATACTTCCTTTTAAAAACTACAAAATCATCATAGCAAGTTTGCGCATCCGCGGCTTCAAAATAAAGAATATCAAACGTTGCCGTAATATGATGTATGGGATCAATATTAGCACTAAATATACTGCTATTTGTGTTTGTGTTGAATACAGAAACCTCTTTTTTGAGTGTCTCCACTTCTACTTTTTGTATTTTTTTATCGATGGATGCTATCGCGTAAAACAGTTTCCCAAGATGTTGATAAAATACAATTGCAATATGTTCTTTAGAATCCATCTGTATAGGTTTGCCACAAAACTAAAATGTTTACTATTTCTTAGCTATGATATAAATCATGAATACAAACTTATACGTGTTTTTTTTTGTAGTTTTATAGCATCGTATACTAAACCACCATAACCTACTATGTTTCGTCAAGACCAAGATATTTTTAATATTCTTTTAGGAGCTGTTTCTGAAGGTGTTATTGTTGTTGATGAACATCAACATATTGTAGAAGCAAATGATGCTGCCGAAAAAATGTTTGGCTATGCAAAAGGAGCTCTTATACAAAAACCGCTTGATGTGTTAATTCCTAAAAACTATCACGCGGGTCACAGCGCACACTTTTCAGGTTTTATGAAGCAGCAAGAACGTCGTCAAATGGGACAAGGACGTGATATTTTTGGTGCTCGAAAAGATGGTAGCACGTTTCCAGTGGAAGCTGGTTTGAATCCTTTTACCGTATATGGAAAAAAGTATGTGATGGCATTGGTGATCGATATCTCTGCAAGAAAAGAGCAAGAGAAAAAAATCTATGAACTCAATGTGTCTTTAGAAGAGAAAGTGGAAGCACGTACCAAAGAGTTAAAAGTAGCTTTTGACCAATTAAAAAAGGCAAATCAGGAGCTTGATGATGAAAATAAAAAACGTGTTCAAGCCGAGGAAGAAGCCCAAGAGGCCTTAAAGAAAGAACGTGAATTGAACGAACTGAAAACCAAATTCTTATCCTTAGTTTCCCATGAATTTAAAACGCCTTTAAGTGGTATTTTAACCGCTACCATGTTATTGGGAAAATATAAACTTACCGAACAACAAGAAAAGCGCGACAAACACATCCAAACCATTACCGATAAAGTCCATTACCTCAATAATATTTTGAACGATTTTTTATCGGTTGAAAAATTAGAAAGTGGTAAAATTAAGTACAACGCCTCGACTTTTAAATTGAGCAAAGTGATGAATGAAGTGGTGTATAATGCAAATATGTTATTGAAAGATGGACAACAGATTAAATATCCCGATAATATTGATGATTTTTCATTGCATCAAGATGAAAAAATTATGGAATTAGCCTTGTCTAATGTCGTTCATAATGCGATTAAATATTCACCTGAAAATACAATTATTGATATTACAATCACACAAAATGATACGCTAACAACGTTTAAAATTAAAGATCACGGCATTGGAATTCCTGAAAGAGAACAAAAAAATATATTTAATCGTTATTTTAGAGCGGAAAATGCACTGTTAACACAAGGAACTGGGATTGGATTGAATATTGTAAAAAATCATTTAGAAAATCTCAAAGGAAGCATATCTTTTAAAAGTATAGAAAACGAAGGCACCACGTTTACAATCACCATACCTAATAAAACTACCGTATGAAAAAAGTAGTAGTCATTGAAGACGATACCGTTTTAAGAGAAAATATTGAAGAATTGTTAGCACTTTCTGGATATGAAGTGACAACCGCTCCCAATGGTAAAATTGGCGTTGAAACAATCCTACACACGTTGCCACATATTATCATTTGTGATATTATGATGCCCGAATTAGATGGTTATGGCGTGCTTGAAACCTTAGCTAAAAATGATGCTACAAAGTACATTCCTTTTATATTTTTATCGGCGAAAACAGAGCGTCGAGATGTTCGGAGAGGAATGGATTTAGGCGCTGACGATTATATTACCAAACCTTTTAGTGAAGAAGAACTCATTAGTGCTATTGAAAGTCGCATTGCGAAAGCCGCTATTTTGCATGAAGAACGCGAAAAGTATCAACCCATTGCAACGGACGAAAATGAGTTGCGAACATTGCATGATTTAAAGAACTTTTTTGATGACAATGGTACCCTTTTTAACTTTCCAAAAGATGAGATCATTTATAAAGAAGGTCAAAATTCTAATTTTATATATTTAATTACCAAAGGTGTTGTCAAATGCCACAAATTTGATGAACAAGGGAAAGAGTTAACCACGGCATTGTACAAAGAAGATGACTTATTTGGCTATACTTCATTCACGCAAAATGTACCTTACCAAGAAACGGCAACTACTATAAAAGATGCTGAAATCGTCGGAATTTCCAAAAGCGAATTAATAGCAGTTTTAGATCAAAATCATAAAGTTACCTTAGCGCTTATTGAGTTATTAACAGACGATCTCACCAATGTAAAAGATCAGTTATTGCAAATGGCGTATAGTTCTGTCCATAAAAAAACGGCTGCTACCATTCTAAAATTTGCAGAAAAATTGAACCGCAGACCTGATGAACCAATTAAAATTTCGCGGAACGATTTAGCCAGTGTTGCTGGTATTGCTACGGAAACCTTAATTAGAACCATGTCAAGTTTTAAAAAACAAGGTTTGATAGAAATAGAAGGTAGAAATATTAAAATTTTAGATCTTCAAAAGCTACAAGAAATCCTTTAAATTTTTCAATTTAATGGAAATATGACCAATATCATATTTTACAAGAGCACTTCATTTTAGATTTGTTACTCTAAGTAAACTGTAAATGAAGAATATTTTATTACCCACGGATTTCTCTGAAAATTCATGGAATGCTATTAAGTACATCTTGAATTTTTCAAAAAATACTGCCTGTAATTTCTATATACTCAACATTACCAAATTAAGTACGATAGCATCAGGAGATACGCCATATTTGCCTTCATCTGAGGTCATAGAGAATTTGTATGCCAAACCTTCAAAAAAGGAATTAAGAACGTTGTTAGTTCGGATTTCGACTGAGTTTCCTAAAAATAAGCTTCATAAATTTTACACACTTACCGATTATAATTTTTTTATAAAATCGATCCGAAAACATGTCGAAGATAAACATATAGACATGATTGTAATGGGGACCAAAGGCGCATCCGGTTTACGGGAATATATTGTGGGAAGCAATACTGGTGACGTTATTACCAAAGTAAAATGCGCCACATTAGTCGTTCCTGAAAAGGCAACATACACGGACATACAAGAGATTGCATTTCCAACAGATTTTGCATTAACGTATGATATTAGAACCTTGAAACCTATTTTCGAGATTCTAAAAAGCACAAAATCTGCCCTTAGAATCCTTCATATTACTAAAAAAGATACAACCTTAAATACGGAACAACAAGAACATAAAGAATTGTTAGAAGCTGTATTTGAAGAACACGAATATAGTTCGCATTTTTTAACCAATACCAAAGTAGAAGACGCCATACAATGCTTTGTAGAAAGCAGAGATATTGATATGATGGTGATGGTGGCTAAAAATCTAAACTATTTTCAACAAATACTATTTCATTCTAAAGTAGAAAAAATTAGCTACCATACAACCATTCCATTTTTGGTATTACACGATCAAGTGAAACATTATTAAAATTATATACAAATGAACATACATATTCAATACGTAAGCATGGCAACTAGTGAAGCTATGAGTACATACACCACTGAAAAACTAAACAAATTGGCTCAAAAATATCCGATACTGATTCGTGCAGAGGTGTTTTTTAAAAAAGAGAAAGATCCTAAAGGAAAAGGCGATATCTGCGAAATAGAACTCAGTTTGAATGGGCCGCGAATATTTGCTTCTTCTAATGAAAAAAACTACGAGTTAGCCGTTAAAAATACCATTAGCGATTTGCAGAAACAACTTGAAAAAAGGAAAAGTACTTTAAAGCCTTATTTATAATTAATTTGAGTTTGATGTAAAGAAACTACTTCTTTCTAGCTGATAAATATCATAGTTTTTTGCGGTGCTTAAAAGTATTTTTAAAGTATTAATTAAAGCCATACAGCAATGAGAAAGCTATTAGTTCCTACCGATTTTTCAGCAAATGCCATGAACGCATTAAAGTTTGCCTTGGAATTATTCAAATATGATAAAAGTGAGTTTTTCATCATGCACGCGTATCAAGATGAAGTGTATGCAGATCATACCTTGCTAAAAAGAGAACATTTACCCGAAGTTACGGCAGCTATTCGTGCAAAATCGGAACAGCAGTTAAACAAAATATTAGAAAAAGTACATGAGATTTCTCCAAATCCAAGACATACATATAGAATCGTTTCTGCCAACAATACGCTTATAGATGAAGCAGATACTATTGTAGACCAAGAGAATATTGATTGTATTGTGATGGGAACGCGCGGACAAACCAACGATCGGAAATATACTTTTGGAAGCAATACATTACAAGTGCAAAATATGTACAATCGCCAGTGTTAGCAATTCCTGAAAATTACACATATACAAAGCCAAGGCATATTTTATTTCCCACTAATTATATGATTCCTTACAAACGTAGAGAATTAAAATTTGTATGCGAAATGGCTTCTAAATACAAAGCCACCATAGATATGTTGTACGTTTCTCAAAGCGGAAAGTTATCGATGCGACAAGAAGACAATCTGCACTTTTTAAGAGATGAATTGTGCAAAAATACGCTCAACTTTAAAACCGAAAATAACTCCAGTATTAGCAACGCAGTCTATACTTACATCAAGGAAAACGCCATTGATATGCTAGTGATGGTAAATACGCGACGTTCTTTTTTGGAAGATATCTTATTACAATCCACCATTAAAAAGCTGAGTTTATACATCGACATTCCTTTTTTGGCACTTCAGAATCTGCGACGAGATTAATTGTTTCATGTGTTGATAATTATTACTTTTTTATCTGTCACATGGAACATCCTTACAATCATTCTGCTATGTGATTAAAGATTAATAATAGCTGTTTCATCTTAAAACTAAAAATCATGATACACATCCTTTTACCAACCGATTTCTCAGACAATTCAGTAAATGCTATCCAATATGCAGTGCAATTGTTTAAAGATAAAAAGTGTAATTTCATTTTACTGAACACCTATACGCCTGTTATTTATCATGTAGAATATATGGAAGTTGGTTCGGCAGAATTTGGACTTATAGATGCCATGAAAGAAACTTCAAAAAGTGGATTAAATAAGGTTCAACAAAAAATTGAAACCGAATTCGCAAATCCGAAACATACATTTTCTCAGATATCAGCATTTAATATGTTGGTGACGGAAATTAATGATTTGCAAGAGCAACGGAACATAGATTTAATTGTCATGGGAACACAAGGCGCTTCAGGAATACAAGGAATTTTATTTGGCACCAATACTGTTCATGTCATAAAAAATGCAACATGTCCTGTATTGGCAATTCCGAACGATTTTTCATTTGAAAAACCACATGAAATATTATTTCCGTCTGATTACGAAATTAATTTTCAAGAAACACAACTAAAATTGATCAAAGAAATTGCCAAATCACACCATTCCAGAATCAATATTTTACATGTCACCTATACAAATAGCCTCACAGCTGCGCAAGAAGCTACCAAGCAAACATTAGCTCATTTCTTTGAAAAGACTGCACATATATTTCATACGGTACACGATCACAATGTAGCCAAATCCATCACGGAGTTTCAAACAAAATCGCGGATAAATTTATTAGCAATGATAAATAATAAGCATTCGTTTTTTGAAAACTTATTTTTTGGCTCTAAAGTCAATAAAATTGGATTTCATTTGAACATTCCATTTTTAGTAATTCCTGCAAAAACATACACTCAAAACTGATTTATATCATAGTACATTGTACTTTTTGATACTAATTTTAGACCATCTTTTAAAAGTGAACACCATGACAAACATCCTTTTACCAACTGATTTTTCAGACAACGCTTGGAATGCAATTGTATATACTTTAAAGTTATATGCACACGAAACTTGTACTTTTTATCTCTTAAACGCTACGCAATTGAAAGCGTCAAGAATATCTAGTTTTTCCAATAAATTGTTAACTACGATGCGTGAAAATGCTAAAAACGATTTATTAAAACTAAAAGCTCAAATAGAAAAAACAAACGCAAACGGAAATCATGAATTTGAAGTCATTCTAAGCTTAGGAAGCTTGGATGATGCCATAGAAATGGCGATAGAAAAACATGCTATTGATTTGGTTGCCATGGGAACAAAAGGTGCCACAGGTGCTAAAAGTATTCTTTTTGGCAGCAATACTACGAAGATTTTTAAAAAGGTAAAAGCCTGCCCTGTATTGGCGATTCCTGATAACTATGAGTTTGTCACTCCAAAACAAATTGCGTTCCCAACGGATTTCAACAGGTATTGTGATGCAAAAGAACTGCATTATCTAAAAAGATTAGCCGATTTGTACAACGCAACCATCAGAGTGATTCATATCAACGAAGAAGACCGATTAACGGAACATCAAGAGAAGAATTTTACAACACTGCGACAATATCTAAAAAATTATGTGCACAGTTTTCATTGGATTCCTACATACGCAAGTAAAACAACGGAGATCAATGATTGTATAGAAGAACTTGAAATAGACATCTTAGCCATGGTCTATTATTCGCATAGTATGATAGAAAGTATCACGCGCGAACCTGTCATCAAAAAAATAGGGTTTCACCTCAAAATTCCGTTCATGGTCATTCCGGAGTAAGCTGATTTATATCATAGTAATTCGTATGGAAGTCATTTATTTTTAAGCAATAATTTAAAAATTAATCATGATGAGACGTAAAATATTAATCCCGACCGATTTCTCCAAAAATGCTTGGCTCGCAGCAAAATACGCAACCCGATTGTATCAAGATGATGCCTGTGATTTATACCTTTTACATGTATTTTCTGCACCAAAAAATCTAATGGATAGTTTATTCAATATGGTGGAAGGAAGTGAATCGTACGAAACGGCAAAAGCAGCCTCACAAAAGGAATTAGCAAGCGTAGTGGATTTGCTCCAGCGCAGTGCGGAAGAAAATACAGATCATAGCTTTCAAACTATTTCTATGTTTAATGATGTGGTAGAAGCCATTAAAATTGTGGTGGAAAAAAAAGATATAGAAATCATTATCATGGGAACAAAAGGGGAATCGAATAGTAAAGATGCTGTTTTTGGAAGCGTAGCCATTCATGCAATGGAAAAAGTACGCAACTGTCCTGTGTTGGCAGTTCCTGAAAATGCCCCACATACACTCCCAAAAGAAATTGTATTTCCAACAAGTTATAAAACACACTATAAAAGAAGAGAATTGCAATACGTAACAGAAATTGCAAAAAAATGCAATGCAAATATTGCGGTTTTACATATTTCAGATCGAGAATTAAACAAAAGTCAAAAAGAAAATCAAGAATTACTAAAAGAAATTTTTGAAGACAATAGCTACTCGTTTCACACCTTACCGTTGAATGCTGTCAACGATGCCATACATATTTTTGTCGATAGTAGAGAGAGTGATATGGTGGCATTCATCAATAAAAAACATTCATTTTTTGGAAGTGTATTCACAAATCCATTGGTAAAAGAAGTGACGTTTTTCAAAGTTCCTGTATTAGTATTACACGATTTAAGAAATTAAAAACAATTAAAAAGCTAACAGATGAAAAAGATAGGCGTTTGGTTAGATAAGAATAAAGCTCTTATTGTAACCCTAGAAAATGAGAAAGATACACTACATACAATTTCTTCAAACATAGAACATTTTCATCCGCATGGCGGTTCGGGAACACGGCAAAAAGGTGGTCCACAAGATGTGGTACAGGATAGCAAATATTTAGAACGTGAAAAGCATCAACTCAAGGGCTATTTTAAAGAAATTGCTACTGAAATTAAAGATGCAGAAGCTTTGGTCGTTTTTGGACCTGCGGGAACCAATGAAAAGTTTAGCAAAGAATTACACGAAAATTATCGCAATTTGAGCACAAAAATAAAAGGCATTAGAAAAGCAGATAGCATGACTGACAATCAAGTAAAAGCCTGGGTGAAAGACTTTTTTGAGTCAAACTAAATAAAAATCACTGTCGTCTAACAAAATACAAAAGACCGCTGCGCTGTTAGAGCATAGAATAAAGACTAAAAAATCGTATTGAGAATGTTTTAGCAAATACAAACTAACATCATAGAAATCGCGCTAAAAAAGTAACTATCTAAAAAAATCAATTTTACAATCAAAGAAAAAGATTTTGTCTAAAAAGTATTAATAAACGGCATTCTGAATTTAATTCTGAATCTCAATACACTAATTCCCAAGGATTATGTCAAACTGAATCAATACTGAATCAAGTTCAGCACATGGTTTAGTTTGACGAAAGTTATACTTTTAAGATTGTCTCTTTTTTTACAACGAACCAATGGAAAATACAGCAATAATCATTACGAAAGCATCTGGTGAAAAAGTGAAATTTTCAATAAACAAATTGCGTTCTTCCTTAAAAAAAACTGGCGCAGATGATGTCTTAGTTCAACATATTTTAGATAAAGTCCGCGACGAATTGTACCAAGGAATTTCGACCAAAGAAATTTACAACAGAGCATTTGCGTTATTGAAAAAGAAAAAAAGTCATTTTGCTTCCAAATACAAGCTCAAAAAAGCAATTTATGAGTTAGGCCCTACTGGATTTCCTTTTGAACGCTTTGTCAGTGCGGTGTTAACATATTCAGGGTATGACACTGAAGTTGGTCAATTTTTACAAGGAAAATGTGTATCGCATGAAGTTGATATCATCGCGAATAAAAATAATGAAACAACGGTGATTGAATGTAAATTTCATACGGAACAAGGAATTACGTGTAATGTCAAAGTGCCGTTATACATCAACTCGCGCTATCAAGATATAAAAATACATTGGGATACAAATTCCAAAAATAAAACGTCATTGACCAAAGGTTGGGTGGTGACAAATACACGATTTACGGAAGATGCTTTAAGGTATGGAAACTGCGCTGGTTTGTATTTATTGAGTTGGGATTATCCACAAAATGAAGGGTTAAAAGACAGAATTGATCGATTGGGATTGTATCCAATTACGGTGTCAACATTATTAACTAAAAGAGAAAAACAATTTTTACTCAGCAGAGATATTGTGCTGTGCAGAGAATTGCTAGACGATCATTTCTTTTTAGATCACTTGAATGTTTCTGAAATTCGACAACAGAAAATTCTACAAGAAATCTCACAATTATGTAAAATTGAAAACCCCTAATATGGAAAAATTTGTAAAGATCAACTTTTTGGGTGCAGCTGGTGTTGTTACGGGATCTAAGTTTCTTTTGGAAACCTCAGAAAAAACTATTTTGATTGATTGTGGCATGTTTCAAGGACTCAAAGAACTCCGAGAACTCAACTGGTGCGACTTGCCAATAGATGTAGCGGCTATTGATGTGGTGTTACTCACACACGGACACTTAGATCATGTTGGTTATTTACCGCGTTTGCTCCAACAAGGATTTCACGGGAAAATTATTGGCACGGCGCCAACATTAGCCATTGCTGAGATTATACTAAAAGACAGCGCTAAAATTCACGAGGAAGAAGCCAAAAAAGCAAATGAAGAACACTATTCAAGACACAATCCTGCATTACCATTTTATACTTTGGAAGATGTTAGGAAAACACTCCACTTATTTCAAGTAGAAATTGAAGATAAATGGATTTCCTTATCGGAACATATCTCCTACCGATTTCAATACAACGGACATATCATTGGAGCTACGTTTATTGAACTGGATATAAATGCCAAACGATTTGTGTTTTCGGGAGATATTGGACGACAAAACGACTATTTATTAAGCGATCCAAAAACACCGGAATGGGCTGATTTTTTGTTTATAGAAAGTACCTACGGCAATAAATTACATCCCGAAGAAGATATAGAAGAAATACTGACGACAATTATAAAAGAGATTATTCATACCAAAGGAAATCTCATCATTCCGAGTTTTGCCGTAGAGCGTTTGCAAACCTTAATGTACATTTTGTGGAAACTTTACAAAAAGAACAAAATTCCAAACATTCCTATTTTTGTAGACAGTCCTATGGGCGCAAATGTATTGGAAGTCTTCAGACGTTTTCCAAAATGGCATAAGCTGTCAGTTGACGAATGTAATGCGATGTGCAATCATATCAATATCATACAATCGTATAAGGAAACTTGGGAAACCATTGATGATACGCGGTCTAAAATTATCATCGCTGGAAGCGGAATGGTTACTGGCGGAAGAGTGCTTACGTATTTACAACAATTGATAGATGAACCATCCACCACTGTTTTATTAGTTGGATACCAGGCAGAAGGAACACGCGGCAGACAATTGCAAGATGGTGTGCATGAAATTCGATTTTTCGGGAAATATTATCCTGTGAAAGCTACCATTAAAAGTATCGATAGTTTATCGGCACATGCCGATCAAAAAGACTTACTAAACTGGATGCAACATATTAAAAATATTCCTGAAAAAATATATCTAATTCATGGCGAACCCACAGCTTTAGATGCGTTCAGAGTCAAAATAAAAGATGTATACAATTGGAACGCGACCATTCCGAAATTGACAGATGTTGCGAAAGTAATGATCTGATTATCATAAATAATGTGAGTTCCATATAAAAGTCAATAACGGTTTCCCTCTTTTCCGCAGTGTAGCAATCATTTTTCGTTAAGAATTTTTGAAGCCACAACATTCCAGAATCTAAGTTTTCTATCAAAGACATTATATCTTTTGGGGAATACTTAGAAAACAATTCTGAACTTTTAATTGCTTGTTAAATGCACCTCATTTATTTAAAACTTTCTGTTATTCTTCTTTTTTGGAGTAATGACAGGAAGTTTTTTTCATTACATGTTATAAAAATTAGTTGTATGTATATAAACTACTCTTCATCAATTGAAAAATTGAGTTATACACGATTATTAAGTTAAAATAAAAATTTAGGTCTAGTTATATATATAGTGTCAAGTACTTTTTTCATCCCCGTTATCATATAGGATACTTCCCAAAAGCAATTTATAACTATTCAAATTAAGATGTTCACTATTTAAGAAATGAGGCCATAAATTTTCATCAAGCATTTTTCTTAATTTTTTTACTTCAATCATTAGTTCTACGGAAAGATTAAGAATTGATTCCGTTTTTCCTACCATTTCAGAAAATAGAAAAGTTCCGTAACAAAGACATGTTTCCGCGCTAAAATTGTTTTGATTTTCTGTTGATAGTTCAAATTCTTTAATCTCTCCATCTTTGTTATATTCTCCCCAACAAAGTTTAGTGAAATTATTTAATCTAAAGTGTACAGTAGCTGAAGTCATATAATATATGTATTCATAGAGAGAATCGTAATCTGATTTTTCAGCCATATCTTTTACTGATGGTAAGTTTTTAATTCCGTTTTCTCTCGCAATTCTCTTAATATGAGATTCACTTAAATTGCTTTTCGTATCGTTGAATACATCTTCTTTAACAACTAATTTCGGATGAACTACTCTTTGATTAGGCTTAAATTTTTTGAAAAAATTGAATTGTTTATTTAATGCTTGACTTGTAGTATATGTTTTGTTGAATTCAAATAACTTTTTAAGTTCTTCTTGTGATACATTATCTTTTATGTAGGAGATTGAAATTAAGTCTTCGCAAATCCCTCTTAAAGAACTCAGTAGAAAAAAATAATTTTTTGGATGACTTGAGGAGAGTTCTTTCAAAAATTCAAAATTCTTAATTAAGCCACCTTTTGCAAGAATGGCAATTTCTGAGGTAGAAGTATCAAGACGAGAAACCTGATGAATTTCAACATCTATACTTTTTATGATTTCAGCTATTTCCTCTTGCGGTTTCATATCTTATGAATTGTATTTAATGTTAAATATATGGCAAGTTGGGCAGAAAACAAGTAATTATTTTCGGATTAGCCACAAGCTAAATCTTTTGATTTTGTTTTAATTTTTCTCTTTTAATACCAAATCAAAAGATTTGGCGACTTTGCAAATAGACACAAACCTTTAGATTAAACACTAATCGCCCAATTTGCTATATAATAGAAATAACAGGAATTTCTGTCATAGATGTATTGTGTTTAGCTTTGACCCGTTTTAAAAAAGCTACATAATTTTAGTTAATAACTTGAGTTCGATTAAAAAGCAACAAGTTGATTTGAATTAATTGTTTGATATTTAATAGATGGTTTTTTAGGTAAAAAGCTATATGCAATAAGACCTGCGATGATATTTGACAAGAAATTTCCAAAGCTTCTATGTCTTGAATGCTCAATTTGACAGATATTTTTGAGTTCATCATTAACTGTTTCAATTATGGAGCGTTTTCTAAGTAAAATTTTGTCACTCATAGACATTAAAGAGTTCTTCATATTATTCCTAACTGAAGTAATTAAATGTACTCCATCGACAAAAAGTAACTGCATCAGTTCTTTTCCAATATACCCTTTGTCCGCAAATAATTTACCATATATTTTATCTAGGAATCGTTCCTGTTTTAGCGGTGTTCGATCATCTACATTAGCCCCAGTAATAGTGAAATTTAGAATCTCTCCTTTGTCATTTATAACGATATGAAGTTTAAATCCATGAAACCAACCCATGGTAGATTTCCCAGTGGTAGCAATGCCTTTGAATACTTTATTATTAGCTATTCTTTTAGATTTACATACTCTAACTGGTGTGGAATCTATAAAGGAAATCCCTGTACATTTTCCCAAACAACACGTCTTTAAGAACAGTGTCATTGGCATCAAATTCTGTTGCATCAGCTCGGTAAACCTATTGTATGAAACTGTGCTTGGGAAGTCATCTTTCATATGTTTTTGAACATAGAAAATATAAAAATGTTTAAAGGTTCTAAAGCCG